>DATJHO010000025.1:0-18351 GCA_035493835.1 Devosiaceae bacterium
TTTCAGAATGCAAAATCGAGGTGCATGCCATGGCTCGACTTCCGGAACTGTGTGAGGCGTTCTTCGCGGTAGATGGTCGCGACCATGCGACGATCCGGAACTTCGCCCGCGTGGTGCGAGAAGGCGGCTACATCGCGACTACCAAGCGAGGCGTCGGGGCATCCGAAATGACCTCGCGCGATGCGGCGAATCTGATGATCGCCCTGGAGGGGTGCGAGGCGGCTAGAGATGCCGTGGACACGGTCGAAAGGCTTCGCGCGCTTAAGGCTCGTCCGATGGCTGCGGCCCTCAATGCCCTAGCCGGCACCGAACCCTATCGCTCCATCGCCCGCTCAGAGACGTTTGGCGAAGCTCTCGAGAGGACTATCGATAGCGTGCCGGGTCTGCTCATGGATTTTGCGGCAGCGATCGCGGAGGACGGCGGAGAAGACGGCGGCCAATTCTTCACTGCCATGGCAGCCGGCTTAGTTCTGTTCGATCAGATCTCCATTACGTTTTCGCGGACGACTGCGATAATCGAGCGGATCGCGGTCCGACCTGGCTCTGGCGACCAGAGCAAGCAGACGTTGTTCCGCATGCTGTTCATTCTCGATGCGGCCGGTTTCAAGAAGCAGATGGCGGCGCCGAATAGGTCGGACCGCAATGTAAGCGTCCGGGTAGGCATGCCTACCCTCGTCAGTGTGTGGAAAGCGCTCCACGGTGAAGCGGCATACGCCGAAGCCTGCGCTGCCGCCAAGGCGGTGGTATCATCGGCCAACAAACGAGAGGCAATCTAAGCGATGGCCGGCACATCCATCAGAGAAGCGTCCATCCCGCGCTTCGCGATGCGGTGCGACGAGGCTGCTGCTTCGGTTGGCGTGTCGGAGTCGACGTTCAAGAATTGGATCGCTCTCGGTCGGATGCCGAAGGGCCACAAGATTGATGGCGTGGTGCTGTGGGATACAGAGCAGGTGCGCGCCGCCTGGATTGCACTTCGTGACGCCGACAACGACGACGAGGCCAATCCGTTCGACGGGGTCGTAGCGTGATCAAAACTCGCCTAAATACTGCGTTTTTGACCCAGACCCGCGGGGCAATCACCGATACTACGTTCGAAAGCCCGGACATCGCAAAATCCGCATCAACGAACGTTTCCAAGATCGCGAGGGCAACATCACCCCCGAGTTCATGGATGCCTATTTCAAGGCGCTCAATGAGCTTGCCGGGAAGCCAAAGCCTAAGGCCACGGCGCCGCGCGAGGAAACGTTCGTCTGGCTGTGGGACCAATTCCTAAGGTCGGACGAATTTGCAGCTTTCGACGAGGCCACCAAGCGCGACAAGCGCTCTGTGCTGGGCCGGTTCGTAGCCGGAGTCGGGCATTTGCCGTTTCGGAAGTACCGCCGGGATGACGTCAAGGCGAGCCAACGCAAGCGGGCTACGACCCCGGCGGCGGCCGACAAACTCGTGAAATATCTCAAGGCGTGGTTCAACTGGGCCATCGATAAGAAGCTCCTCGAGACAAACCCAGCGATAGGCGTTGAGAAGATTCAGCCGCCGAGCAAGGGTTTTCACTCGTGGACATCTGCGGAGGTGGAACCATATCGCGAGCGTCACCCGATTGGGACCAAGGCGCGCCTCGCGATGGAGCTCATGCTCCAGGTAGGGGCCCGTATTTCCGACGCCGCTCGCGTTGGGCGCCAGCACGAGCAAGGGAACATGCTCGCGTTCACGGCCTACAAAAATCGAAATAGCTCGCCGGTTGAGATCGTCGTTCCAATTCAAGACGAGCTGCGACAGGCGATGGTCCCCGGAGTTGTTGGCGACCTGACATACCTTGTCACCGATGGCGGCGCCTCTTTTTCAATTAAGGGCCTGGGCAACAAATTCCGTGACTGGTGCGACCAAGCGGAGCTTCCGCACTGCTCTGCCCATGGTCTCCGCAAAGCGGCCGCGACAAGGCACGCCGAGCATGGCGCAACGGCCTTGGAGCTGATGGCGATCTTCGGTTGGACGAAGATGGAAACGGCCGAAATCTACGTTCGGGCAGCGAACAAAAGGCGACTAGCAGTCAATGCATTCGCCCGCCTGGACGACCACCGTCCCCCGAAAAGTGTCTCACTTTCGGGGGCCGAAAAAGCCAGTGAGACAAAACGGAGAAAAACTCTTGCAAAACCAATGCCCGAAAGCGGCATTGGTGGGCCCGGCAGGACTCGAACCTGCAACCAGACCGTTATGAGCGGTCGGCTCTAACCATTGAGCTACAGGCCCACGCGCCGCTAACTAGAGTTTCGTGGGCGCGGCGGTCAAGGCGATTTGTGGGGATGTTGCCAGGGTGTTGCCTCGCCACAGCTTTCGGGCGCGATCCCACAAAAATTCTTCGCCGCGGGTCACCTCTGTATCCCACCGCACCTATATTAGAAGTGTTGCTAAGGAGGATCTCAATGTATTCCACCATTCTCATTGCCACGGATGGTTCCGAGCTTTCGAACAAGGGTCTTGAACAGGGGCTCGCGCTCGCCAAAGCGCTCGGCGCCAGGGTCACTCTCCTCAACGCATCGGAGCCGTTCGCGCCCATGGGCGTCGATGCCACCGGCTTTACCATCACCGACTACGCGCTGGTCGAAGAGCGCGAAAAGAGCGTGGCCGACGCGGGTGCGGCGGTTCTCAGGGAGGCCGAGCGGGAAGCCGCGGTGGCTGGTGTGCCGGCAAAGGGGGTTTACGTTGCGAACAAGCTTCCGGCCGACGCCATTCTCGATTACGCGACCCAAAACGACATCGACCTCATCGTCATGGCCTCCCATGGCCGTCGCGGCATCGAGCGCGTGCTGCTCGGCAGCCAGACCAACGAGGTGCTGACCCGCAGCACAGTACCCGTGCTGGTCATCCGCTAAGTTTTTCGGCGGGACGGGGCAGTGGTCACTGGGGCCGGCTCGCTATTCACCGGTCGCAAATTTCCTGCTCAGGAAGCGCGAGCCCCTGACGCCGAAGCGCCAGGGGAGGTCGACCGCCTTGCTGATGCCGATCCGCTTGCCGATGTGGAACGGTCCGTCCCCCGGTTTGAGGGTCAGCGAAAAGGGCGGCACGCCGAGCGGCTTGCCGTTGTCGGTGCCGGTAATGCCGAGCGCTTCGCATACTTTTCCCGGCCCCGAGCAAAGGGCGCGCAAATCCTCGAGCCCGCGCCGCCGGCGCATCGTTTCGATGCCATCGGTTGGTTCGATTGCGCGGATGAGGATGGCGCTGGCATCGGCGCAGACGAAATTGACGCACCAGTGGATGCCATAGGAGCGGTAGACGTAGATGCGCGCGGGCGGGCCGAACATCACCCGGTTGCGGGGCGTTGGGCCCGGAAACGAGTGCGAGGCCGGCTCGCTCGGGTGATAGGCCTCAACCTCGACGATGCGACCGCCGACGCCGTTATGGAGAAAAGCCGCGCCGAGCAGTTCGGGGGCGATTACCGCGGCTTCTCGGTCAAAGAAGGCGATGAGGTTTTCGCTCAAGCTGATCCTCGTGCCCTGGGCTACCCCTCACCGGCCTGCCGGCCACCCTCCTGCCCTTCGAGCATAGCGCTCAGGGCCCTCTCCGAGGAAATCGCTCCACTGGAGCGATTTCTGATCGCTACGAAGCCCCAGAGGGGCGTGGGTTTTCTTTGCTCCGCGGCTCCATCGTCCCCTCGCCTCTCGGGAGAGGGTTAGGATGAGGGGGCGCCACGCCCCCACCCGCGCCAAAATTAGCCCGCGGCCGTGTACGAGGTCTTCACGGTGGTGAAGAACTCGCTTGCATATTTGCCCTGCTCGCGGGCGCCGAAGCTTGAGCCCTTGGTGCCGCCGAAGGGCACGTGGAAGTCGACGCCGGCGGTCGGAACGTTCACCATCACCATGCCGGCCTGCGCGTTGCGCTTGAAGTGCGTGGCGTATTTCAGCGAGGTGGTGACGATGCCTGAGGAGAGGCCGAACTCGGTGTCGTTGGCGGTCGCCAGCGCTTCGTCGTAGTCCTTCACGCGGATCACGCCGAGCACCGGCCCGAAGATTTCCTCGCGGGCAATGCGCATGTCCTTGTGCACATCGGTGAACAGCGCCGGCTGCAGGAAGTGGCCCGGATTGTCGCGCTTCACCAGTTCGCCGCCGGCAACGAGCTTGGCGCCTTCGTTCTTGCCGATTTCGATATAGTCGGTGTCCTGCTTCAGTTGGCCCGGATCGACCACCGGCCCGATCTCGGTGTCCTTGCTGATGGCGTCGCCGACCTTCAGGTTCTTGATGCGCTCGATCATGGCGGCGACGAACTTGTCGTGAATGCCTTCGGTGACGATGACGCGCGAGGTCGCCGTGCAGCGCTGGCCGGTGGAATAGAAGGCGCTCTGCGCCACCGATTCGACCGCAACCTTGAGGTCGGCATCATCGAGCACGACAGTCGGGTTCTTGCCGCCCATCTCGAGCTGGAACTTGCGCATCACCTTGATGCTGGCTTCGGCGACGCGCTTGCCCGTGCCCACCGAGCCGGTGAAGGAGAGCGCCTTGACGTCCGGGCTGTCGAGCATGGTCTGGCCGACAACGGAGCCGCGCCCCATCACCAGGTTGACGACGCCATTGGGCAGGCCGTTGCGCTTGAGGATATCGACGATGGCCCAGGTGCAGCCCGGCACCAGGTCCGCCGGCTTGATGACGACGGTGTTGCCGTAGCAAAGGGCCGGCGCCATCTTCCAGCTCGGGATGGCGATCGGGAAATTCCAGGGCGTGATCAGGCCCACGACCCCGATCGGGTCGCGGGTGATTTCGACCCCGACGCCCGGCCGAACGCTCGGCAGCATCTCGCCCGCAAGCCGGAGCGCCTCGCCGGCGAAAAAGTCAAAAATCTGCCCGGCGCGGGTGACTTCGCCGATGCCTTCCGGCAGCGTCTTGCCTTCCTCGCGGCTGAGCAGCATCCCGAGCTCTTCCTTGCGGGCCAGGATTTCGTCGGCGGTCTTGCGCAGCAGCGCATGCCGCTCGAGAATGCCCGAGCGCGACCAGGCGGGGAATGCTGCCTTGGCGGCGGCGATTGCGTCCTTGGTCTGCTCGACATTCGCCTGCGCGTATTCCCCGATCACCTCATTGGTGTTGGAGGGATTGATATTGGGCGATGCCGTGCCGTCGACCCACTCGCCGTTGATCAGGTTCTTGTGCAGCTCAGCCATGTTTTTCACTCCTTCGCGCCCTCCTGAGGGGCGACCCTAACACCAGGTCATCCCCGCGGAGGCGGGGATCTCCGTTTCCTTGTAGCCGGTTGGCGGTCTCGAACAGGGATTCCCGCCTGCGGGAATGGCGCCGGGACTCAACCGCAGCGCAATCCCTAGAGCAGGCCCGCCTTGGCGAGATCGCGCATGAGTTGGCTCGCGCCATAGGTCCAGGGCGGACAATCGGTCGAGTAGCGCACGCGATTGGAGAGCATCCCCAGCGATGGCGTCGAAATCGAGACGATGTCGCCCATCTTGTGCGTAAATCCCTTGCCCGGCCCTTCGCGATCTTTGACCGGCGCGAACATGGTGCCCAAATAGAGCACGAAGCCATCGGGATATTGGTGGTGCTGGCCGACTGTCGAGGCCACCAGCGCCTCCGGCGAGCGCGAGATCTGGCTCATCGAGGAATGGCCTTCGAGCTTGAACCCGTCCTCGCCGGTAACGGTCAGGGCGATTTCGGCCCGCTTGATCGTGTCGAGGGTAAAATGCTCGTCGAACAGCCGGATGAACGGCCCCAGCGAGGCCGAGGCATTGTTATCCTTGGCCTTGCCGAGCAACAGCGCCGAGCGGCCCTCGACGTCGCGGAGATTCACATCGTTGCCCAGCGTCGCGCCGATGATCCGGCCGGCGCTCGAGACCACAACGGCAACCTCGGGCTCGGGATTGTTCCACTGCGAGATCGGCAGCACGCCGACATCGGCGCCATAGCCGACGGTCGACATGGGCTGGCTCTTGGTGAATACCTCGGCATCCGGGCCGATGCCGACTTCGAGGTATTGGCTCCAGACGCCGCGGGCGACCAGCGTTTCCTTCACCTGCATGGCGGCGTCCGAACCCGGCACGAGCTGCGACAGGTCGGTGCCGATCAGCTTGAGGATATCGCCGCGCAGCGCGTCGGCCTTGCCTTTGTCGCCGCGCGCCTGCTCCTCGATCACCCGCTCGAGCAGGCTGACGACGAAGGTGACGCCCGCCGCCTTCACCGCCTGCAGATCGATCGGCGACAGCAACGAGGCCAATGACGGCTTGTGCTCGTCGTGCCAGCTATTGGCGAGAATTGCGTCGAGGTCGCCAATGCGGGTGCCGTCGGCGTCCCGCACATATTCGGCCGGGTTGGGCAATTCGGCAATATCGCGCACCGTTGGCGCCAGATGCCAGGTGATGTCGTAGAGCGCGCCCTCGCGCACCGTCACCACGCGGGGGAAACTGAACCCCGGCACAATAGCCCGGCCGACCAGCACGCCGTCGCCGGGAACAATCACGTCCGCCATTAAAGAAATCCTCGAAATCGCCCGCTCGCTTCGGGCGCGCCCTTTCGTAACGCCTTGGGCGCCGAGCGGCAAGCTCGGTATCTAGGTACGTGCCTCAGACCTTCGCCTCAACCTCTGTTTGTGCAGGGGCGGACCGCTTGCGCCCGCGGCCCGGCAGCAAGGCGCGCACGGCCCGGAGCAGCGGCCTTTCGACGAAGATGTGGGCGAGGACGCCAGCCCCCAACCCCAACGCCACCGCCAGGGTGACGAAGGCGAGAGGACCCAGGCTTTGCAGCGCCGGGCTCTTCTGGAACGCCGTGGCGAGCGCCGTCACGAAGAAGAAGTGGACGAGATAGATGGAATAGGAGGCGTCGCCGAGTCGCGCGAATTGCTGCATAGGTTTGTTGCGCTGCCAGAGCGGCTCGCTGGCGAGGAAGCCAACCACCACAAGGAAGGCGGGCAGTCCCACCTGGACGCCGCGGGGCATACCGCCCGGGAAAAGCAGGGCGATCAGCACCAATCCGACCAGGGCCAGCACAAGCCCTTGCCACGGCCGCAACCCAATCCGGCGGACCACCGCAGCTGCGGCCATGCCGTAGAGGAACTCGATCATCATCAGATCGCTGAAGTAGTAGCCGAGCAGCGGCAGCCGCCCTTTGAACAGCGCGTTGACGATCAATGCGGCAACGATGATTCCGATCGCGAGCGCGAAGGGCGGACGCCGTACCACCAGGCAGAACGCCAGCAGGGTATAGAACGCAAACTCGAAGACGAGGGTCCAGCCCGGTGAGATCAGGGGATGCGGCCACAAGCCGGCCCCGAGCGGCATGAACAGTGCGCTCTTGAGCGCAAACAGCCAGTCGGCGCGTCCGAAAAACCACTCCGGCGCCACGAGGCCGCCGATGAAAGCGATAGCCGTTGCGAGCCAATAGAGCGGGGCGATCCGGGTGAAGCGCTGCAGCCAGAAGGCGCCCGGCTTCGAATCCGCCGTCAGGATGTGGACCATGATGAAGCCGGAGATGACGAAGAAGATATCGACGCCGGCTTCCATCCACGGCGCCCGCGGGAGCGGGGCAGGGTGAAACAGTACCACCTCGCGGTTCAGCGCATGGGTAATCACAACCAGCGCGGCCGCAATGAAGCGCAGCGCCTGGACGCCATATAGCGTGCCTTTTCCGTCCGCGTGTGGATCGCGCAAGGCGGGGTGTTCCGCTCTGATCGGCATAAATTGCATTCTGAGCTGCAGCCCCAAGCCAAGGTCAACGGACTAACGCACTATCCAGCATAAAGTAGCAGCACTTTGACGAGCCTGCACTGTGAGCTACGCCGCATTAGTGACGTAATGGCTTGCAATTTCTGTGACATTCGTCTGGGAGGAAATTCTGAATGCACCGAATCTTGCCGGTCTTGTCGCTGGTCGTCCTTGCTTCGCTCGCTCCTCCCGCGATGGCGGAAGAGATCTCGCAAAAACCGACGATTTCAATTGAGGGCAAGGGGGAGGTCGTCGCGCCGCCCGATACCGCCGCCGTCACAGCTGGGGTGACCAGCGAAGGCAAGACCGCCCGCGAGGCGCTCGATGCCAACACCAAGGCGATGGCGAGCCTGATCGCGACCCTCAAGGCGGCCCAGATCGAGCCGCGGGACATCCAGACCGCGGGCTTTTCGGTCAACCCGCAATATGTCTACCCTGAAAAACCCGCCAATGGCGACGCGCCGCGGATCGTTGGGTACACCGTGCAGAACACGGTCAGCGTCAGGGTGCGCAAGCTCGACGAGCTCGGGCAAATCCTCGATGGCATGGTCAGCGCTGGCGGCAACACCGTCAATGGCGTGAGCTTTTCCGTGGACGATCCCAAAAAGCTGTTCGAGGAGGCGCGCAAGGCGGCCTTCGCCGACGCCGAGGACAAGGCGAAAACCTATGCCGATGCGGCCGGCGCCCGGCTTGGATCGGTCCTCTCCATCACTGAGGCGCAGGGCGTAAATCCGCCGCGGCCGGTCATGATGAAAGCGATGGCCCCGGCGGCAGGGGCGGCGCCCATCGAGGCCGGCCAACTCACCTTCGACATCGATGTCTCCGTCGTCTGGGAACTCAGGACTGTGTCGAACTGAGCCGAACCGGCGTGTGACTAAAAGCGCACAGCCGCCGCCAGATGCATGCAGATCGTCGCAACCACGCCAGAATTCAAGCGTTTCTGACAACGCGCAACGAGAGTTGTTGCGGAAGAGAACCAAGACAAAGGCATTCAGGCGGCGTTCAGGAATAGAGCGCGATGCTTGCAGAAAAATGCCCATATCGGGAAGGATTCTTATGATAGAGTTTCGACACTGGCCTGCAATGGCGCTGAGCCTGCTGTTTCTACTCTCGGCCCCGACTTTTACGCTGGCCCAGGACGCGCCGGCAGATAACGGCCAGGGCCGGGCCGCCCGCCACGCCCAGGGCAATGGCGGGCAGGGCGGCGGCGCGCAATTACCACAGGCCTGCGTCGATGCAGGCGCCACCAATCCCGCCGATTGCCGGGCCGTGCTCGGGCGCGGCAAAGGGCAGCCGGGGCGGAATCAGTCCCAGGAGAAGCCCCCGGCCCAGCCGGCGCAATTGGCTCAACCTGCCGCTCAGCCCCCTGCAGAACAGCCCGCGCAGCGCGGCCGCCGCGCCCAGGGCCAGGCACCGGACCAGCAGCAGCCCGCACCAGGCGAGGGGCAAACCCGTGGTGGGCCGGGCAACCAGTTCGTCATGCGCAATCCCGCACAGTCGTCGCAGGAAGCGACGCCGGCTGAAAATCCGCCGGCGAATGCGCCCGCGGCGCGGCGGAACGCCCCCTCGGCCCAGGAGGGCGATCAGACCCGCCGCCCCCGCCTGCCACGTGAGTGCGTAGCCGCGGGGATCACCACCCAGGCCGAATGCGACGCCCTCCGCGCCGGCAGTTCCAAGCCTAAGGTCGTGCAGAGCGAGCAACCTGCGCCCAAGCCGGCCGAACCAACAAAACCCGTTGCGGGTGAAGGCAATGGCAAGCCCGCTACGGCTCCCCAAAAGGGGAGGGGCCAGCCCACTGCCGGCGCCGACCAGCAGGGCCAGGCCCCGGAGGGCAGGTCGGCCGCGCCGCAGGCCGGCGCTCAGCAGCCCGCTCAACCCGGCAACGAGCCGCCCGCCGCTGCGGCCGGCCAGCCCGGTGCCGCTCCCGAGACGGCGGCACCTGGCCGTCGGCAGCAGACTGGTCGGCTGGATAGGGAATGCGTCGCGGCCGGGATCAAGACTCCGGCGCAGTGCGATGCCTTCCACGCCATCAATACGCAGCAGGGCAAGGCCAACCAGCCCGCCGCTGGCGCCGGCCAGCCGGGCCAGGCCCAAGGCGGCGCGCCTGCCCCTGCAGCTTCGACCGCGCAACAGCCGGTGGAAAACATTCCGAACCTGCCCAAGGGCGTGAGTCGGGATGAAGTTGCGCCGTTGTTCGACAGCGCCAAGGACCAGCAGGCTGGAAAGGGCTCCGCTGCCCAGCGCGGCGAACGGCAAGGCCAGGGCCGCCCGGCCCGCAACCTGCCGCCGCCGCAGGACGACAAGGCTGCCCAGTCCGATCTCGGACAGGTTAAGGTCAACCCGATCGACCAAGCCAAGGGCCAGGAGATCACGGCCGGTGCCGCGGCGCCGCAGATCCAGTTGCCGCCCAACGTCACCATCATCAACAACAACGGGCAGAACAATGCCGGCCCCGGCATGCAGAATGGCGGCCGGCAGCAGGACCGCTCACGCCCGGGCGAGTTCGGCCCCGGCGGCATGGCCGGCAACGGCCCCGATCACGGACGGCCCGGCGGGCCACGCGATAACCAGAACCCCATCGGGCTCGGGCTCGGCACGATCGTGCAGCTTGGCAACCAGATGATCATCCACAGCCCGGCGCAGGACCAGCGCCGCATCGGCGGCCGTCCGGACGACCGCACGAACTACGAGCGGCTGCCGGGTGGCAATTATCGCGAGACCATCCTTCGGCCGGACGGCGTCAGGGTCGTCACCATCTACAATCGCAACGGCGACATCCTTCGCCGCTCGCGCTTCGACCGGAACAACCGCGAAGTGGTGCTGGCCTATTTCGACTCCCAGCACGATCAGGATCTGCTCGACTGGCGTGATCCCGGCGACGAATTGCCACCGCTGCAGCTCGACATTCCGCCCGAGGACTATGTGCTCGATGCCGACAATGCCGACGAGCAACAGCTGCAGCAATTCTTCGCCCGGCCGCCGGTCGAGCACGTGCAGCGCCTCTATTCGATCGATGAGGTCAAGCGCTCAGCCCGTATTCGCGACATGGTGCCCCGGCTCGAGATCGGCGACCTGACTTTCGATACCGGCGCCGCCACGATCGCCCAGGACCAGGTCGGAAACCTCGCCAATGTGGCGGACGCGATGGAGGCGCTGCTGGAAAAGAACCCGGCGGAGACCTTCCTCATCGAGGGCCACACCGACGCGGTGGGCTCGGCCATCTCCAACCTCTCGCTCTCCGACGAGCGCGCGGCAACGGTCGCCCAGGTTCTCACGGACTTTTACCACATCCCGCCGGAAAACCTGGCGACCCAGGGCTATGGCGAGAGTTTCCTCAAGATCCAGACCGATGGTTCCGAACGGATCAACCGCCGCGTCACCATCCGGCGGATCACGCCGCTGGTAACGATTGCCAACCAGAGCTACTGAGAAAAGCAGAGCCAGGGTTTGAAGCACACATCGCGCTTCCTTCGTCATGGCCGGGCTTGACCCGGCCACCCATGACGCCTCGCCAAGCCACTCTGCCTACTGGAAAGGCAGCATGGGTCCCGGGTCAAGCCCGGGGATGACGATGTGGCGAGGCGTGCGACCAAAGCCGACACCGTGATGGCACCTCGCCCGTGCTCTCCTGATAAACGAAAGGGCCGGGAGCAATTCCCGGCCCTTTCTCATTTTGCGCTCGCGCGAAAAATTCAGATCAGCACGCCCCAACTCGTCCTGAGGATTTCCCGGATAAGATGGATCACGAGGCCGAAACCGGTGGCCACCAGCGCCGCCTCGGCCAAAAGGATCAGCAGCGCGCCGATCCAGGCGAGGCGCGAAAGGACGAGACCGGCGCCGTCGCCCGTCCGCTTCGCGGCGCCGGCGCCGATCAGTCCGACGACGAAGGCGGCGAATGTCGGCAGCACCGGCACGACGAAGCCGAACAGCAGGCAACCGACGGCAACGACGCCGAGCAGCGCCGAATTGGACTGGTCGATGCTTGGTCGCGCCGGGGCACTGGGCCCGGCGATCGCGGGCAGGGGATAGATCTCGCGGGCAAAGTCGCCGCTCGGCACATAATCGACGGCCATGCCGACCATGGCGGGCGCGGCAACCCGCCACTCGGCAAGGGCAAATTGATAGCGGCTGCCATCGTCGCCGAGGATCAACCCTCCGCCCGCATTGTTGCCGACCTGCAAGATCTGTCCCTGCATCAATGTCTCCGTCCCATGCGCCTGTACATTTCGATGCGCTCGCATGGACAACAATGCTGTCGATACCAAGGCGCGCCCCTGGCAATGCCCGACTTCAGTCTCTGTTGCCCTCCGCCGGCAGGGCGGCCAGCACGTCGAGCGGCAGGGCGTCGAATTCCCGCAGCCAGCGCATGGCCACAGCATTGATGGGCACGGGGTTGAGGAAGTGCAGCTTTTCCCGTCCGCGGCGGCGCGCCACCACGAGGTTGGCTGCCTCAAGGACCTTGAGGTGCTTGGTCACGGCCTGCCGGGTGATGTCGAGGCCATCGCAGAGTTCGCTCAGCGTGAGCCCATTCTCGACCCGCAGGCGATCGAGCAGCCGCCTGCGACTGCTATCGCCGAGCGCGGAAAACACCAATTCCCGATCGAGACCGCTCATTGCCCTTCCGTCCAGGGCCGCATCGGCGGCCCCGCCCCCCAAAGCACTTGTCGTGCGCCCGACATATTGCGCGGAATCATGCTCGCCCATCAACGCCGCGCGATAGCCAACTCCCAGCCAAAGCAGCCAGATCGCCATATCACCGCCACGAGTTGATGCCGCGATGAGTGGTAAAGTCCGTTTCGGCTATTTGCCTCGAGTGACCAAGTGAGGGGCCAAGTGGGGCAGACATTTATAGGAACGATTCACAGAGCGTCACGTTTCTTCAGCTACGGCACTCGAACCTAGGAGCTAGATCATGGCTATGCATGACCGTGATAGCGATTATAACGCCGATGGCAGCCGCAAAAATGTCTACACCCGCAACGCCAATACATCCGCGGGCTGGATTATCGGCGCCATTATTGTTGCAGCCTTGATTATCATTGCGTATTTCGTTTTCGCGGGTCGCTCGACATCACCGACCACCAGCACGTCGCCGTCGGTGACGACGACCGCTCCGTCCAGCTCGGGTCCGTCCGGCAGCAACCCGACGCCGAGCACGCCCAATACTACCACGACACCCTCGACCATGACCCCGGCGACCCCGGCTCCCTCGGGGAGCACAACGGCGCCCTCGACGCCATCAACCCCGGCTCCGGCAGCCACTCCTCCAGCCGCCACTCCGCCGGCTTCTACGCCGTCGACGCCGGCCCCGGCCACCACGACTCCGTAAGCCCACGCCTCAGCTCCTCCCTCTGAGGCATGCTGCCCCGGCTTCGCGCCGGGGCTTTTCTGTTCCGGATCCCGGCGGCCGGTCACATCGGTGTGCCGCCTTGCTTCCGGGCGGGCTGCGCCCGATTTAGCGGGCAATCACCGCCTGTCAGTCATGGAGCAACAGATGCAGCTCGGCCTTTTCTCCTTCGCCGAAAACACCCCCGATCCGGAAACGGGAGTGCTCCAGTCGCCTGCCGACCGGCTCAAGGATCTGCTGGAGGAAATCGAGCTCGCCGACCAACTGGGTCTCGGCTATTTCGGCCTCGGCGAGCACCACCGCCCCGATTTCACCGCCTCGGCCCCCATCACCATTCTCGCCGCCGCCGCCGCGCGGACGAAAAACATTCGCCTCTCCACCGCCGTTACGGTTTTGAGCTCGGACGATCCGATCCGGGTCTATCAGCAGTTCTCCACCCTCGACCTGCTGTCCAATGGGCGCGCCGAGATCATGGCCGGCCGTGGCTCCTTCATCGAGAGCTTTCCGCTGTTTGGCTACGATATCAGCGACTACGATGCGCTGTTCGACGAAAAGCTCCATGAGCTGCTGGCCATCCGCGAGGGCGGCAAGGTGAACTGGCCCGGATCGGAGCACACCAAGCCTATTCCCGGCATCGAGATCTTTCCTAAGCCGATCCAGCAGCCGCTCCCGCTCTGGATCGCCGTCGGCGGAACGCCCAATTCCGTGGCACGCGCGGCCTATTACAACCTGCCGCTGATGATCGCGATCATCGGCGGCAATCCCCAGCAGTTCCAGCCCCTCGTCAAGCTCTACCGCGCTACGGCAGCCAAGGCGGGGCACGATCCTGCAAAGCTCCCCATCGGCATCTCGTCGCACGGCTTCATCGCCGAAAATTCGCAGGACGCGATCGACATCGCCTTCCCCGCCCATCACGCGGTCATGGCCCGGATCGGCCAGGAGCGCGGCTGGCGCCCCGGCGGCAAGGCGGAATTCGAGGCCGGCGCCCGGCCGGAAGGCGCCTATTTCATGGGCTCGCCGCAGCAGGTGATCGACAAGATCCTGGCGCAGCACGAATGGTTCAAGCACGACCGCTTCGGCCTGCAATTGTCGGTGGGCACCCTGCCGCATGACAAGATCATGAAATCGATCGAACTGTTCGGCACGGTGGTGAAGCCGGCGATCGACAAGGCCCTCGGCCCCTCGATGACGCCGGCGCTCGAGGCTTTGCTCAAGGGCGACGGGCCGACGGTTACCGCCTAGTGCATGATCCAGTTATGCCGAATCAACAAAGATTCCCGCCCTTGCGGGAATGACGTCGTCGGTGTGGCACAGAGATCGGCGCGTAAACGCTCGGGTCATTCCCGCAAAGGCGGGAATCTTTGTTTCCGGCTCGCTCAGTAAGGCTGAGTGCACAGAACACAAGCGCCATAAATTCCATCGAAGTGGATGACGCTCTATTTGCCGCTGCGCTTGATCGATTTGATCGGCAGCGGTGGCAGGCCGGACTTTTCGGCGATCAGCCGGTCCTGCTCCATTATGGCGCCGCGGGCCGGTTCGTCACCGTCGAGCCCGCCCAGGATCTCCGCCGGGACCTTGCGGTTGGAACGCTGGGTGCCGTCCTCATAGATGACGTCGAACATCACGAATTCGGTCCGCGCCGTGGGCTTCTTGGCCATTTGATCTCTCCTTGCGAAAGGCGAACCATTCTGCGGCCCGGCCGCATGGCGGGCATAAACTTGCCGAATGCTTCACTGGATAATTTGGGCACCCGGAGGGTGCCCGACGGACCGGGCGAAGGCCCGGCCGGGGACTTACGAAAACAGCCTGTCGCCCTGTTCGTCGACCAGTTGCCGGCCCTTGTCGATGGCCCGCAAAGCTGCTTCGTCGCGCGTCGCCAAGCGATCGGCGCGCACGAACTTGTAATTCTTCAACTCGCCGTCGATCTGCTTTTCGATCGTGCCGGCCAATTGATGCTCGCTGCCGGCCGCCATCGGCGTCGCCTTGATGATGAAGCCCTTGTATTCTTCTTCGGCGGCTGGCTTGGCCGGGCCGGTCTCGCCGCCTGTGCCGCCACCACCGAACAGTTTGCTCAGGAAGGACATAATCGGCTCCCGTACGCTTTGTCCTGCGCGGTTTAGGGCTTCATCGCGCCATTGTCTACAATATTGACTTCTCGCGCTCCGGGCGCCACCCCGCCCCGCCGCCATGCGCCCTCAATTATTCGCGAAGCACCGCAACAAAAGCAGTTCTTCAGCAATTGTGCTGGAAGTTCCTCTTGCACCCCTCATTTCACGTCAAGCCGCGAGAGGTCGCGCTGGGGAAGCAAATCATGGAACAATGCTGCCGCGCACGATGCCGTGTCCCGGCGTCACGTTCATCACGCGGCGTTTCCTTCAGTCCGGGTTTCAACAGACCAAAAGGAGGCGTGAATGGCCGATCTCGTAGTTATCGTTTATCCCGACGAGCAGAAGGCAGAGGAGATGAGGCAAAAACTTCTTCACCTGCAGGAGGAGTATCTCATTGAGCTTGCCGACGCCGTCATCGCCGTGAAGGACGAAAGAGGACACATCAAGCTCAACCAGCTGATCCGTCCCACCGTGCCCGGCGCCTTGGGCGGCAGCCTGTGGGGCCTGTTGATCGGCACGCTGTTCCTGTTCCCGCTCGGTCCCCTGGCGCCAATCGGTGGAGCAGCAATCGGGGCGGCGAGTGGGGCACTCGCGGGTGCATTGACGGACGTGGGCATTGACGACCAGTTCGTCAGGGATTTGGGCAATACCTTGCAGCCGGGGAACGCCGCGCTGTTTCTTCTCATCCGCAAGTTGACGGTCGACAAGGTGTTGAAGGCCGTCGAGGGGACCGGCGGCACGGTTCTCCAAACCTCCTTCGATGAAGGCAGGGAAGCGATGCTGCGCGAAGCCCTGCAGCGGCATCATGCCGAAGTCGAACCAAACGCTGCGGCTTAGGCTCTCATCGGCCGCGTGACGCGGGCCCCTCGGGTTCACCGCATAAAGAGGGGCTCCGGCTGTCTCGGCGGATTCAGCGTGCTCAATATCGCCTCGTCGTCGAGGCCAAAGAGGAAGTTGGCGAGGCCGGGCTCGAAGGCGACGGCGGCGGCTTCCGCCAACGTCATCCACCTGCGCTTTCGGCCGCCCGCTTCGGGCCATTTGGACAGTTCCCGTTCCACCTGGAGCGGATAGACTTCGACGCGACATAGGATGCCCGTGCCGTCGGACAGCTGCTTGCTGTACTGATAGCTGCCGAGCGCCGCGCGCGATATCGCGCCCTTCACGCCCGCCTCTTCATAGGCCTCGCGCGCCGCCGCCTCTGCATCGTTCCTCCCCTTCATCGGCCATCCCTTGGGGATCAGCCAATGGCGGGAGAGCCGGGAGGTAATCATCAGCACTTCGAACTGTGCCTCCAGCCGACGCCAGGGAAGCGCGGCCAGTTGCATGCGCGGTAGACGAGCGGAGACCTCTGGCGACATCAGCCAAATCCCGAATCAGGAATGAAGAAAAGAAGACAGATACCCTCAAGCTCCCTATCCTTCTCCTATCATGGGCTCATTGAGAAGCCGCGCCGCGGGGCCATAGCTCCAACTGGCTAGGGATCACGCGCCATACGCTGCCTCAACCCCGGCGGAAGCTGTTCTCTCGAATCCTTTGCAGGTCTGTGGACCTCGGACGGGGCGTTGTTGAGAACTTCCCGGAACGGTGGGGTGCCGTTGGCGAAGCGGGCTATGGTGGCCGCCAAGGGGCGATTCCGCCTCTCACCATACCGCGTGGAACCAGGAATTTTATCATATGCTGAGCCAACCTAATGGCGCGCTCGAGATGCAGGAGAGCCTGCAGGGCACGCTGCGAATTGGCACGGCGCGCCTCCTCAAATTCGCCTTTGATGGCAATGACCTCGGACCTCTCCGCGGCGAATTGCAGGCAATGCCCGAGGATCCCGGCGCGCTCATGGATCTGTCGATCATTGAGCAGATCGCCGGCAACCATGAGACCGGCCTGGCGCTGCAGCGGTCGGCGCTGACCCATCAATGCCTCTACCTGTCGCCGGGCTGCGAAGGGGCGCCGCGATTGCGGGTCCTTGCCCTCGCCGCGCCGCTCGAGCTTGGGGGCAATCTGCCGGTCGAGTTCCTGGTCAATTCGCCCGATATCGAGTTGACCACGCTTTACGTGACGGCAGGATTGGACCTCGCCAGCGCGGTTCCGGAGCACGACGTCGCCATTGTGGTGATCACCGATGGGGATGGCTCGACGCAGAGCCTCGACAAGATTGCCGAGCAGGTCGGGATATGGCCGCGCGCGCTGCTGAACCAGCCGGACAAGGTCAGGCGAACCGATCGCGACCGGCTTTTCGGGCTACTGCAGGGAAACGAAGGCATCGAGATTCCGGTGACCGTGCGAATCTCGCGCGCCGATCTCGTGGCAGTCTCGGAGGGTAAAGGCGAATTGCCGGGCGGTCTTGCTTTCCCCCTGATCGTGCGTCCGGTTGGATCGCATGCCGGCCTGGGGCTGGATCGGTTTGAAGACGCCGGGGACATCGCGCCTTACCTCGCGGCACGCGCAGAAGCGGACTTCTTCGTTGCGCCCTTTATCGACTATAGCGGCCCGGATGGCCTCTTCAGGAAGTACCGGATCGTCTTCATCGACGGCGCACCGTTCGCCTACCACATGGCAATCTCCGAACAGTGGAAGATCTGGTATCTCAACGCCGGCATGGCCGAGGATGCCGGAAAGCGGGCCGAAGAGGCGCTGTTCATGGACGGATTCGAGCAGGGTTTTGGCGCTCGCCACCGCGCCGCCCTCGATGCCGTCGCGGCCGGGGTCGGCCTCGACTTCTTTTCGCTCGACTGCGGGGAGACGCAGGATGGCCGGCTGCTCGTTTTCGAGGCGGGCGTCGCCATGGCGATCCACGACATGGATCCAACCGACCTCTATCCCTATAAGCCGCCACAGCTGATGAAAATATTTGCGGCGTTCCAGGCGATGCTCGACAGGCGCGCCGCCTCGTTCCAGCCCTGACGCGGGAGCGGGACCTCGAATGGGGAAGGAGGTTGGAACAACCCCCACCCGGCTGCCGCCACCCTCCCCTCAAGGGGGAGGGAATTTTGCGGACGGCGCTGCTCCCATCGCCCTCCCTTGAGGGGAGGGGTCGGGGGTGGGGGTTGTTTTGATTTTGGCTGGTCGGAACCACCGGCAGGTCCAGCTTGCGCCCGATCACCGTGGCGATGTCGCGGAGGGAGACACCCTCGTCGCCGACCGCATGAAACGGCATTCCGGTGCCGCCCTGTTCCAGCGCGAGCTGAAAGACTCGCGCCGCATCGTCGCGA
>DATJHO010000026.1:0-7272 GCA_035493835.1 Devosiaceae bacterium
GTGGTGGATAGGCTTGAAGAGGCCCCCTCATCCGGCGCTTCGCGCCACCTTCTCCCACGAGGGGAGAAGGAAGAAGAGGTGTAGCGGATTTCCCTCTCCCCTCGCGGGAGAGGGTCCGGCAGGGGGTGAGGGGGACTTTGCCACCTGCCCATCGCGCTACATCCCGCCCAAAAACCGATGGATGCTCTCGGCCGCATCGCGCCCTTCGGCGACGGCGGTAACCGTCAAGTCATCTCCGCCGGTCGCGCAGTCGCCGCCGGCCCAGACCTTTGTCATCGAAGTCCGGCCTTCGTCGTCGACAAGGATCTTGCCGCCGGACAGCGTTACGCCTTCCCCGCCGGTCGAAAGCGTCTGGCCGATGGCCTTGAACACCTGGTCGGCGGCGATCACCACGCGGTCGCCGATGCCGGCAAGCTTGCCGTCGACCATCGCCGTGTGCTCGAGCTCGATGCCGATGACCTTGCCATGCTGCGTCAAGACCCGCGTCGGCGCCATCCAGTGGCGAATGTTGACACCCTTGGAGGCCGCGAGATCCTGCTCGAACCGGGAGGCGTTCATCTGCTCCCTGCCGCGGCGATAGACCATAGTCACCTCCTCGGCGCCCAGGAGTTTTGCCTGCACCGCCGCATCGATCGCGGTCATGCCGCCCCCGATCACCACCACCCTCCGGCCGATCGGCAACCGCGAAAGGTCCGCCGCCTGCCGCAGCTCGGCGATGAAATCGACCGCATTGTCGACCCCGGCCGCCGTCTCGCCCTCGGTGCGAAGCGCATTCACTCCGCCGAGCCCGAGACCGAGGAAAACCGCGTCATAGTTCGTGCGGAGGTCGGCCAGCTCAAAATGCTCGCCCAGCGCCTTGCCGCTCTCGATGACAATGCCGCCGATCGCGGTCACGTAGTCGACCTCGGCCTGGGCAAACCCGCCCGGCGTCTTGTAGGCGGCGATCCCGTATTCGTTGAGCCCGCCGGCTTTGGGCTTTGTGTCAAAGATGGTCACGTCGTGGCCGTGCATGGCGAGGCGGTGGGCGCAGGCAAGGCCCGCCGGGCCGGCACCAACCACGGCAATCTTCTTGCCCGTCTCGGCCTCGCGGGTGAAAAACTGCGCCTCTGCCGCCATGGCTGCGTCCGTCGCGTGGCGCTGCAACAGGCCGATCCGCACCGGCTTGCCCTCCGCCGTTTCGCGCACGCACGCCTCTTCGCACAATTGCTCGGTAGGGCAGACGCGGGCGCACATGCCGCCAAGGATGTTCTGCTCGAAAATGGTCTCGGCGGCGCCCAGCGGATTACCCGTGGCGATCTCGCGAATGAACATCGGGATATCGATCGAGGTCGGGCAGGCGTTCAGGCAGGGCGCATCGAAGCAAAAATAGCAGCGATCCGCTTCGACAATCGCCTCGTGCCGATCGAGCGGGGGATGCAGATCCGAGAAGTTCTCCGCATATTGCGGGCCATTCAGCCGTCCCGCAGCGATGCCGTCCTGAAGCGCTCCTACCGCCATTTTCTGCTCCCTCGGCCCGATTTTAGTGCCGTTCCAAGACCAAACGCTAATCCAGGTGCCATTTTTTATCAATTGGTCAAATCAGGCGCCGAAAACGATCTTTGCAGTCGGGCTGTGGTCGTTGAATCCCAATGCTGAATCGTCGCTCCAGGGCGCGTTAACCCGAGTTAATTGAATGCTAATGCAGTGGTGCGCATCTGCAACAGTTCCGTCACGTTTTGTAAGACAAGGGCCGCGCGTGCACATTGTTGCCTGATTCACTCCGTACGGCCCGAGCATCGTAGTTAAGAGTGAGCTGGAATATTGATCAGGAAAATCGTCGTTGCTGCTGCCGCAATGTCCGCCTTTACTATGTTTACTGCGGATATGACTTACGCCAGCAGCAATCAATGCGGGGTCGCCTCATGGTATGCAGCCGGCTCCCGCACGGCCTCCGGTGAACGGATGAGTGGCGGCGCGATGACTGCGGCCCACAGATCCCTTCCCTTCGGCACGATTGTCAAAGTGATGGACCAGAAGAGCGGTCGTTCCATCCAGGTACGCATCAACGATCGGGGCCCCTTCGTCCGGGGCCGCATCATCGATCTCAGCCGCGCAGCCGCCCAACGCCTCGGCGTTCGCGGTCTTGCCAAGGTCTGCATCGCCGCCGTGTAGCGGCTTCCAGTTGCGGGCGTGCGTTCCTTCTTGAACGCGTGCCTTGGGTCGCGGGTGCCTTTTTGGGACCGCGACGGGACGAAGGGGTCGTCGGAATTTCCGGCGGCCCTTTTTTTCACGGCGCCAGCGGGCGCCCATAAGTTCGCCGCAAAAAAACACACCGCTCGTAACTACCAACGAAACGCTCGCGGGCTTGTGTCTCCAAAGCGATTTGAATAGCGTCTCGCTATTGATTTGCGAGAATTCTCATGCGGTTCGGACTTGATCTGCCGCCCCATTATCGGGTCTTCGGCTCCTTCTTCCTTTATGCCTTCGGCATGGGAGGAATATTTCCGCGGATGGCCGACATTCAGCACGCCCTGGGGGTGACGCAGGGCACGTTTGGCCTGGCGCTGATCGGCACGGCCACGGGCACGCTGATATCGCTGACCTTCGCGGCTCCGTTGATCGAGCGCCTCGGCCACCGGTTGATGCTGGCCCTGATCCCGCTGCTGACGCTTCTTTTTGCCGCTGCGAGCTTTGCCACCGGGCCCGTCGCGCTGTTCCTGCTGCTGCTGCCGACCGGCATCGTCATCGGCTGCATCGAGATCATCGTCAATCTCGAGGCCGACCGCGTCGAGCACCAGCTGGGCCGGCGCATCATGAACCGGTCGCATGCCTTCTGGAGTCTCGGCTTCTTCACCGCCGGACTGGTCGGCGCCACCTTCGCCCAATTGGGGGTAAGCCCGCAGCTCGATCTTTTGCTGATGGTGCCGGTGATCCTTGCTGGCGTCTTGGTCGTGCTCGGCCGGTTCGAGTCCGCACCGCACCGGGCAACCGCCCACACTGACCCGCCACCCCGCTTCGCCCGGCCAACTGCGGCAATCCTTATCCTGGTTGTGGTCACCCTCTCGGCCATGATCCTCGAGGGCGCCGGCTCGGACTGGTCGGCGATCTACATGCGCGACGAGTTTGGGGCGGCCCCGTTCATCATCGGCTTCGCCGCGGCGGTCGGCGCCATGGTGCAGGGCGCCACGCGGTTTTTCGCCGATGGGTTCGTCGAGCGCTACAGTCCCAGTTCGGTGGCGCGCGCGCTGTTGAGCGTGTTGGGGATCGGCGCGCTCACGGTCTTTTTTGCGCCGAGCGACTGGGTTGCGCTTTTCGGCCTGGGGCTGCTCGGCATGGGCACGAGCGTCATCTTTCCGCTCGCCATGTCGGCGGCGGCGCAGCGCACCGACCGAGCGGCGGCGATCAATGTTGCGGCTCTGGCGCAGATTTCCTTCGTTGCCTTCCTGTTCGGACCGCCGCTCCTGGGCTTCGTGGCGCAGCATTTTGGCGTCCGCTGGTCCTTCGGCATCGCCTTGCCGCTGGTGGTCTTGAGCCTTTGGGCGGCTGGCTCCCTTGGCCGCCGGCCGATGGTCACGCTGGCCGAACCGATCCCGGGTGAATAGTGTAAACCGCCGGTGGCGTCCCGCGCCGATTCGCAACTTCCGCCCGCTTCATTTCAATTCATTGGCGTCTCGCCGCCCGGATTTGCCATGTTCCTCAAGCCGCACCATCGGCTCTATGCCTCTTTCTTTCTGTTTTCCTCCATTACCGGCGCTATGTATTCGCGGCTGCCCGACATCCAGTCGGCCCTCAACGTCAACGAGGCGCAACTCGGCCTGACGTTGATCGGCGGTGCCATCGGCGCGCTGATCTCACTCACCCTCTCCTCGCCGCTGATCGAAAAACTGGGCGCGCGGAACACGGCCTACATCACCGTTCTCGGCTCGACCGCGCTTTATTCGAGCGTGACCTTTATTAGCTTTGCCCCACTGGCGTTTTTGGCGCTGTTCTGCGCCGGTCTCTTGGCGGGGGCGCTCGAAATCAACCTCAACGTCGAAATCGGCAAGCTCGAGCGGTTGACCGGGCGCTCGATCATGAGTCGTGCCCATGGGTTTTGGAGCCTGGGCTTTTTCGTCACCTCGCTTCTCGCCGCCGCCGTTCGTCAGGCCGGCATTCCCGCCCCCTGGCACCTGGCCGGAGTCTTCGCGCTGGTGCTCGTTTTCGGCACGGCGGCCATTTCCGGCATCGAGACCATACCGACCATGGAGGCACACGAGGAGGAAAAGGCCCCTCTGATCGCATTCCCGACCCTATCGCTGCTGCCGCTCTGCCTCATCGGCATCGCCGCCTTCCTCGTGGAGGGTGCCGGGGTCGACTGGTCCACCATCTATATGCGCGACGCCTTCCATGCCGAGCCGTTCATCGGCGGGCTCGGGCTCACGCTCTTCACCTTCTTCATGGCCATGGCGCGCCTTTATGCCGGCCCGGTCGTCGATCGCTACAGCCCGCGCAGCGTGGTGCTGGTGCTGCTTTTGATCAGCATTGCCGGCCTCGTCGCTGTCTGGCTCGCGCCGCACCCCTATGTGGCGCTCCTCGGCTTCGCCATGCTCGGCGCTGGCTGCAGCGCCATTTATCCGCTGGTGGTTTCCGCGGCGGCGCAGCGCACCGACCGGCCCTCTTCGGTCAATGTCGCGGCGATGGGACAGGTGACTTTCGTCGTCTTTTTCCTCGCGCCCCCGATCCTGGGCACCGTCGCCCACTATGTCGGCATTCGTCTTGCCTATGTGGTCTGCCTGCCGCTGGTGATCGGCTCTATACTGGCGCTCAGATCGCTGCCGGCGCGGATGAAGCCGGCAACGCCCGGGGAAATCTTGCCGGAGCCGCTAACGCCGAATGGCTGAACTGCCGCAAATCGTCGACCTCCGCCAGTCGCCCACCGCCCTGCGCGTCCAGCGCGGGGTGATGCGGCTGTTGCGCGGCCAATACGATTTCGCCTGCTTCCCCGAAGTGCCGCTCGCCAATGGTCGCCGCGCCGACGTGCTCGGGGTAGGGCCCAAGGGCGAGATCTGGATCATCGAGATCAAGTCAAGCCTCGTCGATTTCAGGGTCGACGCCAAATGGCCCGACTACAAGGAATTCTGCGACCGCTTCTTCTTTGCGAAACCGCCAGAGCTCGACCCGGACATCTTTCCTCAAACCGAAGGGCTGATCGCTGCCGACGCTCATGACGCGGCCATCCTTCGCCACGCGACTGAGTCCTTGCTTGCACCCGCGCGGCGAAAGGCGATGCTGCTGAAGCTTGCCCGGCTGGGGGCGGACCGGATTCATACGCTGATGGATCCGAGCCCGGGGGAGCCGACCTAGCCGGCGCCGAATGTGTGGGCGCCGCCTCCGTGATAAGAATCCTCAGAACCGCTTGGCCAGCCAATCGAGCTGGGCGCGGGCCTGCAAGGAACCGCCGCCTTCGTGGTCGTTGAAACCGTAGTCGAGCATCGTCTTGTCGCGGCTCGAAAGCGCGTTGAAGGCGGCGTAGACGGTCGAGGGCGGGCACACGACATCCATCATCGCGACTGAAATCAGCGCCGGCGCGGTGATGCGCGCGGCAAAGCAGGTGCCGTCAAAATAGCGCAGCGTCTCGAACACCGTTTCGACCTTGCCGCGCTGGACGGAAAGATAGCGGCTGACTTCGTTATAGGGATCGCGCGGCGCCAGCCGCACGGCGCGCGGAAAATCGCAGAGGAACGGCACGTCGGCCATGATCGCGGCGACCCGCGGTTCGAGCGCCGCGGCGGCCAGCGAAATGCCGCCGCCCTGGCTGCCGCCGGTGACCGCGACACGGGAGGGATCGACCAGCGGATGGCTGAGACCCGCCTCGATGGCGCGCACCGCATCGGTGAAGACGCGCCGGTAATAGTAAGTTTCGCGATCAAGAATGCCGCGCGTCATAAAGCCGGGATGGGCGGGGTCGGAGCCGGTTGGATCAGGAGTATCGCCCGGCGACCAGCCGCTGCCCTGGCCGCGCGTATCCATCACCAGATGCGCATAGCCGGCCACCGGCCACGCCAGGTGATCTAGCGGCAGGCCGCGGCCCCCGCCATAACCGACATAGCGCACAACGAGCGGCAGTTTTTCGCGCGCGCCGGCCGGCAGCAGGAACCAGCCGCGGATCGGATGGCCACCGAAGCCGGCGAAGGTGACGTCGAACACGTCCACCAGCTTCAGGCCGGCATCGTAGGGACGGAACTCGGGGTTGAGGGGAAAGCCGCGCGCCTCCGCCAGGGTCGCGCTCCAGAAGGCGTCGAAATCGGCGGGCGGCACCACGGCGCTGCGGTAATTCTTCAGCGCTTCCGGATCGAGATCATAGATGGGCACGGGTAAATCCTCTCGTGTTGGCGTGCGGAAAGGATGCAGCCGAAAGGCCTCGCGTCAATGGGCTACGGCCGCTCCCCCGCCCCGTCAGTCATGTCTTTGCCCTTCGTCGAAAGGTTCGGCCGTCACCGCTTCGGCCATGTCGGCGCGCGGTTTGGGGGCGGCGAATGACAAATCCATGGCAAGCGCCTTCCGCGATTGACCTGCCCTTGCCCGGTGGCTTTAGTGGATAAAAAACGAGGGGGAAGCCAAAATGAACGACCGTCAAAACCTGATGCCTATCCGCCATGCCGTTATCGGCATCGGCGCCAGCATTTTTTCGCAGCACCGGGTCGGCGCCGAGCTGCCCGAATTCGAGCTGGTGGCCGGCACCGATATCGATCCTGCCCGTGCGGAGGGGCCGGCGGCCGAGTTCGGTGTGCCGTTCTTCACCGATCACCGGGAAATGCTGCAAAAGGTGAAGCCCGAACTGGTGGTGATCATTACCCCGCACCCGTTTCATGCCCCGATCGCCATCGATGCGCTGAACGCGGGTTGCCACGTGCTGATCGAAAAGCCGGTAGCGGTGCGGGTTTCCGAAGCAGACGCGGTGATCGCCGCGGCCAAAAAGGCGGGAAAACTCGCCGCGATCAATTTCCAGCAGCGCTGCCGCGGGGACATGAAAACCATCGCCCGGCTGCTCGCCGAGGAGCGGCTGGGAAAAGTGCAGGCTTTTGAGATGACCATGGCCTGGCCGCGGACCAAAACCTATTACGATAGCGGCACCTGGCGCGGCACCTGGGCCGGCGAGGGCGGCGGGGTGATCATGAACCAGGCGCCGCACCAGCTCGATCTCACCTGCCATTTCCTCGGCCTGCCGGAGAGCGTTTTCGCCTATACGCCGACCACGCTCCACGCCATGGAAACCGAGGACACCGTCCACGCCGTGCTGCGCTGGGCCAATGG
>DATJHO010000027.1:0-4193 GCA_035493835.1 Devosiaceae bacterium
CCGAGGGGTATAACGCCGCCATCCTGCCGTAGCTGATGGCCGTCAGCACCATCGCCACCATCGCCGCCAGGATCGTGACCACCGCATGCCCGTGAGACCGCAACTCCGCCAGGCCAAAAACAGTCGCCGGGGCGCTCGGCGTTACCGCCACTAACCCGTATAGAATGAGGTCCCAGACTGAAAGGACGCGTCTCAGGCGCGGGACGCTGCCGGTGGAGGTATCCATCAAGCTGCCGGTCCGGTCCACAATGGCAGACCATCGGAGGTTACATCGAAAGCTTCCAACTGCCCGAGTTCGTACTCGGTGACGTGAATCCGCTTCCGGCCTGGTAGCGCGAAGGCCAAGTTGGTCGGCAATTTTCCGGCGGTCGGGATGCGCTCCACCACCGCGCCTGTCTTGCCCAGGACCATCACGTCCTGCTGCCCGAAAACCGCCACAAAAAGTCTGCCGTCTGTCGAGAAGGCCATTCCGTCCGGTCCCTTCCATCCAGGCGGTGCGTCCGACCGGATCACGTTGCCGAACAGCACGCGCTGGCCGTTCTCGTAACGATAAATGTTGCCGGTCAGCGTCTCGTTCGCATAGAGCAGCCGGTCCGGGCCGAACGCGATGCCGTTCGTGAATTTGATGCCGGTGTCGAGTTTCTTTACTTTGCCCGTCCCGACGTCGATTCGATAGACCCGCCCATCATAGGTGATGTCCTTGTAGTCGGGGCGTATCTGGCCGTTTATCACGAATTTATCGATAAAGACTCCGGAATCAGTCAGATAGAGCGCGCCGTCGGGCCCGAAACAAAGGTCGTTGGGGAATAGAAATGCCTCGCCATCGCACTCCGTGGCCACTACCTCGGCCTTTCCGTCCATGTTGAGCCGCACAAGCGACGGTGTTTTTGACTCTGCCACCCATATAACACCTTTGGAATCAAGCGCTAAACCGTTCGGGCGCCCGGTCTTCTTAATAATGCGCTTGGTCTGGCCGTCGGCGCTGATGTGCGTCACGCAGCCGCGCTCAGCGCCGCCTTCCACGATCAGCCAAGTTCCGTCCGGAAGGGCCACCGGACCTTCCGGATTGCTCAAACCCATTGCAAAAACCATAAGGTTTCCCTCTAAACCATTCAAATTTTGGCGGTTTGGCCGCCATCCACGTACATCGCGGAGCCGGTCACGAATGAGGCATCGTCCGACGCCAGAAACAGCACTGCCTTGGCCAGTTCTTCGGGGCGGCCGAGCCGCCCGATGGGCTGCGAGGCTCCTAGCGCCTCCAGGGCCTCTGGCGTAAGTGCCTTTCGAATCATGGGTGTATCGGTAGCCCCGGGCACCAGCGCGTTCACCCGCACGCCCTGCCTGGCGTGATCGACGGCCATGGCCTTCGTAAATAGAGTTACGCCACCCTTGGAGGTCACATAGGCGACGGCGTTCGCGCAGGCGTCATGTGCGCCAACTGTCGATGCAACATTAATGATGGACCCGCCGCCCTGGCGGATCATGTGGGGCACAACCGCCCGGCAGCACAGATAAGTACCAGTGAGGTTGATGGAAATTACGCGATTCCAGGCCTGCTCGTCGGTCTCGAGCACGGTTCCATAGTAGAGTATTCCCGCGCCGTTGAAGAGGATGTCGATACGCTTGTAGGCCTGGAGCGCGGTCTCCACCATCTTTGCTACCTGGCCGGAATCCGAGACGTCAACGGGCACGAAGATGGCTTCTCCGCCCGAGGTCTTGATGGCCTGGACGGTGTCGCGGCCGTCCGCGCTGTAATCCGCGACGGCCACACGGGCGCCCTCACGCGCAAACAGCTCCGCCGTCGCCCTGCCGATGCCTGACGCGCCGCCCGTAACCAGGGCCACCTTGTCCTTCAGTCTCATTTCCAACCTCCTGACCACCAGATGGCTCGGCCAGACCCCATCAAGCGTCCTATGGACCCGGTCCGGCTGGCTATAAGAAAGCTCTGAAAGATTTTTAAAATCCCACGGTGCACCACCATCGTGGCAAGCGTGCTGCCCCAACAAAAATTTGGGCGATAGTTACAGACTGGCGGTGCTCCGACTAATACTTTAACGTTAGAGGCAAGGATGGACGACCAGCATTCGAACGGCGCAGCCCGCTTCAAAGACCAGGTGGCACTGGTGGTGGGCGGGGCGCAAGGTATTGGGAAAGCGATCGGCGTGCGTTTGGGCCGCGAAGGGGCGCAGGTTGCCATCGCTGATATCGACTGTCCGATGATGGAGGCCACGGCCCGCGATATGCACGCCGAGGGCACGGATGCGCGGTGTGTTCCCTGCGACGTGCGCGATTCCCGACAGGTGCAGGCCATGGTCAAGCAGGTTATGGACTGGCGCGGCCGCATCGACGTGCTGATGTATGTGGCCGGGATCGCGCCGGCGGTGTCCTTTCTCGAAATCTCCGATGAGACCTGGGACGACACGGTAGATATCAACCTGCGCGGTGCGTTTCTGGTGTCAAAGGCGGTTGCGCCGCACATGGTGGCCCGCAAGCGGGGCAAGCTTGTTTTCATGGCATCGACAAACTGCTGGGATGCGGAGGCCAGCCTGGGGCACTACAACGTCTCGAAGGCTGGGGTGTACCTTTTGGCGAAAACGCTGGCCCGCGAACTCGGCCCCCACGGCATCAACTCCAACGCTCTGGGCCCGGGGTTCATCAAGACCCGCTTAACGCGGCCGGTGCTGAACGACCCGGAATTCATGAAAAAGTATGATCCGGCCAGAGGTTTGATCCCGCTAGGGCGGCTGGGAACCCCCGAGGATGTGGCCGGCCCGGCGCTCTTTCTGGCGTCGGAAGACGCCAGCTACATCAACGGTGTGCTGCTGTTTGTGGACGGCGGGCAACTGGCGTAGGGAGACGACAATATGAATCGGCGCGATTTCTTGAAGACGACGGTAGCCTGCAGTGTTGCGGCGGGCGGATGGAGGACGGCTCCGGCGCAGATCGTGAAGCCGGCGACGGGACCGCTGCGCGTCCATCCTCAAAACCCGCGCTACTTTGCCGACGCGAGCGGCAAAGCGATTTTTCTGACGGGCGCGCATACATGGGCGAACCTGCAGGACTCAGGCGCCGCTCCCATCCCGACGTTCGACTGGCAGGCCTACCTCGCCATGATGCTCAGCCACAACCACAACTTCAAGCGGTTGTGGGGATGGCAGCAATCGGCCTGGGCGCCATGGACGCCGGACAAGATTCTGTTCGAGCCAACACTTTACGTGCGGACGGGGCCGGGGACGGCGCTCGACGGCGGCCTGAAATTCGACCTCAGGAAATTCAATCCGGCCTATTTCGACCGCATGCGGGCGCGCGTCACTGAGTGCCGCGACCGCGGCATCTACTGCGCGGTGCAGCTTTTTCAGGGATTCAGCTACAACCGGCCGGCGCATTGCGGAAAGCAGACGTGGTCGGGCCATCCATTGAACGCCCAGAACAACATCAACGGCTTGAATGGCGACCGGAACGGCGACGGGCAGCCGGATCTCGACGATTCGCAAGTCCGCGAGCAGCACGCGGCGTATCTCAAGAAGATCGTCGATACGGTGGACGATCTCGACAATGTGCTCTACGAGGTGGTGAACGAAGGCGGCGGCAAGGATTGGGACTGGTGGGTGGTGGATACCATGCACAAGCTGGAAACCGAGAAGGGCAAGCGGCATCCGGTGGGCCTGACCGGAGCGGGCGTGGAACGCATGGAAGAGATAATGGCGAGCCCGGCGGAGTGGGTCTCTCCGTTTGGGCGGCAGTTCCTGTTCGATCCACCGGCGTGGGACGGAAAAAAAGTCAGCGTCAACGACACGGATCATCTCTGGGGCCACGGCGGGACGGTGACCTGGGCGTGGAAGTGCTTTGTGCGAGGACATAACACGCTGCTGATGGATAGCTGGGATCCGATCGCGGGAAGCCCATGCCCGGAAGTGAACTGGGGGCCGCGGCCGGGGTATCCCTTGCGCGATCTGAACCGGCGCGACGATTGGACCTGGGAACCGGTGCGCAAGGCCCTGGGGTACACGCGCGCGTATGCGCTCCGCATGGACCTCGACTCCGCAACGCCGCACAACGAGCTGGCATCGACGGGCTACTGCCTGGCCAATCCCGAGCGCGAGTTTCTGGTCTACTTGCCGGAAGGCGATCAAGCATCGGTGGACTTGTCCCACGCGCGGGGAAAATTCAGCGTGGAGTGGATGCATCCGGCC
>DATJHO010000028.1:0-4464 GCA_035493835.1 Devosiaceae bacterium
TTCTTGGGCAGGATGACGTCGTCATTGGGGCCGATGATGGCGCTGGTCGCCTTCATGAAAAGGATCGGCTCCTTGGGGATTTCGGCGCCGGTTTCGGCCGCGTGGTCCGCGTAGTTGAGGCCGACGCAGATGAATTTCCCCACTGCCCCGACGGACGGGCCGATGCGGGTCGACTTGTCGATGATCGGCAGCGCCTTCCAGTCGGTGGCGCGGATCTTGGCGATCCCATCGGGCGTCAGCGCCGTGCCGGCAATGTCGGGCACCACGCTCGACAGGTCACGATAGGTGCCGTCCTCCGCAAGCAATGCGGGCTTTTCGGCACCCTTGGCGCCCAGACGCATGAGTTTCATCGATCAACTTCCTCTTGAGGTTTGAATGAAGTGTTATCCTTCAGGCGGGCCGGGAGTCGAGGCCGACACCGGGGTAAAGCGTTCGGGAATGGGCGGCGTGTGGCTGTGCGTGGGGCGCCCCCTCACCCTGCCCCTCTCCCTAGAGGGGCGAGGGGACGATGGACCGCGAGGGTGCCGCAGAGAGAACTCTCGCCCCTATGGGGAGAGGGTGGCCGGCAGGCCGGTGAGGGGTAGCCCCCTTACGGCCGGATGACGCCCTTTTTCAAAATGATGTTGCCATAGAGCCGGCGCTCGCCGGTCTGGATGATGGCGTAGCCGGAGGCGGCGCGCTTGTAGAATTCGAAGCGCTCGAGCGAGCTCAAGCCCATCTTTGGCTCGTGCTTTTTAACAAGGCCTTCGAACTCGCCCATGATCGGCTCGCGCCCGTCGGGGTTGCCGACGACCTGCATGGTGATCGCCGGGTCATCGACGAAATCGTCGAGCGGCATCAGTGTCAGGATGGCATCGAGCACGTCCGTCGCCGAGTGCCCGTCCATGCGGACCAGCTCCGGTCCGGCGCTGTCGCCCGGATAGTTCGCATCCACGATGGTGATCTGGTCGCCATGGCCCATGGCCTGCAGCACGTAAAGCAGGTCAGGGCCGATAATCGGCGGAATTCCCTTGAGCATTCTTGGTCCCTCTGTTTGGCCGATTTTCGGACTTGTTTAATCGTCCTTGGTGGCCGGTTTCCCCAAAGTGCTCCCGCCGAGGCGGGAAATCCATGTCGGCGGTCTAGCCGAATGGAAAATCGTCGCGGCCGCTGGCCGCCGGATGATCGGCGCCGTCGGCGAACAGTTCGGGCCGGTCGCGGGCGAAGGCGAACAGCTCCAGCATCACGGAATCGATATGCGCGCGCATGGCGGCGGCGCCGCGCTGCCCATCGCCGGCTACAATGGCGTCGAGGATCGCCTGGTGCTCGGCGAGCGAAAAAGCGAGGCGCCGGGGCGAGATGAGCAGTCGCCGCGCGCGATCGAGATTGGCGCGGGTTGTCTCGATCACCGCCTTGATCTTGGCAAAGCTCATGCTGGCGAACAGGATGTCGTGGAACTCGAGGTCGTAGGCATGAAAGGCCTCCCGGTCGTCCCGCTCGCTCGCGGCGCGCTGGGCGGCGAGGTTTTTAGTGAGCGAGTCGATCAGGTCGTCGCTGTGGCTGCCGGTCAGCACGCGCACGGCCTCGCATTCGAGCGCCTTGCGGATCAGCATGAATTCGGTGACGTCCGAGAGCCGGACAAGCGAAACGATCGAGCCGCGCTGCGGCAAAATCTCGACCAGCCCCTCGGTTTGCAGCTTTGACAGCGCCTCCGATACCGGAAAGCGCGACACCCCGAGCCGGTCGCAGATGGCGCCCTTGTCGAGCACTTCGCCGGGCTTCAGCTCCAGCGTGACGATGGCCCGGCGCAGCTGGTCGGTCACGGCGGCCGTGACGTTGCCCCTCGTGGCATCGAGCGGGGCAATCAGAAAATTGTAGCGACTGCTTTGCGGCATGGTGCTAACATGTTAGTTGTATTGCAGCCCCCTAGCAATGACCGGGTTGATGCCCACATATGCCAAAGGCGGAATTTTTTGCCCCGTGCCGAACGCCAGAAAGCTCAGATCATGAATGAAGCCGTCGCCGCTCCCCGCACCCTCCTGCTCAACGCCCAGGACAATGTCGCTGTTGCGCTCGGCAATCTCGACACTGGTTTGGTGACGGCGCAGGGCGTCGCGATTGTCGCCAAGCGCGTGCCAAAGGGGCACAAATTCGCCATCAAGCCGATCGCCGCCGGGCAGCCGGTGGTCAAGTTCGGGCAGATCATCGGCTTTGCGAAAAGCGATATTCCCCCCGGCGAGTGGGTGCATGAGCACAATTGCGGCATCGGCGAGCAGCATGGCGCGTTCGAGCGCGACTATGCCTTCTGCGAGGGCGTGGTGCCGACCGAATTCGTGCCGGCCGCCGAGCAGGCGACGTTCGAAGGCTTTCGCCGGGCCAACGGCAAGGTCGGGACGCGCAATTATGTCGGCATTCTCACCTCGGTGAACTGCTCGACCACCGTCGCCGGCTTCATCGTCAAGGAAATCGAGCGCTCCGGCATTCTCGACAACTACCCCAACATCGATGGCATCGTGGCGCTGAAGCAGGCCAATGGCTGCGTCATCGATTATCGCGGCGTGATCTTCGATACGCTGAAGCGCACCACCTGGGGCTATGCCACCAACCCCAATATGGGCGGCGTGATCATGGTGGGCCTGGGCTGCGAAGGTTTTCAGATCCCGCGCTTCAAGGAGGCCTATAACGTCACCGAGAGCGACACTTTCCGCACCATGACGATCCAGGAAACGGGCGGGACGAAGAAGACCGTCGAGGCCGGCGTCGAGGCGGTGAAGGCAATGCTGCCGACCGTCAACAACGTGAAGCGGGAGACCATACCGGCCTCCGAACTGATGCTGGCGCTGCAGTGCGGCGGCTCGGACGGTTATTCGGGCATCACCGCCAATCCGGCGCTGGGCATGGCCGCGGACATTCTGGTGCGCAATGGCGGCACCGCCATTTTGTCGGAAACGCCCGAGATTTACGGCGCCGAGCATTTGCTGACCCGCCGCGCGGTGACCCGCGAGGTCGGCGAAAAGCTCATCGACATCATCCATTGGTGGGAAGATTACGCCGAGCGCAACCGCATGGAGATGAACAACAATCCCTCGCCCGGCAACAAGCTCGGCGGCTTGACAACCATTCTCGAAAAGTCGCTCGGCGCCGCGGCCAAGGGCGGCACCTCGCCGCTGACTGCCGTCTATGGCTATGCCGAGCCGGTGACCGAGAAGGGCTTTGTGTTCATGGACACCCCGGGCTACGATCCGGTGTCGGCGACGGGGCAGGTGGCGGGCGGCGCCAACATCTTGTGCTTCACCACCGGCCGTGGCTCCGCCTATGGCTGCAAGCCGACGCCATCGATCAAGATCGCAACCAATTCAGACGTTTACTCCAAGATGATCGACGACATGGACATCAACGGCGGTGACGTGCTCGACGGCAATTCGCTCGAGGCCAAGGGCCAGGAAATCTTTGACGAAATCCTCGCCGTGGCGTCGGGCAAGAAAAGCAAATCCGAACTCCTGGGCTATGGCGACAACGAGTTCGTGCCGTGGCAGATCGGCGCCACGTTCTGATGAAAAGCATCCGCGTTGTCATCAGCGGACAGGTTCAGGGCGTCGGCTTCAGGGCGTGGCTCGAGGACGAAGCCAACGCCCGCAGCCTTGCGGGCTGGGTGCGCAACCGCCTCGACGGAACGGTCGAGGCGGTGTTCGCCGGCCCCGATGGCACCGTGGATGCCATCATCGAAGCCATGCGCGACGGCCCACCCGCGGCCGTCGTCAGTTCCATCGACGTATATCCCCACGGCGCCAATGGCGCGGATGGCTTTAGGGTGATGCCGACGGCGTAGGCCGCCGCAAACTCAGCCTGCATTTACCTCGGCCTTCGTTGCCCTTGGCTACCCCTCACCCTAACCCTCTCCCCAGAGGGGCGAGGGAACCGCGAGGGTGCCGCAGAGAAAACCCTCGCCCCCCCTGGGAGAGGGTAGCCGTCAGGCCGGTGAGGGGTAGCCACGCAGCTGGAGCATGAGGATCGGCGCCACCATCTCAACCGTCATGGTGAGCTTGTCGAACCATGAGCCACAGGCTCCGCCCCACAGCCTCGTCCTTCGACAGGCTCAGGATTAGGCTGCTCCTTCCGGATGTCAGGGCGTGATCCGGCCAGGCGAAAGCAGGAACACCCCCACCCGGCTGCCGCCACCCTCCCCCTCCCGCTTGAGGGGAGGGGGAGGGGTGGGGGGCTTTGATCCAGGCCGGTTGGGTCTTGTTCTATCCCCCCAGTCGCGGGGTGTTATTGGTGCGCTGCAGCACTGCCATCATCGGCCCGGGCTCCATCAGCGGCACGAAGCGCGGCTCGCAACTGGCACCGCGGCCGACGATGAAGGTGAGTTCGGCCATATCCTCGGCGGTCGGCAGGTCGAGAATCATGATCAAAAGTTCGCAATGCCGGCGAGCCATACATGGCCTCGGGCTTGAAGCGCTCGGCAATGTGTTGGAAGAAGGCGCC
>DATJHO010000029.1:0-5635 GCA_035493835.1 Devosiaceae bacterium
GTCCTTCCAGTCCATGAGCGGCTTGAGTTCGCGCCGCCCCAGCGGCCGCTTGGCGAGCCCGGTGCGCCGGATTGAAACGCTGACGCGCGGGGTTTGGCGGGCGACGGCCTCTTTCCTCGGGATCGGCTCAGACGATATCACGACGCCGCGTGCGAAAAGCCCTTTTCCGCCCTCGTTCTCGCTCGCAAACAGGAAGATCATGTCGCCTGCAGCAATATGCTTGCCGCCATACATCGTCTTTTGCGCGGTAAACTCGAAGGTCTTTGCTTCGGAATCGCCGATTGCGGCCTTGATCGCGAACGCCACGCTCACCTCCCGCACCGGCAACGCGTCAATAAAACCTATTCCGCCGCGCTCACGGTCTTTCCGCGCTGTGCGGCCTCGATGCGTTGCTGCTGCTTGAGGTAGGCGACGGCGTCCGCCGATTGGAACATCTCCAGCGCGTCGTCCTTGTCGGAGACCGGGGTCAGCGCGGTGTCGGTATATTCCATCCGCTTGGGATCGCGCATGATTTTCAGGTATTCCCAGCCATAGCGCGAATAGAGCGCGCCCCAGCGCGCCAGCTTGCCCACCGTTTCCAGCCAATACTTGGGATAAAACACCAGTGGGGATTCGATCCTCAATCCAGACCGTCGCGCGTGCCGGAACTTGCGCCGGAGGGCGCCGCATTCGAGCGGATGCACACCCTCGATCAGAATGCCGCCCTTGAACCAGGTGGAAAGGAAGAGGACGTTCGGCACTTGCCCGCCGGTCGCGGCCGAGCGGCGCATGAGCGTCGTGACGTGCTCGACCGTGTAGTAGCGCGCCCAGGCAGCGCGATAGCAGCGCTCCCACTCAGCCTTGTCCATCTTGCCGGCCTGCCCCACCGTGGCGTGGTTGAGGTCGTACTTGTTTAGGTCCGGATCCATCGGGGAGCCGGCGCGGTAGAGTTTTTGGTGATCTTCCGAGCCCGGCAGCGGCGTCAGGTAGAAAAACTCCAATACGTCGACCGGCAATTCGCGCTTGATGACGTCGATGTCGTGCATGACGCTGTCGAAATCGTCGTTCGGAAAGCCGAGGATATAGCCGGCATAGGTGATGATGTGGTGCTCGCGCCAGGCCAGCAGCATCCGCCGGTAATCGGTGATTTTGTTCTGCCGCTTCTTGGCGGCCATCAGGTTGGCGGGATTGATGTTTTCGAGCCCGATGAAGACGCGCCGCACCCCGGCCCTGACACATTTGTCGACGAAATTGGGGATGCGGTAGCTGAGGGTATCGACCTGGATCACCAGCCCGAAGTTCAGCCCTTGATCGCGCAACTGAATCAGCCGGTCGAGGATCGGCTCCCAATCCTTGTTGCGGGCGAAATTGTCGTCGGTGATGAAGAACCGGTGCACGCCCTGGGCGTGGTTCTCGCGGATGATGGCCTCGACGTCGTCCGGCGATCGGCGGCGCGAAATCCGGCCCTGCACATTGATGATGGTGCAGAACGAGCACTGGAACGGACAGCCCCGCCCCGCATCAAAGCTCGTCATCCGCGTGGCGGTGCGCCCGACATAGCCGACCGGCATGAACGGGATGGGTGCGCCCTGGATGCCCGGCAAATCGTCCATGTAGTTGTAGAGCGGTTTTAGCGCGCCCGCATAGGCGTCCTGCAGCACCTGGTCCAGCCGGCCCTCCGCCTCGCCGGCGAACACGGAAACGCCGAGGGCCTTGGCCGCGCGAAGTCCGTCATCGTCGCCATCGAGCATGGAAATCGCGCCCGAGACATGAAAGCCGCCGATGGCGACCTGAACCCCCTGCTCCCGCATTGTCCGGGCAATGTCGAGCGAGCGGGGAAACTGGTTGGACTGCACGCCGATCAACATCACCATGCCGGCATCGGCCGCTTTCACCCGCCGGATGACCTCGGGGATTTTCACCTCGGTGTTGGTCTCGTCCATCGGCTCGATATCGAAATCGACATCCGGGCCGAGCACCTGCCGCGCCGCGCAGTCCCGGGCCAAGCCATAAACGGCGGCGAGCGAGTTGGAGGGAATGGGCGAGCGCCACCACGTGATGACGTAACCATCGTCGTCGTAATGGGACGGCTTGATCAAGACCAGGCAAAACCGGCGCCGCTGGGCCCCCATCGCGGTAACTCCCCGTTCCGCTGCCAGATTGTACTATTTGTTGCAGTATTCGCGGCCATAGACAAGCCACCGCAAGAATCCGAACGTTAATGCTTTGATCCGTCTGGCAATATGGTGCGGCAGCTGACATGATCGGCTCACTTCCGGAACCATCTCAATGCCGCACATCACCACGCTTCTTGGCTTCGCGACTGTTGCCCTGGGCCTCGCCATCACGCCCGGCCCGAACATGGCCTACCTCGTTTCGCGAAGCATTGCCCAAGGCCGAGCCGCCGGGCTGGTCTCGCTGATCGGCGTCGGGGTCGGCTTCCTGATTTACATGCTGCTGGCGGCGTTCGGCATCACCGCGCTGCTGCTCGCGGTGCCGTTCGCTTACGATGGTTTGCGGCTGGCGGGCGCGGCGTACCTCGCCTTCATGGCATGGAATGCGCTGCGTCCCGGCGGCAGTTCGCCATTTCAGGTGCGTACGCTCTCCCGCGACGCGCCGCTCCGGCTGTTCGGCATGGGGCTGCTGACCAATTTGCTGAACCCCAAGATTGCCGCGCTCTATTTGTCCCTGCTGCCGCAGTTCATCGACCGGTCGGCCGGAAACGTGCTTACTCAAACGCTGATCCTGGGCGCCATCCAGATCGCCATCAGCCTCACCGCCAATGCCACTTTCGTCATCACGGCCGGCACCATCTCCGCCTTCCTCACCCGCCGCCCGATCTGGGCAAAAGTGCAGCGCTGGCTGATGGGCACGGTGCTTGGCCTGCTCGCGATCAAGCTCGCGACCGACAGCAGCCGCTGAGGCCGAGATCGGGCGTCAGTGGCTGGCCTGCCGATCGCGTCCAAACGGATCGCCCACAAGGGATTCCGTGTGCATGGCGCAAAGCCAGTGGCCGTCGCGCCGCACCCAGACGGAGGTATCGGCCGCCTCGAGCGTGAGGGGCTTGCCCTCCACCGTCAGTTCCTCGCTAACCTTGTAGGCGAGAACCGCAACATCGTCCGACAGCATTTTCACCTGCGCGTCATCGCCAAGGGTGAAGCTTTTCAGCTCCCAGTTGGGGCTGTTCAGCATGCCTGAATACGCCTTGCCGTCCTCGACGGTGGCGACGCCTTGGGCGCCCGCCAGCAATACGGGATAGTCGGTGAGCCTGTTGGCGGTGTTCGCGTCCTTGTCCTGCATGGACTGCCAATATTGCCGCTCGAGATTCAGCAATTCCTGCTCGATGCCCGATGTGCTCTCCACTTTGATCTCCTCGCACTTGTGAGCAAGGGAAACGCGCCCATTTCCGCCGGGGTTCCGCAAAACGCCGACCAGGCGGCATGCCTGTGGCCCATGGTTCGACAAGCTCACCATGAGGGGTAGGGTTGTGGCGGAAGAAGTCTGGGGGGCTGGCCCACAAACCGCGGTCGCGAGGGATTGTTGGAGGACCATGCCACAGCTCCCCTCTCCCCCTGCGGGAGAGGGTGCCGGCAGGCGGGCGAGGGGGTGGGCAGCGAACTCGGTGCGTGCGACTTACCCCTCATCCGGCGCTTCGCGCCACCTTCTCCCGCTTGGGGAGAAGGAAGAAGGGGCCGCCAAGCGTTGGCCCCTCATGGTGCAGCGCGCACCATGAGGGAAAAGGCTTAGTTCTTGCTCTTGTCCACGAGCGCGCCGGCCTTGATCCACGGCATCATGCCGCGGAGCTTTTCGCCGACTTCCTCGATCTGGTGCTCGTCGTTGAGGCGGCGGGTGGCCTTGAAGCGCGAGGCGCCGGCCTTGTATTCCTGCATCCATTCGGAGGTGAATTTGCCGCTCTGGATGTCCTTCAGCACCCGCTTCATCTCGGCCTTGGTCTCGTCGGTGATGATGCGCGGCCCGGAGACGTATTCGCCCCATTCGGCGGTGTTGGAGATCGAGTAGTTCATGTTGGCGATGCCGCCCTGGTAGATCAGGTCGACGATCAGCTTCACTTCATGCAGGCACTCGAAATAGGCCATTTCCGGCGCATAGCCGGCCTCGACCAGCGTCTCGAAGCCGCCGCGGATCAGTTCCACAAGGCCGCCGCAGAGCACGACCTGCTCGCCGAAGAGGTCGGTCTCGCATTCCTCGCGGAAATTGGTCTCGATGACGCCCGAACGGCCGCCGCCAATGCCCGACGCATAGGCGAGCGCGATGTCATGGGCATTGCCCGAGGCATCCTGGTGCACCGCGATCAGGCACGGCACGCCGCCGCCCTTCTGGAACTCGCCGCGCACGGTGTGACCCGGGCCCTTCGGCGCGATCATGATCACGTCGACGCTCTTCTTGGGCTCGATCAGGTTGAAGTGCACATTGAGGCCGTGCGCGAAGGCGAGCGCGGCGCCGTCACGGATATTGGGCTCGATGTGCTCCTTGTAGATGTCGGCCTGCAGCTCGTCCGGGGTCAGCATCATGATGACGTCGGCCCACTTGGCCGCGTCGGCAACGCTCATGACCTTGAGGCCTTCGCCCTCGGCCTTCTTGGCCGAGCCCGAGCCGGGACGCAGGCCGACGGCCACTTCCTTGACGCCGGAATCGCGCAGGTTCAGCACATGCGCATGGCCCTGCGAGCCATAGCCGATGATCGCGACCTTCTTGTTCTTGATGATGTTGAGATCGGCATCCCGATCGTAGAAAACGCGCATGGACTTCTCCTCTGTTGGCGTTTGGGCCCGAGGGCCGATTGAAAATTTACGCGGGCCGCTTTTTTAGCGGCGGCCCCATCGTTCCGCAGGTCATTCCCGCGGAGGCGGGAATCTCTGTTTCAAGCTGGCGTCATCGGGTCGGCCGAACGGCGATTCCCGCCTTCGCGGGAATGACACCGTGCTACCACGGACGGAACTTTGAGCAGCCTCCCTAGCCCAGCCCATAAAGCGTCAAAAACTGCTCCGTCGCCGCTTTGGCTTCCTTCTCCACGTCTCCGGCGGACAACGAAAATTCCTCGCCGAGCAGCAACCGGATCTGCGTGTCCCGCACCACCAGCCCGAAGAACACCCGATATGCCGCCTCAGTGCTGTCAAAGCGCAGCAGCCGGGCCTCGCGGCCCGCCTCGAGCACCGGCTTGAGGCGCTGCGGAATGGCAAGCGGCCCGTTCTCGAGCACGATCGCACCGAGGCTCCGCTTGTCCGCCCCGGCATGGGCGATGGCGAGCCGGTTAAGCGTAACGGAAACGTTGCCGGCAATGGTCGCCAGCAGGTCGCGCGCGAACCCCTCGATGCTTTCGCGCAGCGCCGCCCGGTCGAGATGCCAGCGATCGACCTGCGGCATCCTGACCTTTGCCGCCTGCCACTGCACCGTGGCCGTCAGGAGGCCGTCACGGTCCCCGAACCATTTGTAGAGCGTCTCCTTGGAGCAGCTCGCGCGCCGCGCCACCGCCGTCATGGTCAGGCGATCGGCCCCTTCCACCAACAGCTCGAGCGCCGCCGTCAGCACCGCCTGCTGGCGGGGCGTGAAGGTGTCGTCTGCCATTGTGGCTGTGGCCAAGAAACTGCTCCACCGAAATTCAAATCAAACGGCATAATTGCCGCGCCAATGCGCA
>DATJHO010000030.1:0-26772 GCA_035493835.1 Devosiaceae bacterium
TAAGAAAACGTAGCACCGTCGAAGTCGCATGACCGCCTACTTCCAGTCCTTTCGGACCAGGTTCAGCGCGCAAGAACCTCGCCGTCCACGTTTCCCTTTCTTCCATCTTCACAATGTCAAAGAGCCGACCTCAAAACCCCAAAAGGAGCAAGACGTCACAGAAGCAAAAGCTTCCTAATTTTTAGGGAACATGACCCTGCGTCCGGATTGCCCGGCAGCATGTCTGCCCTTTCAGAAGTTCGTTGATCGCTGGAGCAGTTCGCTCGGCGTCATCAACGTGGCGGTTTGTAGTCGAGGCTCCAGACAGTGTCAACACTGATCTGCGGCCGATTATGTGATTCAGTGGATGAGCCAAATTCCACTGAAAACTGAATGGGTTAGGCCAACGGCCTGCCACTCGGAAGTCGCGAGCTAGCGCAGGTGGCGGTGAAAAAAATCGTCATTGCCCGCAGCGCCATGTCAAAATCCCGGCGTTGAAGGCAAAAATCCGTCACGCCGCCCGGATACAGCATTATATGTAGGGCAAGTGTGGCGCGAAACAAGATCAAAAAGTGCGGAAGTCAGCCACCGAGCCCCCCGGGGGACGATATATATTGGGTAGCGCCCGCGTGAAAACATGTAGGGCGGATCTTGCAGGAAGCAAGAGGACTGGCCAGCGAGCATGAGGAGAAGATGACGTCTGGGGCAGGGGTGAGCGCGAGGGACGAAATCAAGCCGTTCGAGGCATTTGACCTGCGGCCGTTCGATCCTGCCCCACTTCGCCGGGTCATCGCCGAGACCGAACGCCTGCCAGAGAGAGATTGTGTGCCCTCGCTGATCGATGCCGCAGCGCTCGATCCTCTTGCCGCAGGCCGTGTGAGGACCACCGCACGCAAATTGGTTCAGCGCTTGCGCGCCGAGGGGCCGGATCGCGGGGTTTCCGGCTTGCTTCAGGAATACGCGCTGTCGAGCGTGGAGGGCGTGGCGCTGATGTGCCTCGCCGAAGCGTTGCTGCGCATCCCGGATAGCGCGACGCGCGATGCGCTGATCCGGGACAAGGTGGCGGGGGGCAATTGGCGGGCCCATATGGGGCCGGAACGATCGATCTTCGTCAATGCCGCGACCTGGGGGCTCATGATCACGGGCAGCCTTACTGCCGCCATGCCGGAGGAGGGGCTGGCGCGCGCCCTCAATCTTGTGCTCGCGCGGGGCGGCGAGCCGCTGATCCGCGCGGGCATGGATTTTGCGATGCTGCTGATGGGCGAGCAGTTCGTCATGGGCGAGACCATCGGGGAAGCGCTCAGCAGGAGCCAAAAGCTGGAGCGGCGCGGTTTTCGCCATTCCTTCGACATGCTGGGGGAGGCCGCAATGACGGCCGCCGATGCCGAACGCTATCTTGACGCCTATCGCAATGCCATCGAGGCGATCGGCGCGGCCTCCGCCGGGCGAGGGCCCCAGGAGGGGCCAGGCATTTCGATAAAGCTTTCGGCTTTGCACCCGCGCTACCGCCGCCAGCAGCGCAGCCGGGTAATGGGAGAACTGCTGCCCCGCCTGAGACAACTGGCGTTGCAGGCCAGGGCACAAAATATCGGGCTCAATATTGATGCCGAGGAAGCCGACCGCCTCGAATTATCGCTCGACCTGCTTGAGGCGCTCTGCCTCGATCCCGCCTTTGACGGCTGGGACGGCATCGGTTTCGTCATCCAGGCCTATGGCAGGCGCTGTTCCTTCCTCGTCGACTGGCTGGTTGACCTGGCGAGACGCTCCCGCCATCGCCTGATGGTGCGGCTGGTAAAGGGGGCGTATTGGGACAGCGAAATCAAACAGGCGCAGGTCGAGGGACTTGCGGACTATCCGGTTTTTACGCGCAAAACCTATACGGATGTCTCTTATATAGTGTGTGCGCGAAAACTGCTGGCGGCGCCGCGGGAGATCTTTCCGCAGTTCGCCACCCACAATGCCCATACCGTCGCGGCCATTTACGAGATCGCCGGTCCCGACTTCTATCCGGGCCAGTATGAATTCCAGTGCCTCCACGGCATGGGGGAGCAGCTCTATTCGGCGGTCGTGGGCAAGGGCAATCTCGATCGGCCGTGCCGCATCTATGCACCGGTGGGCACGCACGCGACGTTGCTTGCCTATCTCGTCCGGCGCCTGCTTGAGAACGGGGCCAATACCTCCTTCGTCAACCGCATCGCGGATGGAAGAATCGCCATTGAGGACCTAATCGCCGATCCTGTGGAGATCGCCCGCGGGATCGCGCCGCTCGGCGCACCGCACCCAGGGATCAAGCTGCCGCGCGATATCTTGGGGCAAAGACAGAACTCGGCCGGGCTCGATTTTTCCAGCGAGCCGGTACTCCAACGTCTCGCAAGCAGATTCCGCGACAGCGCCGCAAAACCCTGGCGGGCAGTGCCGCTGCTTGCCGATGGGGAGGCGGGCGGCACCGAGGTGACCATCTTGAACCCCGCCGACAATAGCGATGTCGTCGGCATCGCCCGGTTCGCAACGCCACAAATGGTTTCCCGTGCCTTTGCCGCCGCAACGCCCGACTGGGCGCCTCCAGAGGCTCGGGCACGGTGCCTGCTCGACGCGGCGGACCGGCTCGAAGCGGCTAGCGGGGAACTGATGGGGCTGATGGTGCGGGAGGCGGGCAAGACGGTTGCCGATGCGCTCGCCGAAGTCCGCGAGGCGGTCGATTTCCTGCGTTACTATGGCGGGGAGGCGCAAAAGCTCGGCGAGGCCGATCGGTCGCTTGGCACGGTCGTTTGCATCAGCCCGTGGAATTTTCCGCTGTCGATCTTCACCGGCCAAATCGCCGCGGCATTGGCGGCGGGCAACGCGGTTCTGGCCAAACCGGCCGAGGAAACCCCGCTCGTTGCCTTCGCCATGACCGAAATTCTTCATGCCGCAGGCATTCCGCCTGCAGCGCTGCAATTGTTGCCCGGCGCGGGCGATATCGGGGCGGCGCTTGTCGGCCATGCCGGGGTTTCCGGCGTGGCCTTCACCGGTTCGCTCGAGGTGGCGCGGGCGATCCAGCACCAGCTGGCCGACAGGATCCTGCCGGACGGCGCGCCGGCGCCGCTGATCGCCGAGACAGGCGGGCAGAATGCGATGATCGTCGATTCCTCCGCGCTCGCCGAGCAGGTGGTTACGGATGTGCTGAGCTCGGCCTATGACAGCGCCGGCCAGCGCTGCTCGGCGCTCCGACTGTTGTGCGTCCAGGAGGATGTCGCCGAGCGCACCCTCGAGATGCTGAAGGGGGCGATGCGGGAACTCAGCGTCGGCAACCCCGATAGGCTCGCGACCGATATCGGTCCGGTGATCACCGCCGAGGCCCGCGACCGGCTGTTGCAGCACATCGAGCTTATGCGCGGACGAGGGCATGCCATAACTCAAATCCCCCTCGGTGCCGATACGGAAAAGGGCACCTTCTTGCCGCCGACGCTGATCGAGATCAATCACATCGAAGAGCTGACGGCGGAGGTCTTTGGGCCGGTCCTGCATGTGGTGCGCTACCGGCGCGAGGATCTCGACCGGCTGGCGGAAGCCATCAGCGGCCTTGGCTATGGCCTCACGTTCGGGCTCCATACGCGGCTCGACGAGACGGTGGAGCGGGTCGTCGGCCGGATCGGGGTGGGCAATATCTATGTCAACCGCAACATTATCGGCGCCGTCGTCGGGGTGCAGCCTTTTGGCGGGCAGGGGCTTTCGGGTACCGGGCCAAAGGCGGGCGGCCCGCTCTATTTGCGGCGCTTGCTGAGCCGGCGGTCCGGGCGCGCGGAGGTCGGCAGCAGAGACGAGATCGATGACGCCGGCTTTTCCGTCTTCATGGCGGGGCAGGGGAGGGAGGCCCAATTCGCCGCCCTGCTGGAGAGGTCGCCGGCCGGCGTCGTTGCCGAACTTCCGGGACCGGTGGGCGAAAACAACCTTTATCGCGCCGAGCCGAGGGGCGAGATCCTGCTGCTGCCGCAGACGTACGACGGATTTTTGGCGCAGCTCGGCGCAGTGTTCGCGACCGGCAATCGCGCCGTCGTCGATGCCTCGGCGCCACCTGTCGCGGGGCTCCTGCAAGCCCCGCCGCCGGCCATTGCCGCCCGCCTCCGCACCACCCCCGATTGGCACAACGAAACCGGCGTCCATGGCGTGTTGGTCGAAGGCGATCCGGGCCGGGTGGCCGAGGTCTCGGCCATCGTCGCCGGCTTCGAGGGACCCATCATTACCGTGCAGGGCGCGGCCGACTACAATCTCGACCTGCTCGTCCGCGAGGTCTCGGTCAGCATCAACACGGCCGCAGCCGGCGGCAATGCCAGTTTGATGGCCCTGAAGGAAACCTGAGGGCCATCTCGTTGGGATTTCGGTTCCGTAGCGGCTTGCGGCCGGACGTGCGCGGCGGCTATTGCTCGCGCCGAAACCTAAGAGGATCTCCCATGAGCATTCAACGCATCGAACCCGGTCCGCGCATGAGCCAGGCCGTGGTCAACAACGGCCTGGTATTTCTGGCCGGCCAGGTCGGCAACGCCGGCGAGGACATCACCGCGCAGACCAAGACAGTGCTCGCCAATATCGACCGCCTGCTGGCGGCGGCCGGCACCGACAAGTCCAAGATCCTCAATGCCACCGTCTGGCTCGCCGACATGGCCAATTTCGGCGCCATGAACCAGGTCTGGGAAAGCTGGGTCGATCCCGCCAACCCGCCGGCACGCGCCACCGGCGAAGTGAAGCTCGCCGGCCCCGACTACCTGATCGAGATCATCGTCATCGCGGCGAAATAACCGCCGGGTCCCCTCCCTCAGCGGGAGGGGACCGCTTACGGACTATCCTTTGCGGGATAAGTCCCTTTCCACCCGCGGCGTCATGCCTGCATCCAGCGCCCGCCGCGACCGCCGAGCGGGTGGCGAGGCATCAAGATGGACCCCGGCGTTCGCCGGGGTGACGCCGGGGAGGGGGCACGGCGCTTCCGCCAAATCCCCTCCCTCTCCCCATCGTCATCCCCGGGCCTGGCCAGGCTTGACCCGGGGACCCACGCCTTTTCAGTGCGATGGGCAGATTTGGCAAGTGCATCATGGGTGGCCGGGTCAAGCCTGGCCATGACGGACCGAGAAGGCGGAATCCCACCCCCGACGCCCCCCGGCACTTATGACTTTCCTATAAGTACCCCCTCCCGCCCGTCTCGAAAACCTACGCGCCCCGGGCGCATCTTCCTCCCGAAACTTGGATTGGTGGCGGCACCAGATTTCACGTCGGGCGAACTATTCGGCCAACGTGGTCTGGCGCTGCCGCCCATCCTGTCGTCGGAAGGGAAAGTCCAATGCTGGATGTCGTCATGCTGATCCTGGCGGCCGTCTTCTTCATAGCCACCATCGCCTACGCTTATGCGTGCGAGAGGCTGTGAGGGAGGCTTGCCATGATGTTCGATTACGTACTCGCGGCGATCGTTGCGATCGTGCTGCTTGTGTATCTCGCCTACGCTCTGCTGCGGCCTGAGCGGTTCTGAGGGGGCAATCATGACTATCATCGGCTGGGCCCAGATCCTGCTGTATTGCGCCCTCGTGGTGGCGATTACGCCCCCGCTTGGCGCCTATATGACTCACGTGTTCAAGGGCGAGCGCACCTGGCTGTCGCCGGTGCTGCGTCCTGTCGAAGCCGCCATCTATTGGCTTTGCGGCGTCGATGAAAAGAAAGAGCAGCATTGGCTGCCCTACACCGTCGGCATGTTGCTGTTCCATGTCGGCGGCTTTCTCTTCGTCTATGTGATCCTGCGCCTGCAGCAATTCCTGCCTTTCAATCCGGCCGGCATGGGTGCGGTGGCGCCGGATCTGTCGTTCAACACGGCGATCAGCTTCATCACCAACACCAACTGGCAGAACTACGGCGGCGAGACGACCATGTCTTACCTGTCGCAGATGCTGGCACTCGCCCACCAGAACTTCCTGTCGGCGGCAACCGGTATCGTGTTGGCCCTGGTGCTGATCCGCGGTTTTGCCCGGCACTCGGTCAGGACGGTGGGCAATTTCTGGGTCGATATGACCCGCTGCGTGCTCTACATCCTGCTGCCGATCTGCGTGCTCTATACGCTCTTCCTCGTCTGGCAGGGCATTCCGCAGACCCTCGGGCCCTACGTCAACGCCACCACGCTTGAGGGCGCCCAGCAGACGCTGGCCGTCGGTCCGGTTGCGTCCCAGATCGCCATCAAGATGCTCGGCACCAATGGTGGCGGCTTCTTCAACGTCAACGCCGCGCATCCGTTCGAAAATCCGACGGCGCTGTCGAACTTCATCCAGATGATTTCGATCTTCGCCCTCGGCGCTGCCTTGACCAACGTCTTCGGTCGCATGGTCGGCAACCAGCGTCAGGGCTGGGCGATCCTTGCCGTGATGGGCGTGCTGTTTATCGCCGGCGTTATCGTCTGCTACTGGGCGGAAGCCAGCGGCACCAATATCCTCAACTCGCTTGGCCTCACCGGCGGCAACATGGAAGGCAAGGAAGTCCGCTTCGGCATCGTCGGTTCGGCGCTGTTTGCGGTCATCACCACGGCAGCTTCGTGCGGCGCGGTCAATGCCATGCATGACAGCTTCACCGCGCTCGGCGGCATGATCCCGCTGATCAACATCCAGCTCGGCGAAATCATCATCGGCGGCGTCGGCTCGGGCCTCTATGGCATGCTGCTCTTCGTCATCGTCGCGATTTTCGTGGCGGGCCTGATGGTCGGCCGCACGCCCGAATATGTGGGCAAGAAGATCGAGTCCAAAGAAGTGAAGATGGCCATGCTCGCCATCCTTGTCCTGCCGCTGATGTATCTCGGCTGGACGGCGATTGCGGACGTCCTGCCGTTCGGCGTCTCCCAGCTGGGCAATGCCGGCCCGCACGGCTTCTCGGAGATGCTTTATCTCTACACCTCCTCCACCGGTAATAACGGCTCGGCCTTCGGTGGCATCACCGCCAACACGCTCTTCTATAATCTGAGCGGCGCCATGGCGATGTTCGTCGGTCGCTTCTGGATGATCGTGCCTGCCATGGCCATCGCCGGCTCTCTGGCAGCCAAGAAGTCGGTGCCGGCCTCGGCGGGCACCTTCCCGACCACGGGCGGCCTCTTTGTCGGCCTGGTGGTTGGGGTGATCCTCATCGTCGGCGGCCTGACCTTCTTCCCGGCGCTTGCCCTCGGTCCCATCGTCGAGCAGATCGCGATGACCGCTGGCCAGCTGTTCTGATCGGAGCAATTCCAATGGAAACCCAAACACTACGCAACCGCGCTCGCGGGGGAGCTCTGATCGATCCCGCCATCGTGGCCCCGGCCATCCGCGCCGCCTTCGTCAAGCTTGATCCCCGGCTGATGATGAAGAACCCGGTGATGTTCGTCCTCGAGGTGGTGACCGCGCTGACCACGGTCATCCTCATCCAGGATCTCGTCACCGGCCATGGACAGCTCGGCTTCGACTTCCAGATCGTGCTGTGGCTGTGGTTCACGGTGCTGTTCGCCAACTTCGCCGAGGCCATTGCCGAAGGCCGTGGCAAGGCCCAGGCCGATGCCCTCCGCCGCCAGCGCACCGAAACCAGCGCCAAGCTGCTCGACGGCAACGGCAAGTTCGAGCTGGTGCCGGGCACCAGCCTGAAGGTCGGCGATCTCGTCCTGGTCGAGGCTGGGGACATCATTCCCTCCGACGGTGAAATCGTCGAGGGCGTGGCCTCGGTGAACGAAGCGGCGATCACCGGCGAATCCGCGCCCGTGATCCGTGAATCCGGCGGCGACCGTTCGGCCGTCACCGGCGGCACCCAGGTGCTGTCCGACTGGATCCGCGTCAAGATCACGGCGGCGGCCGGCCATACCTTCCTTGATCGCATGATCAAGCTGGTCGAGGGCGCCGAGCGGCAGAAGACGCCGAACGAAATCGCCCTCAACATCCTGTTGGTTGGCCTGACGATCATCTTCGTCTTCGCCACCGCGACCATCCCGAGCTATGTCGCCTATGCCGGCGGCACCATCTCGATCGTGGTCCTCGTCGCCCTGTTCGTGACCCTCATCCCGACGACCATCGGTGCGCTGCTCTCGGCCATCGGCATCGCCGGCATGGATCGCCTCGTCCGCTTCAATGTGCTGGCCGTCTCGGGCCGTGCGGTGGAAGCGGCGGGCGACGTCGATACGCTGCTGCTCGACAAGACCGGCACCATCACCCTCGGCAACCGCCAGGCCGCCGAGTTCCGGCCGATCCGTGGCGTGACCGAGGCCGAACTGGCCGATGCCGCGCAACTGGCCTCGCTTGCCGACGAAACGCCGGAAGGCCGTTCGATCGTCGTCCTCGCCAAGGAAAAGTACGGCATCCGCGGCCGCGAGGTCGGCGAGGATCACGCCAACTTCATTCCGTTCACGGCGCAGAGCCGCATGAGCGGCGTGGAGATCGGCGGCTCCTGGATCCGCAAGGGCGCCGTCGACTCGATCCTGAGCTTCGTCGGCGCACCGGCAGCGTCCGAAGCGGTTCGCGACCTGCGCGACATCGCCGACCAGATCGCCAAGGCCGGCGGCACGCCGCTCGCCGTGGCCAAGGACGGCAAGCTGCTCGGCGTCATCTACCTGAAGGACGTCATCAAGGGTGGCATCCGCGAGCGGTTCGCCGAACTCCGCCGCATGGGCATCCGCACGGTGATGATCACTGGCGACAACCCGATGACTGCCGCCGCCATCGCCGCCGAAGCCGGGGTCGACGACTTCCTCGCCCAGGCGACGCCCGAGGACAAGCTGCGCCTCATCCGCGAGGAGCAGGCCAAGGGCAAGCTCGTCGCCATGTGTGGCGACGGCACCAATGACGCCCCCGCGCTCGCCCAGGCCGACGTCGGCGTGGCCATGAATACCGGCACGCAGGCGGCCCGCGAGGCCGGCAACATGGTGGACCTCGATAGCAACCCCACCAAGCTCATCGAGATCGTCGAGATCGGCAAGCAATTGCTGATGACCCGCGGCTCGCTGACCACGTTCTCGATTGCCAACGACGTGGCGAAGTATTTCGCCATCATCCCGGCCATGTTCGTCGCCTTCTACCCGCAGCTGCAGGTGCTCAACATCATGCACCTGTCGACGCCGCAGAGCGCGATCCTCTCGGCCATCATCTTCAACGCCCTGATCATCATTGCGCTGATCCCGCTGGCGTTGAGGGGCGTCGCCTATCGTCCGATCGGCGCCGCGCAGTTGCTCAGCCGCAACCTGCTCATCTACGGCGTCGGCGGCGTCATCATCCCGTTCATCGGCATCAAGGCGCTTGATATGATTATCACCGCCTTGCACCTCGCCTAAGGAGCTCTTCAAATGCTGAAGGAAATCCGGCCGGCAATCGTCTTGGTGATCATCCTCACCTTGATCACCGGCCTCGTCTACCCGCTGGCGATGACCGGCATTGCCGGGGCCATCTTCCCCTCCCAGGCGCAGGGAAGCCTCATCACCCAGAACGGCAAAGTCATCGGCTCGGCCCTGATCGGGCAGAATTTTACCGAGCCCAAGTACTTCCACGGCCGCCCCTCGGCGACCACGGGCACCGACGCCAAGGGCAACACCGTGCCGCAGCCTTATAACGCGGCCAACTCGGTGGGCTCCAATCTCGGCCCGACCAGCAAGGCGCTGTCGGACCGGGTGAAGGCTAGCTACGCGGCGCTGCATGCAGAAAACCCGAACATGCCGGTGCCGGTGGACTTGGTCACCACCTCGGGCAGCGGCCTCGATCCGGATATTTCGCCGGAAGCGGCTGAGTTCCAGATCCCGCGCGTTGCCAAGGCCCGCAACCTGCCGGTGGACCAGGTGGCGCAACTGGTTGCCGCGCAGACCCAGGGGCGGCTCCTCGGGATCATCGGGGAACCTCACGTCAATGTCTTGCAGCTAAACTTGGCGCTCGACCAGCTCGCGACCAAATAACAGGCTAAGGCATCGCGCGGTAACCGGGCTACCGGCACCGCGCGATGCCACCAAAAGTCGGGGCCGGCGCGTTGAGTTTCCTCAAACCTCGGCTCCGACAGCGGCGCCAAAAGTGACGGCTGATGGCTGAAGAACGATACGGTCAAGATAAACGCCCTTCTCCCGAAGCGCTGCTGGAAGCGGCCCGACAGGAGGAAAGCAGCCACGGCAAGCTCCGGATCTTCGTGGGCGCGGCGCCCGGCGTCGGCAAAACCTATTCCATGCTGCAAAGCGCTGCGGCGCGGCAGGCCGAAGGCATCGACATCGTCATCGGCGTCGTCGAGACCCATGGGCGCAAGGAGACCGAGGCGCTCATCGAGGGCTTGGAAATCCTCCCCCGCAAACGTATCGAATATCGCGGCCAGTGGCTCGAGGAGATGGATCTCGACGCTCTTCTGGCACGCCGTCCGAAAATCGCCGTCGTCGACGAACTCGCCCACACCAATGCATTCGGCAGCCGCCATCCCAAGCGCTACCAGGACGTGCTGGAACTGCTGGAAAACGGCATCGACGTCTATACCACCGTCAACATCCAGCACATCGAGAGCCTCAACGATGTCGTGGCGCAGATCACCCATGTGCGGGTGCGCGAGACGGTGCCCGATTCCGTTTTCGACCGGGCCGATTCGGTCGAACTCATAGACCTCACGCCCGACGACCTGATCCAGCGCCTCAAGGAAGGCAAGGTCTACGTCCCGGCCCAGGCCCAACGCGCGCTCGAGCAGTTCTTCTCGCCAGCCAATCTCACCGCGCTGCGCGAACTGGCGCTGCGGCGCACCGCCGAGCGCGTCGACGCGCAGCTTTTGACGCAGATGCAGGCGCACGCCATTCCCGGCCCGTGGGCGGCGGGCGAGCGGGTGCTCGTCTGTATCAGCGAGGACCCCAGGGCCGCCGGCCTCGTTCGCTACGGCAAGCGCCTCGCCGATCGGCTGCACGTGCCGTGGACGGCGCTTTACGTCGAGAGCCGGCGCAGCACGCAGCTCTCCGAGGAACAGCGCGACCGCATCGCCGATGCCTTGCGCCTTGCCGAAATTCTCGGCGGCGAGCCGGTGACGCTGCCTGAAAGCGGCAAGAACATCGCCGAGGACGTGATCGGTTTTTCCGAAACGAACAATATTTCCCACATCATCATCGGCAAGTCGCACCGCTCGTTCTGGTTCGAGCTGCTGCATGGTTCGGTGGTCCATGAGCTCGTCCGCAAGTCGGGCAATATCAGTGTCCACGTCATCGCCGGCACGGCGGCCGAGGCCAGCCCCGAGCCAAGGCGCGGCATCAACACCTTCGTCGAACCAAGCGGGGTGGAGCCGAAAGCCTATGCGGGCGCCCTGGTTGCGGTCGCCGTAGCGCTTGGGATCGGTTGGCTGGTCCGCCCCTGGTTCGGTGGCGAAGAGGTAAACCTGGTCTTCCTGACGGCGGTGGTGGGCATTGCCGCGCGTTTCGGGCTGGGGCCGTCGCTGCTGGCCAGCGTCGTTGCCTCACTTTGTTATAACTTTTTCTTCCTGCCGCCTCTCTTTACCTTCACGATCGCTGATCCGCGCAACGTCTCGGCGTTCTTCTTTTTCATAATCATGGCGGTGATCGTCTCGAACGTTGCCGCTCGCGCTCGTACCCAGGCGGTCGCCGCCACGACGCGGGCCCGCACCACCGATCAGCTCTACGCCTTCAGCCGCAAGCTCGCCGGCATCGGCACGCTCGACGACGTGCTCTGGGCCATGGCCTACCAGATCGCCTCCATGCTCAAGGTCAGGGTGGTGATGCTGCTGCCCGAGAACGACACGCTCGAAGTCAAGGGCGCCTACCCGCCCGAGGATTTTCTCGACGACGCCGATCTTGCCGCCGCCAATTGGGCCTATCACAGCAACAAGGCGGCCGGCCGTGGCGCTGACACGTTGCCCGGCGCCAAGCGTCTGTTCCTGCCGATGCGGACCGAGCGCGGCGTGGTCGGCGTGATCGGCATCGACAGCGACCGGCAGGGGCCGATCTTCACGCACGACCAGCGCCGCCTCATCGATGCCCTGATCGACCAGGGCACCGTCGCCATCGAGCGGGTTCATTTGGTGGAAGACATGCAGAGCGTGCGCCGCACCGTCGAGACGGAAAAATTGCGCTCGGCCCTGCTCACCTCGATCTCGCATGACCTCAAGACGCCGCTCGCGTCGGTGCTCGGCTCGGCCGGGGCCCTCAGGGACCTCGACGCCTCGCTCGCACCGGCCGAGAAGGCGGATCTCTTGTCCGCCATTATCGACGAATCCGAGCGGCTGAACCGCTTCATCGCCAACCTGCTCGACATGACCAAGCTCGAATCCGGCGCCATCATGCCGAACCGGTCGTCGCAGGACCTCAACGAGATCGTTGGCAGCGCGCTCAGGCGCGCCGACAAAATCCTCGGCCACCACAGGGTCGAGCTCGATCTCGCCAAGGACATGCCCCTGCTCGAGCTCGATCCCGTGCTCACCGAGCAGGTGCTGTTCAACCTTCTCGACAATGCCGCCAAATATGCCGACGAGAACACGACCATCCGCATCCGTAGCTGGCGCGACGGGGCGAGCGAGATGCTGCAGGTGATCGACGAGGGGGAGGGTATCCCCCAGGATGATCTCGAACGCATCTTCGACAAATTCTACCGCACCCGCAAATCCGACCGGGTACGAGCCGGCACAGGCCTGGGCCTCGCCATCTCGCGCGGATTCATCGAGTCCATGGGAGGGACCATCATGGCCTCCAATCGCAGCGACGGACACGGCGCCGTCTTCACCATCAGTTTGCCGATCGCCGCTCTCCGCCCGATGGAGACGGCCGCATGACCGGCGCGCCGCTAAAGGTGCTCGTCATCGACGACGAGCCACCTATCCGCAAGCTTCTGCGCATGGGATTGACCACGCAGGGCTACGAGACGCTCGAGGCAGCCACGGGCCAATCCGGGCTGGATCAGCTCGCCGCCAAGCCGGACCTGGTCATTCTCGACCTCGGCCTGCCGGACATGGATGGGTTCGATGTGCTTCGCGCCATCCGCGCCCGCAACGACAGCGTGCCGATCGTGGTGCTGTCGAGCCGCGGCGAAGAGGCCGGCAAGGTCGCCGCCCTCGACCTGGGCGCCGATGACTATGTGACAAAACCGTTCGGCCTCGATGAGCTCCTGGCGCGGCTGCGCGCCGCGCTCCGCCACCAGCTCGCGACCCAGGGCGAGCGCCCGATTTTCCGGCTGGGCGATCTCTCCGTCGATCTTGTCCGGCGCATCGTGAAGGTGCACGACAAGGACGTAAAACTCTCGCCCAAGGAATATGAGCTGCTGCGTATTTTGGTGCAGCACGCCGGAAAAGTGCTCACGCACCGGTTCCTGCTGGGCGAACTATGGGACCAGTTCACCGACGCCCAATATCTGCGTGTCTATGTGCGCCAGCTCCGGCAAAAGATCGAAGACGACCCCGAGCGGCCGCAATATGTGCTGACCGAAACCGGCATCGGTTATCGCCTGCGCGCGCCGGAGGCGTGAAGAGCCCCCTGCCGGACCCTCTCACCTTGTGGGAGAGGGTCCGGCAGGCAGGAGAGGGGGGCAGAGGCGCCGCAATTGCTGAGATGCAGCCTGGCACAGGCCCTACTCCACCTGCCAATGCAGGGGAAATCCCGGGTCGAATACCGTCACTTTCGCGCCCGGCAATTCAACCTTGGGTGGATAGGTGACCGGCTCATCTGACCGCACCAGCGTGATCGTTTCCTCATTGGCCGACAGCCGGTAAAACGCCGGGCCGTTGAGCGAGGCGAACGCCTCGAGCCGGTCGAGCGCGCCGGCCCGCTCGAACACTTCCGCAAGGCAGCTCATCGCATTCGGCGCGGTAAAGCAGCCGGCGCAGCCGCAGGCGGTTTCCTTGTCGTGATCGGGATGCGGCGCGCTATCCGTGCCGAGGAAGAACCTCGTGTCCCCCGAGGTCGCCGCCGCGACCAGCGCCAGCCGATGCTCTTCGCGCTTGGCGATCGGCAGGCAGAAATAGTGGGGACGGATGCCGCCGACGAGGATCGAATTGCGGTTGATGATGAGGTGGTGGACGGTCAGTGTCGCCGCAATGTTATCCCCGCCCGAACGCACGTAATCGACGCCGTCCCGGGTCGTCACGTGCTCCATCACCACCCTGAGCCCAGGGTGCCGCTGCCGCATCGGCGCCAGCACCCGTTCGATGAACACCGCCTCGCGATCGAAAATATCGATGGCGGGATCCGTAACTTCGCCGTGGACGCACAACGGCAGGCCGATTTCGGCCATCCGCTCCAGCACGCCTGAGATGCGGTCGAAATCGCGTACGCCGGAACTGGAGTTCGTCGTCGCCCCCGCCGGATAAAGTTTTACGGCCTTCACCAGTCCGCTGGCGGCCGCCGCAACGAGATCGTCGGGATCGGTGGCTTCGGTGAGATAAAGCGTCATCAGCGGCTCGAACGCGGCCCCCGCCGGCAGCGCAGCCAGAATCCTTTCGCGGTAGGCGCCGGCATCGGCCCCGGTCACCACCGGTGGCACCAGGTTCGGCATGATGATGGCGCGGGCGAAGTGCGCCGCCGTGTGCGGCAGCACCGCCTTCAGCATCTCGCCATCCCTCAGGTGCAGGTGCCAGTCATCGGGGCGCCTGATGGTCAAGCTGTCGATCATCGTCAAATCTCCGTCGCGTTCCGCCGCGGCAAGCCATACATGATCCTGCCGTCCTGACGCATCCCCTGAAGCAAATTGCCGATGAGCGGTGACTTGGCTATGAGGGAGCCCATGACGCCAAACCTTGCCACCTGGGGCATCGCCGCGCTTGCAACGCTCGGCGTGATCGCCCGCCCGTTTCGCCTGCCCGAGTTCGTCTGGGCCATCGCGGGCGCCTTGCTGCTGGTTGTCTTCGGGGCAATCAGCTGGCCCGAGGCGGTTGCCGCTGTGGCCAAGGGCACGGACGTCTACCTTTTCCTCATCGGCATGATGCTGCTCGCCGAACTGGCGCGGCTGGAGGGGCTGTTCGACTATCTCGCCGCGATCGCCACCCGCCGCGCCAAGGGCTCTCCCGGCAGGCTCTTCGCCATCATTTACGGCGTCGGCATTCTCGTCACCATCTTTCTTTCCAACGACGCCACCGCCGTGGTGCTGACGCCGGCGGTCTATGCGGTGACCAAGGCCGCCAAGGTCAAACCCCTGCCATATCTGCTGATCTGCGCCTTCATCGCCAATGCCGCGAGCTTCGTTCTGCCGATTTCCAACCCGGCCAACCTGGTGATCTATGGCGACCACATGCCCACCTTGCCGGCCTGGCTCGCCCATTTCGCGCTGCCCTCAATCGTTGCGATCGCGACAACTTTCCTCGTGCTCTGGTTGACGCAGAGGAGGGCGCTCGGGGACAAGGTCGGGGAACCGCCGGTCGTCGTACTCAGCCGCGGCGGGCAGATTGCGAGCTTCGGGCTTATCGTCACGGCGACGGTGCTGCTGGTGTCCTCGGCCCTTGGCTGGCAATTGGGGTTGCCAACCTTCATTGCCGGCGTCCTCGTTGCCGTGCTGGTGCTGGGCCTCAGCTGGCAATCGCCTCTGCCGCTCCTGAGGGGGATATCCTGGAGCGCGCTGCCGCTGGTCGCCGGGCTATTCGTGCTTGTGGAGGGGCTTAACCGGACCGGTCTGCTGGCAAGCATTGCCGAGGCGCTGCACCATTGGTCAGAGGCCGCGCTTCCTGCGACCGTGGCGGCCTCGGGCCTCGCCGTAGGGCTGGGCTCCAACCTCATCAATAATTTGCCGATGGGGCTGATCGCCGCAACGGTGGGCCACGACGCGCAGGCGCCGGCGCAGGTGACGGAGGCACTACTGGTCGGGGTCGACCTGGGGCCGAACCTTTCGGTGACCGGCTCGCTGGCGACGATCCTGTGGCTGATCGCGCTGCGCCGCGAAGGCTTGCATGTCGGCGGCTGGGCTTTCTTGCGGCTGGGCCTCTTGGTCATGCCGCCGGCGCTGATCCTCGCGCTCCTGGCGCTGGTGCTGGAGCCGCGCTGAAAATCAGCGGAAAAGCCTCGCCCAAAAAAAGAACGCGCCCCGAGACGGCTCGGAGCGCGAGGTTCGAAATCCGGAAGGCGTGAAACTACGTCTTACTGGCCCTGAAGGTAGGCAACGACGTTGTCGACCTGGGTCTGGTCGGAAAGGCCGGCGAAGGTCATCTTGGTGCCGGGCACCTCTTCCTTCGGGCTCTTCAGGAACTGTTCGAGCAGCGCAGGAGTCCAGGCAGTGTTCTTGGCGCCGAAATCCTTCATGCCCTGCGAATAGTTGAAGCCGGCGAAGCTGCCCGGCTGACGGCCGACGACGCCGGTCAGCGCCGGACCGATCTTGTTGGTCGCGCCCGGGCCGACATTGTGGCAAACGGCGCACTGGTGGAACGTCGTCGCTCCGGCAGTCGCATCACCTGCTGCAAAGCTGGGACCTGCCGCCAAAGCCAGCGCGATCCCTGCAAATGCCAATACCTTCATGAAATCTCTCCATATTCCATACGACGACTCGCCGGAGCCGATCGCTTCTAACTGACCTACAACCTGGTCGCGAATCAAGATCGCGGCCGCCGCCAGAGAGCCATTACAAGCACCGCCCATTCGGGCGGCAACCACAGTTGCACCGGCAGAATGCTCGCTTTCGCTTGCTTTCTGTCAAAAGCACCACGCGGCGGATGTGCTGAATGACGGCAACCCGGCGACCGGCTGCTTCGTAGCCCCCGGGCATGCCCCCTGTACATGGCCAATCTGAAGGAAACATGATCGCGGCGCGGAATCGTTTCCACATTGTTGCCGTCAATAGGGATTTTGTTCCGCATCTGTTCCGTGTTAGTACAGCAAGACGCGATCCCTTCGCTCGAGGACGAAATTGCCCCAGCGTGCTGGCAGTGCCGATCTTCCGCTCCATGGCGGCTATGTGCCGAAATGGCTGAGCGAGCGCATGACCCGGCTCGGCGCCGTCATCGCCCAGGCGATCATCATCGAATATGGGCGGGACGAGTTTCTGCGCCGGCTGGCGCATCCGTTCTGGTTCCAGTCGTTCGGGGCCGTGATGGGGATGGATTGGCATTCCTCGGGCATCACCACCAGCGTCATCGGCTCGCTGAAGGCGGGGCTCAGGCCGCTGCAGCGCGAATTGGGCCTTCACGTCTGCGGTGGCCGCGGCAAGCATTCGCGCGCTACCCCGCAGGAATTGCAGGCGATCGGCGAGCGGGTCGGATTTGATGGCGCGGCATTGGCGCAGACAAGCCGGCTGGTCGCCAAGGTCGACAGCGCCGCCGTGCAGGATGGCTTCGATCTCTACCTTCATGGCTTCATCGTCGCAGATGACGGGCATTGGGTGGTGGTGCAGCAAGGGATGAACGGCGAAGCGAAGCAGGCTCGGCGCTATCACTGGCTGTCGGAAGGGCTGGAGAGCTTCGTGGATCAGCCGCACGCGGCGATCGAAGGCCGCGGGCGGGGGGAAATCGTCAACCTCACCGATCATCGCGCCGAGCGCTCGCGCCGGGCGCAACTCGAACTGCTGGAAGGCCTCGGCCCCGACGGAATCTTGCGAGAAATGGCCGCGCTCGCGCCGGCAGCGGAACCGGCCGAGAACGAGGCCGAGCCGCTGCTGCCCCATTTGGTGCTGCCGGATCATCATGACGTCCGGCCGAAGGATGTGATCCTGCGCCGCCTGCACGCAACGCTCGCCGCCGCTGCCGAGCGCGGCCCCGCCGATTTCACCCAATTGCTGGCTCTGCCGGGCGTTGGACCGCGCACCGTGCAGTCGCTGGCGATGGTAGCCGAGGTGGTGCACGGCGCGCCCTATCGCTTCAGCGACCCCGCGCGCTACTCGCTCGCCCACGGCGGCAAGGACGGCCACCCCTTCCCCGTACCGCTGAAGGTTTATGACGAGACGATCCGGGTGCTGAAATATGCCGTGGTCAAGGCCCGGCTGGGCCAGGGCGAGGAACTCGCCGCGATCAAGCGCCTCGATCTTCAAGCCCGCGCCCTCGAGGGCAAGGTTTCGGGGCCTTCCTTCGAGGCCTTTGTCGCCAGGGAGCGGGCGAACTCGCCTGCCTATGGCGGACGGACCGTCGAGGATGATCGCCTGGAGAGCGAGGGCACGGCGCGCCGCCGGTCGGCGTGAAGTCCTCGCAGGCCCAAGGCACGCGAGTTATTTGCGCCGCGAAAAGGGCAGCGTGAGCATCTGTCCCGTGTTCCTCGACCTCACATAGATCGTCACCGGACCGTTGCGCACCGCCCCGATTATGTCTGCAGTAGTGAAGCCCTGCGCCTGCAGGTCGGCCAGCAACGCGCGGTTGGCCCGGATTTCCAGCTGCAGGCCGGCAGCCCCCTTGCTGGCGAGCGCGACCACGACATCGGTATACTCGCAGGCCGAGACCGGGATGATGTTCGCCGTCCTGGCCGTGGCGATGGCGTCGGCCGTAAGGCGCTGCGACGTGCTGATGGTCGAGGCCTTGCCCGAATAGCAGGTATTCGCAAAGGCGAATGAAGGTGTAAGAACCGACGCCGCAATGATAGCTGCACTGAAAGCAGCCGTTACCGATCTCATTTGCTTAACCTTTCCAACCGTGCCGGCAGGTAAGAGAATGCCGATTGCACGATCTTGTTACCTCGACGTGAAACGCGGACTAGCACGGACGGCTGAAACTATTAGGCTGTCAGGCGCGTTCATCTGCTGTTCAGTGTCAAGGGTTTAGCTATTATGAGGTTCAGGGTAAAGGAGTATACCAAATGAACAAGCTCATTGCGCTCGTTGGGGTCGCCGCCATGATCGGCGTTGGTACGATTGCGGCCGCCACCCCTGCCACCGCCGCGCCCTGGGGATACAACCACGGTTACGGCCGTCCCTACTATGGTCGGGGCTACTACGGTCGCGGCTACTATCCCGGTGCCGCCATTGGTGCCGGCATTCTCGGCTTCGCCGCCGGTGCGGCGATCGCGGGTGCGGCGGCCAACAACAGCGCCGGCTGGCGGGCGCATGTGGCCGATTGTTCGGATGCGTACCGGTCCTATGACCCGCGTTCGGATACGTATTTGGGTTACGACGGCCTGCGTCACCGCTGCGCCCTGTAAGGTCCTTCAATTCTTGGTGAAAAGCCCCGCCGCGGCGGGGCTTTTGCATTTTGCGCGCACTCCGGCGGATCGGCGCGTTAAGATAGCGCCAGTTCGGAGTAGCCATCATGGATGTCGCGCCTGCCGCCTTTCGTCCGCCGGCTCCGGTACCGCACACCAAACCCCTCAATATCGTTGCCTTCGTGCTGACGGCGTCGCGCAACCCGCTGGAAATCTGGGGCCAGCGCACTTTCCGCCAGCCCTATGTGCGCGCCAACTGGCTCGGCAATCCCACCATCATCGTCAGTGATCCGGCCGCTATCCGGTACCTGATGGTGGAAAATGCCAAGAACTATGCGATGCAGCCGCTGCGCCAGCGCATCCTGCGGCCGATCCTGCGCGACGGCCTGCTGACGGCCGAAGGCGAACTCTGGCGCCGCACCCGCCGCTCGCTGGCGCCGGTCTTCGCGCCGCGCAACATCCATGGCTTTGCCCCGATCATGGCCGAACGGGCGAGGCGCTTCGCGGAGGAGCTCGGCCGGGGCCCCGACCAGCGGGATATCGGCGTCGAAATGACGTTGCTCGCCTATGACATCCTGCAGGCGACGCTGTTCACCGGCGATATTGCCGGCGATCCGGCCGAGTTCGCAGGCTCCATGGCGCGGTTCCTGCGCACCATGGGCCACGCCGATCCGCTCGACATTCTGGATGCGCCGGCCTTTTTGCCCCGCTTGACGCGCCTCATCGGCCGGCGCTCCGAAGGCTATTTTCGCGCCCTGATCGCCGGCACCATCGAGCGGCGGCAAAAGCTGCTGGCCGTCGATCCCCTGTCGGCCCCGCGCGACCTGCTCACGCTTTTGCTCGAAGCCGAGGGGCTCAGCAGGAGCGAGGTGGAAGATAACATTATCACCTTCATCGGCGCCGGCCACGAGACCACTGCCCGAGCGCTGGGCTGGACCATCTATCTCCTCAGCCAGGCCCCCGAGGAGCGCGAAAAGGTCGAGGCCGAGCTTGATTCCCTGCTCGATGGGCTGCCCGATCCGGTGGAGTGGCCGGAGAAGCTGGTGTTTACCCGCGCCGCGTTCGAGGAGGCGATGCGGCTTTACCCACCCGCCCCCTCGCTCAATCGCACCGCCCTCGAGGCGGACCGTTTTGGCGATCTCGATATTCCCAAGGGCGCCTCGGTGCTGATCCTGCCTTGGGTGGTGCACCGGCACGAGCGGTTATGGGAAAAACCGCAGCACTTCGTCCCGGCCCGCTTCCTGCCGGAGAACCGGGAACGGCTCGATCGCTACCAATACCTGCCGTTCGGCGTCGGCCCCCGCGTTTGCATCGGCCAAAGTTTTGCCATGCAGGAGGGGGTGATCGCGCTCGCTCTGCTGCTGCGCCACCTGCGCTTCGACTATCTTGGCGAGCGGCAGCCTTTCCCGGTCCAGAAGATCACCGTGCAGCCCGATATCGAGCTGAGGATGCGGGTAACGCGGCGCAATTAGGGGGGCGAACTATGCTGACCCGAACAGAGATTCCCGCCTTCGCGGGAATGACGCCGTGGAGTGGCACGGGCCGGCCAGTAAAACCCCGGGTCATTCCCGCAAAGGCGGGAATCTCTGTTTTCTCGCTTGCTCAGCAAACTTCCCGAGAACATGGGAGCGCCCTCTGCTCCCAATAATAGGGAATGGCGCTCCGGGCCCGGGGCGACTCTAATTCTGCTCCGGCGGCGCGCCCTTGAGGGTCAAGGGCAGGCCGGCGATGACGAAATAGACGTCGTCGCAGATCTCGGCCATGCGCTGGTGCGTCGAGCCGGAGAGATCGCGGAAAGTACGGGCGAGCGGATTATCGGGCACGATTCCCAAGCCCACCTCGTTGGAGACGAGGATGACGCGGGTCGTGTCCATGCGCATGAGCGTGTCGGAAAGCTGGTCGACCGCCTCGGCCACGTCGCGGCCGGCCCCGAGTAGGTTGGTGATCCAGAGCGTCAGGCAATCGACGAGGATCACGTCATGGCCCGCCGCGGCCGACACCAGCGCCGAGGACAGGGCCAGCGGCTCCTCCAATGTCTCGAAGCGACCCTGCCGCTGCCGTTGGTGCGAAGCGACCCGATCGCGCATTTCGCTGTCGAGCGCCTGCGCTGTTGCCAGATAGGCCGGCTTGATGCCGGCGCCCATGGCCAGCCGTTCGCCAAAACCGGTCTTGCCCGAGCGGGCGCCCCCTAGAACCAGCACATGACGAGCGCCCATCTGTTTCTCCTCCTTGTTGCCGACCGGGGCCGGGTCTCCGGCGTCGCTTTCGTCATAGGCGACATCCCCCTGTCGAAAATTGCCTTGGCGGCCTCAGCCGTGGGGACGAACTAGCCGGAAATGCAGCCGGTCTTGCACGACAGTATCGCACAGGATGGCGGGCAGGCCCACAGGCAGGCATGGCGAACAATGCACGGGGCTCCTCGGGGTTGCGGGCCTCCGGACCGATTGCCGCTACAAATTGGATGCCGTCGCTGCCAGCATCGGTGGCCCCCGGCCGGGTGCTGCCGAGCTGGAAACTGGCGGCATTGGAGCCATGCCAGAAGAGGGGCTTGGCGAGAAATTGCACGCGCGTATTCTACTTTCGTAGTAGACGCTTTCACACTATGGTCCGGCCCCGAATTGCTAAGCTCGGTTGATTGGCAAGGTAGGGCTGGGGGAGTCGTAGGTGGCTAGATACTATCTGGGCGTGGACGGTGGCGGCACCAATTGCCGCATCAGGCTTGCCGACGCAGACCTCACTACGCTCGCGGACGCCAATGGCGGCCGCTCGAACCTGCAGATCGAGGGCGGCGAGCCGGCGTTTCGCTCGATCATGGACGGGACCCGCGAAGTGTTCGAAAAGGCGGGCGTCGACTACGCCGAAACCGCCAGCACGTTTGCCTGCTTCGGCATGGCGGGCGGTCGCCTGCCGTCGGCGCGCGAGGCCTTCGAGCAGCGGCCATGGCCGTTCGCCAAGGTCCGCGTCTATGACGATATCGATATCGCCCGGGCGGGCGCACTGGGCGGCGAAGATGGCGGCGCCATCATCATCGGCACCGGCTCGGCGGCGCTGGCGATGGTCAACGGCCAGCGCTTCCAATGCGGCGGCTGGGGTTTTCACATAGGCGACCAGATGTCGGGCGCCATTCTCGGCCGCGAACTGGTGCGCTGGGCGGTAGAGGCGGGCGACGGGCTGGTCGAGGGCTCGCCCTTGACCGCTGCCGTCGTCGAAAAACTGGGCGGGAACCTCGATGCCGTCATGGACTGGTCGTTCAACGACCGGCGCCCCGCGGACTACGGTGCCTTGATTCCGCTATTCTTTGAGTATTACGAGCAGGGTGATCCGGTCGCCCGCGAGCTCATGGCCATCGAATTCGGCTACATCGACAATTACGTGCACTGGTTCAGGAAGCGCGGCGTCACCAAAATGGCGGCGGTCGGCGGTTTCGGCACCAGGCTCTATCCATTGCTCGTAGAGCGATACGGCGATTTCATCGTCACCCCGCGCCATGAGCCGCTTCATGGCGCTGTCATCCTTGCCAAGCAAAACTTCGAGTCCACGAACTGATGAATTACCTCGACGGGAGACTTCGAACCGTGTCCAGCCGCATCATACCGGTCCAGCCATTCGACTACGTGGTGTTCGGAGCGACGGGCGATCTCACCAAGCGCAAGCTGATCCCGGCGCTTTACCACCGCTTCAAGGACGGGCAGTTCGACGAGCAGTCGCGCATCATCGGCGTGTCGCGCACGGCCCTGACCGATGCGGATTTCCAGCAGCTCGCGCGTGATTGCATCGCCGAGTTCGTCGAAGAGGAATACCAGGACAAGAAAACCATCGACCGGTTCGTCTCGGGATTTTCCTATGTGGCCAACGACGTCAGCGACGAGGCCAAGTGGGGAGATCTGTCCAAAAATCTCCGCGATGATCCGGAGGTCGTCCGCGCCTTCTACCTCGCCATCGCGCCTGACCTGTTTGGCCCGACCTGCGAATACATCTCCAAAAAAGGCTACTATCGCCGCGACGCCCGCGTCGTGATCGAAAAGCCGCTGGGGCACGATCTGGAATCCAGCCGTGAGATCAACGACGAAGTCTCGCGCATCTTCGCCGAGGACCAGGTTTATCGCATCGACCACTATCTCGGTAAGGAGACGGTGCAGAACCTGTTGGCGCTGCGCTTTGCCAATATCCTGTTCGAGCCGGTGTGGAATTCGGCCCATATCGACCATATCCAGCTCACCGTGGCGGAGTCGGTCGGGGCCGGCACCCGTGGCTATTACGATGAATCCGGCGCGCTGCGCGACATGGTGCAAAACCATATGCTGCAGCTGCTCTGCCTCGTTGCGATGGAGCCGCCGGCCTCCGACGAAGCCAATGCGCTGCGCGACGAAAAGCTGAAGGTCCTGCGCTCTTTGAAGCCGATCATCGGCGACTCCGTGTGGAAAAACACGGTGCGCGGCCAGTATCGCGCGGTCTCCTCCGAGACGGCTTCCGTCAAGGGATATCAGGACGAGCTGCCCAACGAAAAGCGCGGCTCGCGCACCGAAACCTTTGTTGCCCTCAAGGCGCAGATCGAAAACTGGCGGTGGGCCGGCGTGCCGTTCTATTTCCGCACCGGCAAGCGCATGGCCAACCGGGTGTCGGAGATCGTCATCCAGTTCCGTGAAATTCCGCACTCGATGTTCGAGCACGCCGAGGGCGCGCCGCGGCCGAACAAGCTGATCATCCGCCTGCAGCCCAACGAGGGCGTTAAGCTCTTGATGATGAGCAAGGATCCGGGCCCCGGCGGCATGCGCCTGCGCGAGGTGCCGCTGAATTTGAGCTTTGCCCAGGCTTTTGCCGAGCGGACGCCGGAAGCCTATGAGCGCCTGCTGCTCGACGTCATCCGCGGCAGCCAGACCCTGTTCATGCGCCGCGACGAACTGGAGGCGGCCTGGATGTGGATCGATCCGATCCGCGAGGCCTGGGATGGCTCGACCGATGCGCCGCAGCCTTATACCGCCGGCACCTGGGGCCCCACCGGCTCGATCGCGCTGATCGAGCGCGACGGACGCACCTGGTACGAGGAAGACGACTAATGGCCGATCCCAACACTTTCGAGGACCGTGGCGAACTGGCCAAGGCACTCGCCAACGCCGTGGTGGCCAATATTAACGCGGCGCTCGTCTCCTCGGGCGTCGCGGCCATTGCCGTCTCCGGCGGCACGACGCCAGCAAAATTCTTCACCGAGCTGGGCAAGCACCGCGATATCGACTGGACCAAAGTCTACGTGACCCTGGTCGATGAGCGCTGGGTGGACGAAACCAGCGATCGCTCCAACGCGCAGCTGGTCAACGAAAAAATGCTGCAGGGGCCCGCGGCCCTTGCGCATTTCATCCCGCTTTATTCCGGCGGCGAGACGCCGGATGAGGACGCAGTTGCGCGCACGAACCGGCAGCTCGAGACGCTGCCGCGCCACTACGCGGCGGTGCTGCTCGGCATGGGCAATGACGGGCATACGGCCTCGTTCTTCCCCGGTGCCGACAATCTGCGCGATGCGCTGCTGGGCGAGGGGCCCGCAATCGCCATCCGCGCCCCCGGAGCCGGCGAGCCCCGGATCACGCAGGTGCTGCGGCGGCTGCTCGATACCGATGCGCTCTACCTGCATGTCGAGGGTATTGAAAAAGCAACGACCCTGGAGCGCGCGATGGGCGAGGGGCCGGTCGAGGAAATGCCGATCCGCGCCGTCCTGCGCCAGACCGCGAAGCCGCTGGAGATTTATTGGGCGCCGTAGAGGCGCCAGTCCAGCGCGTGCGGTTCCCCCCTCATCCGCCCTTCGGGCACCTTCTCCCGCAAGGGAGAAGGAAGAGTGTCGGGGCTGAGCTTCCTTTCTTCCTTCTCCCCTCGCGGGAGAAGGTGGATCGGCCGAAGGCCGAGACGGATGAGGGGGTTTCATCCGATCCGATCGGTCCCGGCCGACCTGACCAATTTTCTTCTGGGAGATTAAAATGTCCGTCCGCCAAACCATCAGGGATGTGACCGACCGCATCGCTGCGCGCAGCGCCGAAAGCCGCGCCGCATATCTCGGGCGCCTCGATGCCGCCAAGAGCGCGGGCGTCAATCGCTCGGTGCTGTCGTGCGGCAACCTGGCGCACGGGTTTGCCGCCTGCGCGCCCGGCGACAAGGCGAAGCTCGCGGGCAGCACGACGCCGAACCTCGGCATCGTCACCTCCTACAACGACATGCTGTCGGCGCATCAGCCCTACCAGTTCTACCCGGATATCATCAAAGCCGCCGCGCACGAGATCGGCGCCACGGCGCAGGTGGCGGGCGGCGTTCCGGCCATGTGCGACGGCGTCACCCAGGGCCAGCCGGGCATGGATTTGTCGCTGTTCTCGCGCGACGTCATCGCCATGGCGACGGCGATCGCGCTCAGCCACAACATGTTCGACGCAGCGGTTTTTCTCGGCATCTGCGACAAGATCGTGCCGGGGCTCCTGATCGGCGCGCTCACCTTCGGGCACCTGCCGGCGGTGTTCATTCCGGCCGGGCCGATGGAATCCGGCATCTCAAATGATGAAAAGTCCCGGGTACGGCAGCTTTATTCGGAGGGCAAGATCGGCCGGGCCGAACTGCTCGAATCCGAAGCAAAATCCTATCACTCGGCCGGCACCTGCACCTTCTACGGCACCGCCAATTCGAACCAGATGCTGATGGAGATCATGGGCCTGCACCTGCCGGGCGCGAGCTTCGTCAATCCCGGCACGCCGCTCCGCGATGCCCTGACCCGCGAGGCGACGCGGCGCGCCCTGTCGCTGACCGCAATGGGCAACAATTATACGCCGGTCGGCCACGTCATAAACGAGAAGGCGATCGTCAACGGCCTCATTGGCCTCCATGCAACGGGCGGTTCGACCAACCACACCATCCACCTGATCGCGGTAGCCGCTGCGGCCGGGCTGCAGGTCACCTGGCAGGATATGTCGGAGCTTTCAGACGCGGTGCCGCTGCTCGCCCGCGTCTATCCCAACGGCGTTGCCGATGTGAACCATTTCCATGCGGCCGGCGGCATGGGCTTTCTCATCCGCGAACTGCTCGAGGGCGGCTATCTGCATGACGATGTGAAAACCGTCTTCGGCACTGGCCTTTCCGGCTACGCCGCCGAAGCCAAGCTGATCGAGGAGAGGCTCGCCTTCGAGCCGGCGCCGGCGCAATCGGGCAATCCCAAGGTGCTGACCTCGGCCAAGGAGCCGTTCCAGGCGTCGGGCGGCCTCAAGGTGCTGGCCGGCAATCTCGGCAATGCCGTCATCAAGGTTTCGGCGGTGAAGCCCGAGCACCGCATCATCGAGGCGCCCGCGCGCGTGTTCCACAGCCAGCAGGGCCTGCAGGCGGCGTTCAAGGCCGGTGAGCTCAATGGCGACATGATCGCGGTGGTGCGCTTCGCCGGCCCCAAGGCCATGGGCATGCCGGAATTGCACAATCTCACGCCGGCCCTTGGCGTCCTGCAGGGTCGCGGGTTCAAGGTCGCGCTGGTCACCGATGGCCGCATGTCGGGGGCTTCGGGCAAGGTGCCTGCGGCGATCCACGTGACGCCCGAGGCGGTCGATGGCGGCCCGATCAGCAAGCTGCGCGATGGCGACCTGCTGCGCCTCGATGCCGAGGCCGGCACGCTGACCTTCCTCGGCGATGAAGCCGAATTTCTGAGCCGCACGCCCGCCGCCGAAGACATGCGGCCGCAGCATTTCGGCATGGGCCGCGAGCTTTTCGCCGGCTTCCGGCATCTGGTCGGTGCTGCCGATCAGGGAGCCAGCGTCTTCGGCTGACCCGTACCC
>DATJHO010000031.1:0-22289 GCA_035493835.1 Devosiaceae bacterium
ACCACCGGCAGGTCCAGCTTGCGCCCGATCACCGTGGCGATGTCGCGGAGGGAGACACCCTCGTCGCCGACCGCATGAAACGGCATTCCGGTGCCGCCCTGTTCCAGCGCGAGCTGAAAGACTCGCGCCGCATCGTCGCGATGAACCGCCGGCCAGAGATTTGCGCCGCCGGGAAAGTGCGGCGTTCAGGCAGATGTGGTCCGACCAGGACGTGCGGGGCCATGGCGAGGGCATCAAGCGCATTCGGCACCCCGTCGCCGGTCTGCTGAAGCTTGAATACTCGAGCTTTGCGGTCGACGGCCGGCCGGACCTCGGGCTGGTGATTTTCAACCCTGCGACCCCCGAAGACCGTTCCAAGGTGCGGCAGCTGATCGCGGATTGACCGGGCTTGGGGCGCGCTGCAATTTCTCGCCAAGGCGTCCCGCGGCGCACAAATAAGGATCACGGTGGTGCCGTGCTGAGCGGTACGGCACGGCCTCGTTTCGTGCGCGGCCGCTAGCGCCCTGATCTTCCGGACGAAAGCTGCTGGCATACGGATTGCATACACTTTTAGCGTGTACCAGCGTCCAGGGATCCTGAAATGAGCGGACTAGGCGGCCTCAACAAAAGCCCGAACGGCGTCGTCATCGGCGTCGTGCAGCTGCAATTGCCCAATGTCGCCACCAAGGCCGATCTCACCGCGCAAACGCAGGTGATCGTCGATATGGTGGGCAAGGCGCGCCGCAATCTCGGCACCATGGACCTTGTCGTCTTCCCGGAATATTCGCTGCACGGGCTGTCGATGGACATCAACCCCGACATCATGTGCACGCTCGATGGCCCCGAGGTCGCGGCCTTCAAGAAGGCTTGCGTCGATAACAGGATCTGGGGGTGCTTCTCCATCATGGAGCTCAATCCCGGTGGCATGCCCTACAATTCCGGGCTGATTATCGACGACAAGGGCGAGCTCAAGCTCTACTACCGCAAGATGCACCCGTGGGTGCCGGTCGAGCCGTGGGAGCCGGGCAATATCGGCATTCCGGTGATTGATGGCCCCAACGGCTGCAAGCTCGCATTGATCATCTGCCACGACGGCATGTTCCCCGAAATGGCCCGCGAGGCGGCCTATCGGGGCGCCGAGGTGATGATCCGCACGGCCGGCTACACCGCCCCCATTCGGCAGAGCTGGACTTTTACCAACCAGTCCAATTCGTTCTGCAACCTGATGATCACCGCCAATGTCTGCATGAGTGGCAGCGATGGCACCTTCGATTCCATGGGCGAGGGCATGATCGTCAATTTCGACGGCACGATCATCGCGCAGGGCACCTCCGGGCGGCCCAACGAGATCATCACGGCCGAGGTTCGGCCAGACCTCGTTCGCGAGGCGCGGCGACTCTGGGGCGTCGAGAACAACATTTACCAGCTCGGCCATCGCGGCTATGTCGCGGTCAAGGGCGGGGCAGGGGATTGCCCGTACACTTACATGCAGGACCTCGTTGCTGGGAGTTACCGGCTGCCTTGGGAGGCCGAAGTCGCCGTCACCGACGGCACCGGCTTCGGTTTTCCAGCGCCGACGCGCCTCTACGAGGAGGCGCGGGACGAAGCGGCCGAGTAGGAGGGTTATCCAGCCTCTCGTTTGAGGAAGGTGGTTGACCTCGCCGCAATCCTCGGACCAGATTGAGGGCGATGATCCGTGTAGCCTCCTACAACATCCAAAAGAGCATCGGCACCGATTTTCGCCGCCGTCCGGGGCGCATCCTCGACGTGCTGATCGAACTGGATGCCGACGTGATCGCGCTGCAGGAGGTGGACCGGCGATTCGGCGAGCGCGCGACCTCGCTGCCGGTCGAGGAGATTGCCGCCTATACGGGCTATGACCTCGTCATGTTCGGCGCCCGCCCGCGCAGCATCGGCTGGCATGGCAATACGCTGCTGGTGCGGCGGGGCGTTGAGGTTTTGACGCAGCGCTCGCTGGTCTTGCCGCGGCTGGAGCCGCGCGGCGGCGTGCAGGCGGATCTGAGGATCGGCGGCGTCGCGATCCGGGTTGTCGGGCTGCATCTCGGGTTGCTGGGCCTCTGGCGCAAGCGACAGGCCGATGCCGTGCTCGACCAACTCGAAGCGCTGGAAATGCCGTTGCCCACCGTCATCATGGGCGACCTCAATGAATGGAGCATCAATGGCGGGGTGCTGGCGCGTTTTGCCCGCGACCATCACGTGGGCGAGCCCGGCCCCAGCTATCCCTCGATGCGGCCGCTCTTCGGCTTCGACCGGATCATCGCCAGCCCGGAGATCGAGATCGCAACGGCGGGGGTGCACAACACCGCCAAGGCCCGCGTCGCTTCGGATCATCTGCCCGTCTGGGCCAATCTGAAAATGAACGGCTCGGCCGTCATGCTCTGACGCGGCGCTGAAGGGCCTGGATTTGCGGGACCAAGGCCGCGGATCGAGCTTGCGGTCTGAACGGCGGAATGGCACCTCTGGCCGTGAGGCACGGAGGTGAAAAGTGGTGGACAGTCTAAAATTCGGTACCAGCGGACTGCGCGGGCTCGCGACCGATCTCGTTGGCGCCCCCAGCGCTGCCTACACGGCGGCGTTTCTCCGGCATTTGAGCGCCAAGGGGGGAATCGCCCCAGGCGCCGAAGTGCTGGTCGGCCGCGACCTCAGGGAGAGCAGCCCCGCCATCGCGGGCTCGGTCATTGGCGCGGTGGCGGAAGCCGGATTTGTGCCGGTCGATTGCGGCGAGCTGTCGACCCCGGCCCTGGCGCTGTTTGCGCAGACGCGGCGCGCGCCGGCGATCATGGTCACCGGCAGTCACATCCCGGCCGATCGCAATGGGCTGAAATTCTATCTTGCCAGCGGCGAGATCACCAAGGCCGACGAAGCGGGAATTCTCGTGTCGTTGAAGGAGATGGGCGGCCAACGCGGCACCGCCAATGCAGCCCGGCCGGCGCCCGAGGCGCGTCAGCTTTATCTCGATCGCTACCGCACCGCCTTTCCCCCCGACACGCTTGGCGGGCTCAGGATCGGCGTTTTTCAACACTCGTCGGTGGCGCGCGACGATCTAGTCACCATCCTTTCGGCGCTCGGCGCGGAGGTGGTTTCACTCGGGCGCTCTGACCATTTCGTGCCGATCGATACTGAAGCGGTCAGCGCGGCGGACGCCGCGCAGGCTCGCGACTGGGTGGCGACGCACCGGCTCGACGCGCTGGTGTCGACCGATGGCGACGCCGACCGGCCGCTGCTCGCGGACGAGACCGGCGCATTTCTCCGAGGGGATGTGCTCGGCATCCTGACCGCGCAATTTCTCGGCGCGGATGCGGTGGTGACCCCGGTCACCTCGAATTCCTCGATCGAGGGGCTCGGCAGCTTTGCGCAGGTCCTGCGGACCAGGGTGGGCTCGCCCTTCGTGATCGATGGGATGGAGCAGGCCCGGGCCGCGGGGGCACGGGTGGTGGTTGGTTTTGAGGCCAATGGCGGGGTGCTGCTCGGCTCGGATGCGGCGGTTTCGGGCAGGGCGATGGCGGCGCTGCCGACGCGCGACGCCTTCCTGCCGATCCTGTCGGTGCTGGCCGCGGCTCGCGGGGCGGATTTGACGCTCTCCGCCTTTGCCGCGAAATTGCCGCCGCGATTTGCCCGCAGCGACCGGCTGGAGCACGTGCCGCAGGAAAACACTGCGGCGTTCCTGGCCCGGTTGGGGAACGCGGATTTTGTGGCCGGCTATTTTGCCGAGGCCGGCGCCGTGGCGTCGGTTTCCTCGCTGGATGGGCTCCGCTTCATCCTGGTGTCGGGCGATGTGGTCCACTACCGCGCCTCGGGCAACGCGCCCGAAATGCGCTGCTACACCGAGGCAGCGACCGCCGAACGCGCCGATGCCCTGCTCACCTGGGGGCTGAAGGCGGCAGAGAAGCAAGTTCACTAACGCATGATCCGGGTGAGCTGACGTCAGGTGCCAGCGCCCGGGCGAGGTGCTGCCATCGCGGCGTCGCCTTTTAATCGCGCTCGTTGCTACATCGTCATCCCCGGGGTCAAGCCCGGCCATGACGAGGCGGCGCGGTGAATGCTTCATTTCAACGATGCGCCGGCCTCGCCGCATGTAGGACCTGCCGCTCATTTTGGCGGCACGCTGCACGCTTGTGGGTGAGGCTACTTTGACGCGCCCGCGCCAGATTCCGCCGGACTGGTCGCGGCCCCGGGTGCTGCTGGGTTGGCGGTGCCGCCGGCTGGCGCTGGGTTGGTTGCGCCGCTCGCCGGCGCGGCTCCCATCGCTCCCGCCGCTGCTGCTTCCTTGGCCGCCCGCTCGATCAGCATTGCGGTCTCCTGAGGATGCGCCATGAAGGCCAGATGTCCGCCGGGGACCTCGGTAATTTTGGCGTTTGCCCGTTCTGCCATCTGCCTCTGTGCCGCCGGCGGGATGACCTTGTCGGCGTCCGAAATCTGGTACCAGCTTGGCTTGTCTTTCCACGCCGCGATCGTCAGCGGGGTATTGCCGGCCTCGATCGAGATCGGGACCTGGGAGTCGGCCATGAACTCGGCCAGCTTGGGATCGATGCTGTTCGCGAAGGTCGACGCATAAGCGGGTTTGGCAAAGAAGGCATAGCCGTCCTTGGAGGGCTCGATCGGCGGCTGGGGGCCACCTTTGGGGATGAGGCCGAAGGCCGATTCCCCAACGTCCGGGGCGAACGCCTCGACATACACCAGGCCCGCCACCTTCGGATTGTCGCCCGCCTCGGTGATTATGGCCCCGCCGTAGGAATGCCCGGCCAGGATCGCCGGTCCGTCCTGGCGGTCGAGAACGCGGTCGACTGCCGCGACGTCCTCCTTCATCGAGGAGAGGGGATTGCTGACGACGCTGACCGAATAGCCGTCCTTTTTCAGAATCTCATAAACGTCGCGCCAGCCGGAGCCGTCGGCCCACGCGCCGTGCACCAGAACGATGTTCTTGATGCCGGTGTCCGCGTTCGTCGTCGCCTGAGCGCTCGCCCCCAGAGTGCCAATCGCAAGGAACGACAACGTCGTTCCGACGGCCGCCGCCGTTTTCATTGTGATTCTCATGGGTGTCTCCCGTTTCGGATCGAGCCTGTCTCGATCCAGTTGTCGCTGGCATATGGCGTTTAGGGGAGAAGACTTGCACCAATCACTATGGCGCATGGCCCGCTAGCCGCATTTGACTAGGGCCCGATCCAGTTGTGCCTGATCAACAGAGATTCCCGCCTTCGCGGGAATGACTCGGTGGAGTGGGACAGATTACTGGTGAAACCCGGGCCATTCCCGCGAAGGCGGGAATCTCTGTTTGGACCAGGCTGAGAGGATTATGTAGAGCGCCGTTCGATTGCATCGAAGCGGATCATGCTCCTTCGGGCTCTGTGCACGCCCGGCCGCTACCGCACGAGAACAGCCGCTGCGGCAAGGGCCAGGACGCCGCCCGTGACGCGGTTCAACCGGCGCAGGGCCGTGCTGCTGCGGAAGAATTCGCGCGCCCCAGCGGCGAGCGCGGCATAAGCAAGGCCGATCACCATGAGTACGACGATGACAATGGCCGTCAGTTCGAGAAAGCCGGTCGCGGTGATCTTGTCGAGCGGCACGACCGTGGGCAGCAGCGCGAGATAGAACACGATGGTCTTGGGATTGCCCAAGGTCAGCGACAAGCCGGCGAGCAGCGTTTTGGCCCAATGCTCCTCGGTCTTGGGCCCGACCTGTTCGCTGCCGGGCTTTGCCGTCCAGAATTTCCAGGCGATGTAGGCCAGGTAAAGCGCGCTGGCATAGCGGATCACCGTGAACACCGCGCTAAAATGGGTGGCAATGGCCGCAAGGCCGAAGGCGGCAAAGGTCAGGTAGGCTAAATCCCCCAGGAGGATGCCTACGACCATCGGCACGGCGCTCCAGAACCCGCCGCCCAAGGCGCGCGCGACGATCGCCGCCACGCCGGGGCCGGGGACGGCGACAACGATCGCATAGGCGACCGTAAAGGAGAGGAGCGTGATCAGATCCATGATGAGGCGCTTGCTTTAAGTTCTTGTGTCGCGTTTCCGAACCGGAAAAGTGGTAGCCACTTTTCCTGGAACGGCTCTAGGGCAGGCGCTTGAGCCTTTCGGTAAGCAGTTTGTAGAAGCCGTCGCCATCGACGGAGCGCAGATAAGTGCAGTTCTTTACCCTGGTGGTGACGCCCCAATAGTCGGCCACGGTCATGCCCATCGTAAGCTCGCTCGAAGTTTCGATCGAGACATTGATGTGCCGGCCTTCGAACAGGTCGGGCTTGAGCAGATAGGCAATGACGCAAGGGTCGTGGAGGGGCGCGCCCTGCCAGCCATATTTGCCGAGATCGAACCGCTCCGAAAACTCGAGCATTTTGGTGACCGCGTTGCTCGCGGCGTTGCCATTGGCGTTGATCGCCGCGATCCGTTCCCGGGTCGAGAGCGCCTGATGCGTCACGTCGAGCGGCACCATGACGATGTCGACGCCTGAGCGCATGACGACATCAGCCGCTTCCGGATCGACATAGATGTTGAACTCGGCCGCGGGCGTGACGTTGCCGACCTCGAAATAGGCGCCGCCCATCATCACGATCTTGCGGATGCGCCGGATGATGGCGGGCGCCTTGACCATGGCCATGGCGATGTTGGTCAGCGGCCCCAGTGTTGCCAGGGTTACCGAGCCCGCCGGCTCCTTCATCAGCGTCTCGATGATGAAATCGACGCCGTGCTGCGGCTTTAGCTCGATCTGCGGCTCGGGCAGGGTGGGCCCGTCGAGCCCGCTGTCGCCATGGACGTACTCTGCCGTGACGAGACGCCGCTTGATCGGCCGCTCGCAGCCGGCGTAGACCGGGATTTCAGTGCGACCGGAAAGCTCGACCACCTTGCGGGCGTTCCTGGCATTCTGCGCCAGGCCGACATTGCCGGCCACCGCCACGATGCCGAGCACGTCGATTTCTTCGGGTGACGCCAGCGCCAGCAGAATGGCCACGGCATCGTCCTGGCCAGGATCGGTGTCGATGATGATCTTGTTTTTCAAGGTGTCCCCCAAAAGGCCATCCGGTGAAGGCCGATGCTTTCCTTGGCTCTTATAGGTCGGCGGCTTCGGGCCGTCGATCCTGCCTGCTGCATTGAGCACATGGTCGGGCTGCGCTATGTCACGGCCTCGCTTGCGCGGTCTTAAGTGGAACTGGGGAGAGTGTTGTCATGGCTGATGTTACCGAGGCTTGGGGGCGGCTTGCCCGCGGGGATTTCCAGGGCGCAGCCGATCTGAGCCGCAAGCTCCTCGCGACCGCGCCGAACGATCCGGCCGTGCTCTCCTGCAATGCCATGAGCAATTGGCAACTCGGCGCCGACATTGGCAAATGCGTGGCCGATATGCGGCGCGCCGTCATGCTTGCGCCGCAAGACGCCTGGATTCGGCATAACCTGGCAACAGTGCTCGCCTCGAACGGCGATATCGATGCGGCGTGCGAGAGCTTCACCAAGGCCATCGAACTGAGGCCGGATGACACCGAGGCCTTTTACGGCCTCAGCCAGAACTTCAAATTCACCGAAGAGACCGACCTGGTGCGGCAGATGCTGGCCCAGTACGCCACCGGGCATTTGTCGCAAAAAGCGGCGGAGTATGTCTGCTTCGCGCTCGCCAAGGTCTATAGCGATCTCGATCGCCCGATCCGGGCAATCCATTTCTGCATCGAGGGCAACTGGCTGGCGCAGCGCGCCTATGACGCCGAACGCCCGCGGGCGGAACTGGCCGAATTGCGGCGCATGGTTGCCTCTGGCACCTTCCGCCACATCGCCGGGAGCGGCGTCGAGACGGCAGCGCCGGTGTTCATCGTCGGCATGCCGCGCTCCGGCACTACGCTGGTCGAGACCATCCTTGCCCGCCACCCCGAGGTCTATGCCGGGGGCGAAATGCTCCACATGCTCAATGTCGAGCGCGCCCTGCTGAATTGGGCAAAGGCCAACCGCAACTACAACGCCGGGCCCTACGAACTGCTAAGGGATATCCCGACCGAGTACCTCACGCGCAATGCCCACGCGGTGCTCGGGCGGGTCGAGGCGGCCGCGGCGGGCAAGGCGTTCTCGGTCTTTACCGACAAGCTGCCGGAGAATAGCCAGCGCATTGGGTTGATTTCCCTGCTCTTCCCCAAGGCACGCTTCATCTATGTCCGGCGAAACCCGCTTGATTGCTGCATTTCCAACCTTTTCCAGCATTTTGCCCGCGGCAACGGCTTTGCGTTCCGGCAGGATCTTCTGGGCGAGCGCTATCGGCAGGTGACCGAGACGATGCATCTGTGGAAGCGGGCGCTCAACCTGCAGATGCTGGATGTCAGCTACGAAGCCCTGGTCTCGAATCCGGAGCCGGAGATTCGGCGGATCCTGTCCTTCGCCGGACTCGGCTGGGACCCGGCATGCCTCACGCCTGAGCAGGCCAAGCGCAGCATTCTCACCGCCAGCCAATTCCAGGTGAAGCAGCCGATCAACCGCGACTCGGTCGATCGCTGGCGCAAGTACGAAGAGTGGATCCAGCCGCTGATCCAGTCCCTTGGCGGCCTTGAGTGGATCGAGAGCGAGCAGCGGGAACAGGCGGCGCTTGCGGCGTAGCGCCGCACCAGCAATCCCAAAATTCGACTGGTTTCCGGACGCTGCCCACCGGCGCAGCGGCTGATTCTGCGCGGACCAATGTCGCGGAGGTTTGCTTAATGTTGCTGAGTGTTTCTGGTCTTCAAATCAATCTGATTTGTTTGTGACGGCCTTGTGGCGAGGTTAGGGCGGGATTTCGACGCAACGCTGGCCCTGAAGTGACAGGTCGCTGATCGTCGATCGTCGGCATAGTGACTTCAGAGACGCATCATGAATGACATCGGCGAAGCTTGGGCGCGACATGCACGCGCCGATTTCCAGGGTGCAGCCGACCTCAGTCGCGATCTTCTCGCCAAATCCCCCAATGATCCGGCGGCCCTGACTTGCAACGCCATGAGCAACTGGCAGCTCGGAGGTGACCTCGATCGCTGCATCGCCGATGTGCGGCGCGCTATCTCGCTGGCGCCCAGGGAAGGCTGGATTCTGCACAATCTGGCAACAGTGCTGGCCTCCAGCGGTGAATTGGAGGAGGCCCGCGCCTGTTTCACGAAGGCCATCGAGCTCAAGCCCGACGACACGCAAGCGTTCTACGGCCTCACCCAGAACCAAAAGTTCACTGAGGAGACGGACCTCATCCGGCACATGCTGTTCCAATATTCGGGGGGGCAGCTGTCGAAGCGGGCCCGTGAATATGTGTGCTTCGGCCTTGCCAAGGCCTATGCCGACCTCGGCCTCCACAAGCGCGCCATTCATTTCTGCATCGAGGGCAACTGGGTCACCCAGCGCCCCTATGACGTGGAGCGGAGCCGCAGCGACCTTTCGGAGTTGCGGGGGTTGGTGGCGCAGCGCGCCTTCCGGCAGCTCGATCCTGGCAGCGCGCAGATCCCCGAAAGGCCGGTGTTCGTGGTCGGCATGCCGCGTTCGGGGACGACGCTGGTTGAAACCATCCTCTCGCGCCACCCCGAGGTTCATGCCGGCGGCGAGTTGACCCATATCGCCAACGTGGAAACGGCGCTGCTGGAATGGGCCCGGGCGAATCGCGGCCACACCGGCGGTTCGTATGAAATGCTGAAGCATATTCCCGGGGAATACTTCACGCGCAACGCCAGGGCGGTGCTGAAGCGAGTGAAGGAGACCGCCGCCGGGACGCCGTTTTCGGTCTTCACCGACAAGCTTCCGGACAATAGCCAGCGGCTCGGCCTGATCTCGCTGCTGTTTCCCAAGGCGCGCATCATCTATGTGCGCCGGCATCCGCTCGATTGCTGCATTTCCGCGCTGTTTCTGCACTTTGCACGCGGCAACGGCTTTGCCTTCCGACAGGATCTCCTCGGCGAGCGCTACCGACAGGTGGCCGAAACCATGCAGCTCTGGAAAGAGGGGCTGAGCCTGCCGATCCTCGACGTGAACTACGAATCCCTGGTTACCGATCCGGAACCGGTGATCCGCCGGATGATCGCCTTTGCCGGACTGGAGTGGGACGATGCCTGCCTGCATCCCGAACAGGCCGGCCGCCGCATCCTTACCTCCAACCAGTATCAGGTACGCCAGCCGATCAATCGCAGGTCGATCGGGCGCTGGCGCGAGTATGAGGAATGGATCCAGCCGCTCATCTCTGCACTTGGCGGGCACGAGTGGATCGAAAACGAGCGGCGCGAGATGTCGGCGGCCCTCGCCGCCTGACGGGCCTTCCCGGGCCCACCGAGCCGTCGAATAAGCCCTACGGCCTAGCTGCCCGATCGGCTGGGTTAGCGCTTCGCGCTTGACGGGCTCCCCGGCATTGGCGAGTCTGCGCCGCAGGTGTCGACGACTGGAGCCAGGATGCCCGGCGAGGCGATTGTCAGCCACACGAATTTGCTGGAGATCGTCGGCCTTCTTGGGGCCGGGGTCGTGGCTGTGCCTATCTTTCGCCGGCTTGGCCTCGGCTCGGTGCTCGGCTATCTCGCGGCGGGTCTTGCGATCGGCCCGTTCGGGCTCAGGCTCGTCACCGATCCGCGTACGATCCTCGACATTGCCCAATTCGGCGTCGTGATGTTCCTCTTCATCATCGGCCTCGAGCTCGAGCCGAGCCGGCTATGGAGCCTGCGCAAGCAGATCTTCGGCCTCGGCCTGCTCCAGGTGGTATCCGGCGGGATCGTGCTGACGCTGCTCGGCATGGCCATCGGCTTTTCGCCGCCGGTGGCGTTCGTTGCCGGGATGGGTTTCGTACTGACCTCCACCGCCATTGTCATCCAATTGCTCGAGGAACGTGGGGAGCTGGCAACGGCCAGCGGGCAGCGAATCGTCTCGATATTATTGTTCGAGGACCTCGCGATCGTGCCGCTTCTGGCGATCGTGGCGGTGCTGGCGCCCCAGGGCGAACAGGGGAGTCCCGAGCAGCGCTGGATCGGCATCGGGCTGGCGCTGGGCGCGGTGCTGCTGATAGTGGCCGTCGGGCGCTGGGCGCTCAACCCGCTGTTCCGCATCCTCGCCAATGCCAAGGCGCGCGAGGTGATGACGGCGGCGGCCCTACTGGTGGTGCTCGGCGCGGCGCTCATCATGGAGTTCGGGGGCCTCTCGATGGCGACGGGCGCGTTCCTCGCGGGCGTGCTGCTCTCGACCTCGACCTTCCGTCACCAGCTCGAGGCCGATATCGAGCCGTTCCGCGGCCTGCTGCTGGGCCTATTCTTCCTCGCCGTAGGCATGTCGCTCGACCTCAACGTGGTGGTCCAGAATGTCGGCCTCATCGTGCTGCTGGTCATCGGCTACAAGCTCGCCAAGGGGCTGATCGTCTACGGCATTGCCCGGGCCCTGGGGACCGACAATCGCCAGGCGATCGAGCGCGGCGTGCTGATGGCGCAGGGCGGCGAGTTTGCCTTCGTGCTTTATTCGACCGCCGCGGCCTATGGGCTGATCGATGCGCCGCACAGCGCCATGTTCACCGCCGTCGTCATCCTTTCGATGGTGCTGACGCCGTTCACGGTGATGGCGCTGAAATTCCTGCCCAAGCCGCGGCAGTCCCTGGATGGCGTTGAAGTGGTGGATGGCTTGCGCGAGCGCATCCTCGTCATCGGCTTCGGCCGCTTCGGGCAGATTGCGGTGCAGCCGCTGCTGGCGCAGGGGCATCGGGTTTCGATCATCGACAACGATACCGAGATGATCCGCGTTGCCGGGCGCTTCGGACGGAAAGTCTACTATGGCGATGGCAGGCGGCTGGATGTGCTGCAGGCGGCGGGCGCGGCCGATTGCGATGCGGTACTGATTTGCGTCGACGACAAGGCGGCGGCAACGCGCATTGCCGAGCTCGTGCGCGACCAGTTCCCGCTCGTCAAGGTCATGTCCCGCGCCTATGACCGCGGCCATGCCATCGAACTGGTCAAGAGCGGAGTGGAGTACCAACTGCGCGAGACCTTTGAATCGGCGCTGGTGTTTGGCGGCGAGGCGGTGCGACTGCTGGGCGGCAGCGACGAGGAGGTCACCATATCCATTGATCGCGTGCGCGACTTCGACTCGCACCGCTTCGAGCTGCAGGTGCTCAATGGCATTGCCGCCGGGCGCGACCTGCTGATCAGCAACGCCGACGAGCAGGCCCGCGAGCAGGGCCTGCCCGCGGCCCGCGACGAAGAGAAGAAGGAGCCCGAAAAGGAGCCCGGAGAACCTGCCTAGGGGGCTCCGTGCGAGAGCCGGCATTGTTCGGGAGGGCCTTTAAACCGTTGCACAAGCGTGCCAGAGTGCCCACAAGAGGGGAATACATCGTCATGAAACCTGGGTTGCTCCATGCCGCAACAGCCGATCGTATTCGATGCTCCCAAACCCGAGCCCCGCGGGTTGACCGCAGACGTCCTCGCCAATGCAATTCTTGAGAGACTGACTTACTCAATTGGCAAGGATCCTATCGTCGCCCGGCCGTATGACTGGCTTAACGCGACGATTTTGGCGGTTCGTGACCGCATTATCGATCAGTGGATGGATTCCTCCCGCGAGACGTGGCGGACGTCGCATAAGCGGGTTTATTACCTGAGCCTCGAGTTCCTCATCGGTCGCCTGATGCGCGATGCCATGAGCAATATCGGGATCATGGATACGGTGCGCGAGGCGCTGCAGTCGCTGGACGTCGATCTCGGCGACCTGATCGACCTGGAGCCGGACGCAGCGCTTGGCAATGGCGGTCTCGGGCGGCTTGCCGCGTGCTTCCTTGAAAGCATGTCGACCCTCAAGATTCCGGCCTATGGCTACGGCATCCGCTACGTCAACGGCCTGTTCCGGCAGGAGCTGTCGGAGGGCTGGCAGGTGGAGCTGCCCGAGAACTGGCTCGCCCACGGCAATCCGTGGGAATTCGAGCGGCGGGAGAGCGCCTACCAGGTCGGCTTCGGCGGCCATGTGGAGCCGGTCTCCGAGCCGGGCGGGGCGGTCCGGCTCGAGTGGCGGCCGGCCGAGCACGTCAACGCCGTCGCCTTCGATACCCCGATCATCGGCTGGCGGGGCGCGCGCGTGAACACGCTCCGGCTCTGGAGCGCGCAGCCGATCGATCCGATCCTTCTCGACAAGTTCAACTCCGGCGATCACATCGGGGCCCTGCAGGAGAGCTCGAGGGCCGAAGCCATCACGCAGGTTCTCTACCCCGCCGATTTCACCACGGCCGGGCAGGAGCTGCGGCTCAGGCAGGAGTTTTTCTTCTCCTCGGCATCGTTGCAGGACATCGTTCGGCGGCACCTGCAGCAATATGGCGATCTCACCTCGCTGCCCGACAAGGTCGCGGTGCAGCTCAACGATACCCACCCGGCGATCTCGATCGCCGAAATGATGCGCATCCTCACCGACGAGCATGCGATCAAATGGGCCGATGCCTGGACCATCACCAAGGGCGTGTTCGGCTATACCAACCACACCCTGCTGCCCGAGGCGCTGGAGACCTGGCCGGTGGCGCTGCTCGAGCGCATGCTGCCCCGGCACATGCAGATCATCTATGCCATCAACGCCGAAGTGCTGACCGAGGCGCGCACCCGCGCCGGCTTCAACGACCAGCAGATCGCCAACGTATCGCTGATCGACGAGAGCGGCTCGCGCCGGGTCCGCATGGGCCAGCTCGCCTTTGTCGGCTCGCACTCGATCAATGGCGTCTCCGCGCTCCATACCGAGCTCATGAAGAAGACGGTCTTTTCCGACCTCAACAAGCTCTACCCGGATCGCATCAACAACAAGACCAATGGCATCACGCCGCGCCGCTGGCTGCTCGAATGCAATCCCGGGCTGACCAAGCTGATCACTGAGCGCATCGGGCCGGAGTTCAAGGACAATCTCGATCTCCTGAGCCAGCTCGACCCGCATGCCGACGATCCGACCTTCCAGGACCAGTTCCGGGCGGTCAAGCGGGCCAACAAGGAACGGCTGGCGGACATCATCCGGGAGCGGGTGAACATCACGGTCTCGCCGGATGCCCTGTTCGACGTGCACGTCAAGCGCATCCACGAGTACAAGCGGCAGCTGCTCAACATCATCGAGGCGGTCGCCCAGTACTCGGCGATGCGCGCGCATCCGGAACGCGATTGGGTTCCGCGCGTTAAGGTTTTTGCCGGCAAGGCGGCGCCAAGCTATTGGAACGCCAAGCTGATTATCAAACTGATCAATGATGTCGCCAAGGTCGTGAACAACGATCCGTCGGTACGAGGGCTGCTGAAGGTCGTGTTCCTACCGAACTACAATGTGAGCCTGGCAGAGACCATCATGCCGGCGGCCGACCTGTCGGAGCAGATTTCCACCGCGGGGCTCGAGGCCTCGGGCACCGGCAACATGAAGTTCGCCCTCAACGGCGCACTGACTATCGGAACGCTCGACGGCGCCAATATCGAAATGCGCGAGGCGGTTGGGCCCGAGAACTTCGTCATCTTCGGGCTTACGGCCGAGCAGGTGCAGGACAAGCGCGCTCGCAACGAGGTGCCACGCTCGGCGATCGACAATTCGCCGACGCTGAAGGAAGCGCTGGAGATGATCTCGTCGGGCGTGTTCTCGCCGGATGATCCGCACCGCTATCGCGATCTCATCGGGGGCCTCTACGATCATGACTGGTTCATGGTCGCGCGCGACTTCGATGCCTATGCCGAAACACAACGCGACGTCGATGTGCTCTGGAACAACCCGCGCAAGTGGTATTCCATGGCCATTCGCAACACAGCGCACATGAGCTGGTTTTCCTCTGATCGCACCATCAGGCAGTATGCCGGTGAGATCTGGGGCGTGCCGGTGGACAGAACATAATCCATGGGGGCGGACAGGGCGTGGACAGGGCGAGTTGGGAAGCCGAGAGCGAAGAAATCCAGGCCATTGTCGAGGGGCGGCACGCCGATCCCTTCCGGGTCCTTGGCCTGCAACGGGTTGACGACACCTGGCTAGCAAGAACCTTCATTCCCCACGCCGAGCGTGTCGCGGCCTTCGACCGGCACGGCAATCAGATCGGCGAGTTGGTCCGCCGGCACCCGGCCGGGTTCTTCGAGGGGAAGGTCTCGATCTCCGAACGGCAGCCGATCCGCTATCGGGCGTCCAACGAGGGCGGCGAGTGGGACGTCTGGGACCCCTATAGCTTCGGCCCCGTGCTGGGTCCGATGGACGATTACTACATCGCCGAGGGGTCTCATCTCAGGCTGTTCGACAGGCTCGGCGCGCATGAGATGGAGTTCGAGGGCATTCACGGCACGCATTTCGCCGTGTGGGCCCCTAATGCGCGCCGCGTCAGCGTCGTGGGCCTGTTCAATGATTGGGACGGCAGGCGCCATCCGATGCGGGTGCGCATGGATACCGGCATCTGGGAGGTGTTCATCCCGGTGCTCGGCACGGGCACGCTCTACAAATTCGAGATCATGGGGCCGGACGGCAAATTGGTGCCCCTCAAGGCCGACCCGTTCGCGCGGCAATCGGAGCTGCGGCCGAAGACGGCCTCGGTGGTTCCCGATCCCACACCCTTCCGCTGGAGCGACGAAGCCTATATGGCGCGGCGCGCCCGGGATTGGCGACGCAACCCGATCTCGATCTATGAGGTGCATCTGGGTTCCTGGCGGCGGCGGGCCGATGGCGGCTTCATGAGCTACGACCAGTTGGCAGAGCAACTGGTGCCCTATGCCACCGACATGGGCTTTACCCATCTCGAATTCCTGCCGATCAGCGAGCACCCCTATGATCCGAGCTGGGGCTACCAGCCGACCGGGCTCTATTCGCCCACGGCGCGCTTCGGCGACCCGGCCGGCTTTGCGCGCCTGGTGGATGCCGCCCATGCCGCCAATCTCGGCATCATTCTCGATTGGGTGCCGGCGCATTTTCCGACCGATGAGTTCGGCCTTGCCCACTTCGACGGCACGGCCCTCTACGAGCATGCCGATCCACGGCAGGGCTATCACCCCGACTGGAACACAGCGATCTACAATTTCGGGCGCAAGGAGGTGATCTCCTACCTCGTCAACAACGCGCTCTATTGGCTCGAAAAGTTCCACGTCGACGGCCTGCGCGTCGATGCGGTGGCCTCGATGCTCTACCTCGATTATTCGCGGCAGGCTGGGCAGTGGGTGCCCAACCAGTTCGGCAGCAATGAGAATCTTGAGGCGGCTGAGTTCCTCAGGCGCGTCAACACCGAGATCTATCGGCTGCATCCGGGGGCTTTCACCCTCGCCGAGGAATCGACCTCCTGGCGCGGCGTTTCCGCCCCGGCCTACGCTGGCGGGCTGGGCTTCGGATTCAAGTGGAACATGGGGTTCATGAACGACACGCTGCGTTACATGAGCCGCGATCCGGTGCACCGGCGGCACCACCACAACGACATGACCTTCGCCTCGCTCTACAACTATTCGGAAAACTTCGTGCTGCCGCTCAGCCACGACGAGGTGGTTCACGGCAAGGGCTCGCTGATCAACAAGATGCCCGGCGACGATTGGCAGCAATTCGCCAATCTGCGGGCCTATTACGGCTTCATGTGGGGCTGGCCGGGCAAGAAGCTGCTGTTCATGGGCCAGGAATTCGCCCAGCGCGAGGAGTGGAACGAATCCAAGGCACTCGACTGGTGGCTGCTCGATGCCGGCATGCACGAGGGCATGCGCCGGCTCGTCACCGACCTGAACGAAGCCTATCGCGAACTGCCGGCGCTCCATGCGCGCGACAACGAGCCCGAGGGCTTCCAGTGGCTCATCGGCAATGACCACGCCAATTCGGTATTCGCCTGGGCGCGCTTCAGCCCCAATGAGGAAGCGGTCGTGGTGATCTCCAACATGACGCCCGTGCCGCGCGAGCACTATCGGGTGCCGATGCCGGCCGCCGGCAACTGGAGCGAGCGCATCAACACCGATGCCGGCTGGTACGGCGGCTCCAACACCGGCAACCAGGGCGCTGTCCGGGCGCTGCCGGTCGAGGGGGAGCATTGGCCGGCCGCCGCCGAACTTTACCTGCCGCCACTCGCTACGTTGATCCTGAAACATGACCGGGGCTGAGTTGGCAGGCTGGGCACAAGACAACGAGCCCGGCACAAGTTGGGCCGAGGAGGAGGGAAACTATGGCTGACTATCGGACACCGTCGCCTCTGGCGCGTGAGGCGATGGCCTATGTGCTTGCGGGTGGGCGCGGCACCAGGCTCATGGAGCTGACCGACCGGCGCGCCAAGCCGGCCGTCTATTTCGGCGGCAAGTCGCGCATCATCGACTTTGCGCTGTCAAACGCCATCAACTCGGGCATCCGGCGCATTTCCGTCGCCACCCAGTATCAGGCGCACAGCCTGATCCGCCACATGCAGCGCGGCTGGAACTTCCTGCGGCATGAGCGCAACGAAAGTTTCGATGTGCTGCCGGCCAGCCAGCGCGTCAAGGAGGACATGTGGTATGCCGGCACCGCAGACGCGGTGTTCCAGAACATGGACATCATCGAGGATTACGGCTCGCGCTACATCGTGATCCTGGCCGGCGACCACATCTACAAGATGGACTATGAGATCATGCTGCGCCAGCATGTGGATACCGGCGCGGACGTGACCATCGGCTGTCTCGAAGTGCCCCGCATGGAGGCAACCGCCTTCGGCGTGATGCACGTCGATGGCCGCGACCGGATCATCGATTTCGTGGAGAAACCCAAGGACCCGCCCGGCATCCCGGACAAGCCGGACACGGCTTTGGCGTCCATGGGCATTTATGTGTTCGAGACGCGGTTCCTGATGGACCAGTTGCGCCGCGACGCGGCGACCGAGGGGTCGAACCGCGATTTTGGCAAGGACATCATTCCCTATATCGTAAAGAACGGCACCGCCTGGGCGCACCGCTTCACCCGCTCCTGCGTACGCTCCTCGAACGAGCAAGTGGCCTATTGGCGCGACGTTGGAACGGTGGACGCCTATTGGCGCGCCAACATCGATCTGACCGACGTGACGCCGCAACTCGACCTCTACGATCGCGACTGGCCAATCTGGACTTATGCCGAGATCACCCCGCCCGCCAAGTTCGTGCACGACTATGACGGGCGGCGCGGGACCGCGGTCAATTCGCTGGTTTCAGGCGATTGCATCATCTCGGGCGGGCACCTCAACCGCACGCTGCTGTCGACCGGGGCGCGCGTCCACTCCTATTCGGAACTGCACGAGGCGGTGGTGCTGCCTTATTGCAACATCGGGCGCGGGGCGCGGCTCTACCGGGTCGTCATCGACCGCGGCGTCGGTGTTCCCGATGGGCTGGTTGTCGGTGAGGACGCCGATTTCGACCGCAAATGGTTCCGCCGGACGGAAGAGGGCGTCACCCTCGTTACCCAGGGCATGATCGACAAATACCTGGCTAGCAAATGATCGAAGTTCTCTCGGTCGCCTCCGAGGCTTATCCGCTAATCAAAACGGGCGGCCTCGCGGACGTCGCCGGAGCGCTGCCTGGGGCCTTGTCGGCCCATGGCGTATCGATGCGCACCCTCATCCCCGGATACCCCGCGATCCTGCGCGAGGTGGCCGCAGGGCGGGTGGTCTACGAATTCGCCGACCTCTATGACGGCCCGGCGAGGCTGATCACGGGGCGCTTTGCCGGCCTCGACCTCATCGTGCTCGATGCCGGCCATCTTTACGATCGCCCGGGTGGGCCCTATGCGGGGCCGGACGGTCGCGACTGGAGCGACAACTGGAAGCGCTTTGCGGCGTTGTCCTGGGTCGCGGGAAAACTGGCCCTGGGGCTGGTCGAGGGTTACCAGCCTCAGATTTTGCACGCCCATGACTGGCAGGCGGGCCTGGCGCCTGCCTATGTGAAATATGGTCCATCGGACCAGGTGAAGACGGTGCTGACCGTCCATAACCTGGTATTCCAGGGGCATTTCGGCAGCGACATCTTCGGCCGCCTCGACCTGCCACCGCACGCCTATTGGGAAGGCGTCGAATATTATGGCGGCGTCGGCTATCTCAAGGCGGGCCTTGCGGCGGCAGACGCAATCACGACCGTCAGTCCCACCTATGCACGGGAAATCCGCACGCCCGCGTTCGGGGCTGGGCTCGAGGGGCTGGTCAATGCACGCGCCGACGTGCTGCACGGCATCACCAACGGCATCGACATGTGCGCCTGGGATCCGGCGATCGATGCCGCGCTGGTGCAGAACTACTCCCCGAACACCGTGCACAAGCGGCACATCAACAAGGCGATGCTGCGCACGCGCTTTGGCCTCGAACAAACCGACGCGCCAATGTTCGCCGTGGTGAGCCGCCTCACCAACCAGAAGGGCATTGATTTGATCGCCGCCAATGTGGACTTGCTGGTGTCGCTCGGGGCGACGCTGGTCATTCTTGGGTCGGGCGATTCCGTTCTCGAGGCCTCGCTGCAATTGGCTGCCGACCGTCACCCGGGGCGGGTAGGAATGGTCAGGGGCTATGACGAAAGCCTGTCGCACATGGTCCAGGGCGGGGCGGACGCCATCCTCATTCCCTCCCGGTTCGAGCCCTGCGGACTGACCCAGCTCTACGGCCTGCGCTATGGCTGCGTGCCGATCGTGGCGCGGGTCGGCGGGCTCGCCGATACCGTCATCGATGCCAATGAGGCAGCGGTCGATGCCGGAGTCGCGACAGGGGTGCAGTTCTCCCCGGTCAGCATCGACGCGCTGGGCGAGGCCATCCACCGTACGGTCACGCTTTACGCAGATGAGAAAGCGTGGCGTAAGATGCAGCGGCGCGGCATGAAGTCCGACGTCTCGTGGGATCACAGCGCCAAGCGCTACGCCGATTTATATGCATCGTTGTTGGGGCATGCGTGATGAGCAATATCGAAATCAAGACCACTCCCTACGCCGACCAGAAGCCCGGCACATCTGGTCTTCGGAAGCGCGTTCCGGTGTTCCAGCAGCCGAACTATGTGGAAAACTTCGTGCAGTCGATCTTCGACAGCCTCGAGGGCTTCGCCGGCAAGACGCTGGTGATCGGCGGGGATGGTCGCTATTTCAACGACGTAGCCATCCAGCGCATCATCCGGATCGCGGCGGCCAACGGCTTCGGCCGGGCGCTGGTGGGGCAGGGTGGCCTGCTGTCGACCCCTGGACTGAGCCATGTCGTTCGCCACCACAAGGCGTTCGGCGGCATCATCCTGTCGGCCAGCCATAATCCGGGCGGGCCGGACGGCGATTTCGGCATCAAGTACAATATCGGCAATGGCGGGCCGGCACCGGAAAAGATCACCGACGCGGTGTTCGCGCGCAGCAAGGTGATCGACCGCTATCTCACCAGCGATGCCCCCGATATCGACCTGACCACGATCGGCACGCAGAAGTCCGGCAACATGACGGTCGAGGTGATCGATCCCGTCGCGGACTACGCCGAGCTTATGCAGACGCTCTTCGATTTCGATGCCATTGCGAATTTGCTCAAGGGCGGCTTCCGCATGCGGTTCGACGCCATGCATGCGGTGACCGGTCCCTACGCGCACCGGATTTTCGAGGATTTGCTGGGGGCGCCGGCCGGCACCGTCATCAACGGAACGCCGCTGCCCGATTTCGGCGGCGGGCATCCCGATCCGAATCTCGTTCACGCCAAGCCGCTCTTCGACCTGCTTATGGGCCCCGATGCCCCGGATTTCGGGGCGGCTTCGGATGGCGATGGCGACCGCAACCTCATCATCGGGCGCGGTCGGTTCGTTACGCCCTCGGACTCGCTGGCCCTGCTCGCGGCCAATGCCCATCTGGCGCCCGGCTACAGCGAAGGATTGGCCGGCATTGCCCGCTCCATGCCGACCAGCGCCGCCGCTGACCGCGTCGCGGAAAAGCTCGGCATCGAAATGCACGAGACTCCGACCGGCTGGAAATTCTTCGGCAATCTGCTCGATGCCGGCCGGGTCACCATCTGCGGCGAGGAGAGCGCCGGCACCGGGTCCAACCATGTGCGCGAAAAGGACGGGCTCTGGGCGGTGCTACTCTGGCTCAACGTGCTGGCCGTGCGGCAGCAGAGCGTTGATACCATCGTCAAGGATCATTGGGCCAAATATGGCCGCAACTACTACACGCGCCACGATTATGAGGAGGTCGATGCGGGCATCGCCAACGCCCTGGTCGATGACCTGCGCGCCAGCCTGCCGCAACTTGTGGGGCAAACCTTCGGCGGCCTGCGCGTGGCTTATGCCGATGACTTCACCTACAACGATCCGATCGACGGCTCGGTGAGCGGCAAGCAGGGCATCCGCATTGGCTTTGCCGACGGCAGCCGCATCGTCGTCAGGCTAAGTGGAACCGGTACGGTAGGGGCAACGTTGCGCCTCTATCTGGAACGGTACGAGCCCCCGCATGGACAGCACGACCTCGACACCCAGTCTGCCCTTAAGCCCCTCATTGAACTCGCAGAGCAGCTCGCCGGAGTCCGGCAGCGAACCGGCCGCGCCGCTCCCTCCGTTATTACCTAGCGCGCCGCCGCAATTGAGACCTCAGATCGCTCCACAGAGCGGCAGCCCTGCCGCCCTCGGCGCTACGGTCACGGCCGAAGGTGTGAACTTTGCCGTCTATTCCGAAACGGCCTCGGCCCTTTACGTGTCGCTCTACGACGAGCTCGACCGGGAAATCGACCGCTTCGAGCTCGATGGACACTACGACAATATACATTGCGGGCTGATCGCCGGCATCGGGGCCGGCGCCAAGTATGGCTTCCGCGCCGACGGGCCCTACGATCCCGCGCAGGGGCTGCATTTCGATCCGAACAAGCTGCTGGTCGACCCCTATGCCCGACGGCTCGATCGCCCGTTCGTGCGTAGTCCGCGCCTGCGCCTGCCGCGCGAAGATGCCGTAGATACGGCGCCGCTGGTGCCCAAGGCGCTGGTCGTCGGTGTGCGGAACCAGCCGGCTTCGCCGCGCCGCAGGGCCCCGCAAATGTTCTATGAACTCAACGCCCGCGGCTTCACCATGCGGCATCCGAGCGTTCAGGGTGCGCTACGCGGCACCATTGCCGGGCTGACCACGCGCCAGGTGATCGAACATTTCAAGTTCCTCGGCGTCGATACGGTCGAGCTGATGCCGATTGCCGCCTTCATCGACGACGCGCATCTGCCGATCTTGGGACTCACTAATGCCTGGGGATACAACCCCATCACCTATTTTGCGCCCGATCCGCGGCTTGCCCCCCGAGGCCCGCAGGAATTGCGGACGCTGACCGACCTTTACCGCAGGCACGGCATCGCCGTGATTCTGGACGTGGTCTACAACCACACGGGCGAGGGTGATGCGCTGGGGCCGGTGCTGAGTCTGAAGGGCCTCGACGCCCGGACCTACTATCGGCACGTGGAAGTCGACGGACAGCAGCACCTGGTGAATGAC
>DATJHO010000032.1:0-22228 GCA_035493835.1 Devosiaceae bacterium
GCCATTCACCATGCGGACATTGCCCTAAGCGGTCAACGGCCCGAAGCTCGCGGCGAGCGAAACGCGCTGGCGCTGGCCGCCGGAAAGGCGCGCCGGCCATTGATCCGCCTTTTCCGTCAGTTGAACCGCCTCGAGAGCGGCTATTGGCGCCTCGCAGTTACGATGAGCATTGCCGAGACCGACAGCAACATTGTCTATCACCTTGGCCTACGGCAGCAGCCGTGGTTCCTGGAACATGATGCGCGCATTCGGGCGCGTCCACCATGCCGCCGGGTGAGGAGAACCGGATCTGTCCGGCATCTGGCGATCTAGCCCGATCAACCAGCGGAGCAGCGTGCTCTTGCCGCGGCCGCTTTTGCCAACGATGGCGACGAACTGCCCGGGTTCGGCCTCGAGGTCGATACCCTTGAGAACCCTGGTGGACGCAAAGCTCTTTTCGACCCCGGCCAGGCTGATGCCCAGCCCCGCCGATCGGGCGGAAGCAGCGTTGGGTAGCTGGGACGGGAATTCGGGCTTGATCTCGCGGCCGAACGCGGTCAGGGGGGGCTTCGTTAATGATGCCCATGGCTCACACCCTCTCGGTCTTCTGGTAGGCGGGGTGCCATTGCAGGGTTGCCCGCTCCAGCAGCGCGTGGCGCTCGGAGCCGCCGGTTGCCGTCAAGACGACCGGCTTGCCCTTTAGACCAGTGACTGCATGATCCGTCGTCGTTACGGCAGCCGACTTTGCGCGGACGCCTCCGCCTCGTCCTTCAACTCGATGCCGGTTACGCCGCGTCGCAGGGCCTCGCGGATGAGCCAGCAGATCTTGTCAGCCGCCTGTTCGTGGGCGAGGCCGCTGGCGTGGATGTTCGATACGCAATTGCGCTCGGAATCCCGGCGCCCCTTGCGCGGCGCGTAGGTCAGATAGGCGCCGAGGCTGTCGGGAACCGAAAGCCCGGGCCGCTCGCCAAGCAGCATCACCACGATTTTTGCGCCGAGCCGCTCGCCGATCTCGTCGCCGAGCGCCACCCGGGCCTGCCGCGCAAGCACGGGTCGGGCGACGGAAAACTGCCCCAGCCGCGCAAGGCAGGCGCGCAGCACCGGCTCGCCGTGGGTATCGAGTGCCGAGGCCGAAAGGCCGTCGCCAAGGACGAAGGCGACGTCCGCGGAGCCGGAAGGAAGCTCTGCGGCCGCAGTGGGATCGAGCTGCCGGCCGAGGTCCGGATTCAGCAGGTACGCGGCACGGTCGGGGGCTCTCGACTGCACGACGACCGGCTTGAGATCAGCGAGCTGCCGGGCCAGTTGGGCGAAGTCGGCGGCGGCGTGGATCGCGTCTCGCGCCCGTGCATGCGCCATCTGCAGGGCCAGGAGGTCCTGCGTCAGTATCGCGTCGCCGGAGCGACCAAGGCCGATGCGGGCCGGAGTCAGGCCACGGAAAGCCGCGAACGGATCGGCCCGCAGCGATCGCTCGGTCATGCTTCAAACCGGCCGATCAGCCCGGCCGCAAAACCGTCGCGGGGAGCCAGGCGGCCGCCGTCATCGAGAATGTTCATGCCGCTCAGCCACGCCTCGAACTCGGGGGCAGGGCGCAAATTCAGCAGCCGCCGCAGGGCGACGATGTCATGGAAGGCGAGGCTTTGATAGTTCAGCATCACGTCGTCGGTGCCCGGAACGGCAATGAGGAAAGTGGTTCCCGCCGTGCCAAGCAGGACCATGAGATTGTCCATGTCGCTCTGGTCGGCTTCGGCATGGTTGGTGTAGCAGGCGTCGCACCCCATCGGCAGGCCCAGCAGCTTGCCGCAGAAATTGTCTTCGAGCGCCGCGCGGATGATCTGCTTGCCGTCGTAGAGATATTCGGGACCGATGAAGCCGACCACGGTATTGACGAGCAGCGGCCGAAACTGTCGGGCCACGGCGTAGGCCCTGGCCTCGAGCGTCTGCTGATCGACGCCCCCATGCGCGCCTGCCGACAGCGCCGTGCCTTGGCCGGTCTCGAAGTACATGACGTTATCGCCGATGGTGCCGCGATGCAGCGAAGCCGCGGCCGCCTGGGCCTCGGCCAGCAGCGCCAGATCGATGCCGAAGCCGCGATTTGCCGCTTCGGTGCCGGCGATGGACTGGAAAATGAGATCGACCGGCGCCCCGCGCTCGATTGCCTCGAGGCTATTGGTGACGTGCGTCAACACGCAGGACTGGGCCGGGATGCTGAAGCGTTCGCGCAGGTCATCGACGAGTCGCAGGAGGCTGATCGCGCCATCGACGCTGTCGCCGGCCGGATTGATGCCGATCACGGCATCGCCAACCCCGTAGCAAAGCCCGTCGAGGATCGAACCCGCGATGCCTCTCGGGTCATCGAACGGGTGGTTGGGCTGCAGCCGGCTCGCCAGGCGGCCCTCGAGGCCGATGGTGGTGCGAAACGCCGTGACCGTCCGGCATTTGCCTGCGACGGCGATCAGGTCGGCATTGCGCATGATCTTGGAGACCGCGGCGACCATCTCCGGCATCAGCCCCGGCGCGACGGCGGCGAGCGTTTCGGCCGTCGTCTCATAGGCAAGCAGCCATTCCCGGAACTCGCCGACAGTCATGTGCGAAACCGGGGCGAAGGCGGCGGCGTCGTGCGTGTCGACGATCAGGCGCGTGACCTCGTCATCTTCGTAGGGGATAACCAGCTCGGCAAGAAAGCTGCGAAGCGGCACCTCTGAGAGGCAGAACCGGGCCGCGACGCGCTCCACCGAGGTCTCTGCGGCAATCCCGGCCAGCCGGTCGCCGGAGCGCTCGGGCGTGGCCTTGGCCAGCAGTTCCCTCAGGTCCTCGAAGCGCCAGGAATTGCTGCCTGCCGTATACCGCCTGATCATCCCGCCCGATCCAATCCACCCAACGAGACGACCATAAGGTTTCAGTCCCGGCGAGGCAAATCCCTGGCAGACTCACGGGGCGGGTCGCTAACGAAGCGCCCCCGGCGGCGGAACGATTACGTCCAAACTGGTCAGGCCACACCGGTACGTAGGCATTCGGGAGGTACCATGCCATTCGTCGCCGTTTCCACGCGCCGGGTCTATCAGGAGGTTGCCGGTGGGATCGGCGGGGTCCCGAGCCGATCGGCGTGTTAAGTCTTTGATCCTCCTGATCGGGATGGGGGCAACTGACTGCGCCGTTCCACAGGAAGGCTTGCTCGAAACTCGTTGCCTTTTTGGCAACAAGTAGAACGATTCATTGCACTTCAACAGAACGCCCTTCTGGATCATGCTCCTCAACAAAGAGCCGTGACTGTGGCCTCGGGGGGCGCTCGGACGGTTTGACGGCAGGGGGTGAAAGTGGGGCACATCATGATGAATCGCCGGGGAATGCTGCGCGGGGCTGCCGCCTTGGGCCTGAGCATTGGTGGAAGTTCTGTTCTGACGGTTAAAGGGCAGGGTTCTGACCTGACCAAGGTCACGCTCCAGCTGGGCTGGCTGGCTTCCGATGGCGTCCTCGGTGAGACGGTCGCGATGAAAAAGGGCTTCTTTGCGGATGAAGGCCTCGAGCTCGAAATCGTCCTCGGTGGCCCGAATATCGATGGCGTAGCCGGGGTCGCGTCGGGCCAGCAGACCTCGGGTCAGACCTCGTCCAGTCCTGCGGTAATGCTCGCGCGCTCGGCCGGCATTCCGGTCAAGGCCTTTGCGGCCGGCTTTCAGAAGCATCCGTTCACGTTCTTCTCACTGTCCGACGCGCCGATCCGCGAGCCGAAGGACATGATCGGCAAGACCGTGGCGACGCAGCCGACGGCGGTCATCCTGGTCAAAGCCTTGCTGGCCAAGAACAATATCGACCCGAGCCAGGTCAACGTGGTCAACATGGGGTCGGATATGAACCAGTTGATGACGGGCCAAGTTCAGGCCGTGACCGGTTGGCTCACGAACGTCAATGCCCTCAAGGTCATCGGGGACAAACGCGTCGACATGTCGCTCTGGGATACCGGCATTCATCTTTATGCCAACGTCTACTTCTCCACCGATAAGATAATCAGCGAGCAGCCCAAGATTCTCGAGGCCTATGTCAGGGCGACGGCACGTGGATGGGGCTACGCGCGCAAGAACCGCGAAGAGGCGGTCGACATCCTCGTCGCCACCTATCCGATCCTCGATAGGGCAAGCGAGCTCAAGGCTGTTGGGTCGCTGATGGATTTTTCCTTCACTGATGTCACCAAGACGGAAGGCTGGGGGGCAATGAACCGCGACAACTGGGCGGCGCAGCTTTCGACCTACAAGGACCTCAAGCAATTCACCAACAGCGTCCCAACCGTCGACGACGTGATGACGACGGCGATCCTGGACGCGACGCTGGCTACGCGCCAGCAGGTTGCCGTCTAGGTCGGACAGGGCAGGAGGTGACTGTGAACCAACTCGCGGTCGAACTCACACGGCAGGCCGGAGCGCACCCGGCGATCAGCGTCGAAAATCTCGATGTGGTCTTTGGCGCTGGCGGCAAGGGGGTCACCGCTCTCGCGGGAGTGAATGTCACCATCCCGACCGGTGGGCTGGTGACGATGCTCGGGCCATCAGGGTGCGGCAAGTCGACCTTGCTTCGGGCACTTGCCGACCTAGTACCTGCGGCTGCCGGCGAGATCTCGATTTTCGGCCGTTCCCCTCGCCTCGCACGGGAAGCACGTGACTTTGCTTTCGTGTTCCAGGACGCCACGCTGTTGCCCTGGCGCAGCGCAATCGACAATGTCCGGCTGCCGCTCGAGGTAGGTGGGGGCGCGCCCAAACATGCCGATCCCGCCGAACTCCTCGACCTCGTCGGCTTGAAGGGCCGCGAAAAGGCTCTTCCGGAAGAACTGTCGGGCGGCATGCGCCAGCGGGTAGCGATCGCGCGAGCCCTCGTGACCCGCCCTCGCATCCTGCTGATGGACGAACCCTTCGGGGCGCTCGACGAGATAACGCGCGACAAGCTCAACGAAGAGCTGCTGCGCATTTGGCAGGAGACGGGAACCACGATCGTCTTCGTCACCCACTCCATCCCAGAGGCGGTATTCCTCGGTCAGAAGGTGTTGGTGCTCGCCGCAAATCCGGGAAGGGTGCGCGAATACGTGCCGGTCGAACTGCCATTTCCGCGCCGCCTCAAGGTGCGCGACACGCTGGAGTTCGTGCAGATCACCGCCCATCTTCGCCAGTTGCTGGAGGAATGTTGATGGCCGACATCGCAATCGCCACGCCTTCCCGATATCCGGGCAAATCGAGGGCGCTTTGGATGATCGCCTCCAGGCGGTGGCCCGCCATTGCCGCGGTCCTGGGCCTGGTAGTGATCTGGGAGATCATCACGGCCGGCTTTCACGTGCCAAGCTATATGGCGCCGAGCCCGGTGGAAGTCCTGGCCGCGTTCCGGGACAATGGACAAACGCTCTGGACCAATGTCTGGCCGACGGTGTTCGAGGCGTTGCTGGGCTTCTTCTTTGGCAACCTGGTCGCAATTGTCGTAGCCGTCTGGTTCGTGCACAGCCCAACCGCCGAGCGCGCCTTCTATCCGGTCGCGGTCTTCATGCACACTGTTCCGATCATCGCGCTGGCTCCAATCCTGGTGCTTCTGTTCGGCAATGGATTCACCCCCAAGATCATCATCGCGGCGCTGATCTGCTTCTTTCCGACGCTTGTGAACATGGTGCGAGGGTTGCGGGCCGTCAGCCCGGCGGCGCTCGATCTGATGCGGGTCCTGTCAGCGAAAAAATCTGAGATTTTCTGGAAGCTGCGGCTCCCGAGCTCGCTGCCGTTCCTCTTCGCCGCCTTGAAGATCGCCGCCACCACCTGTGTGATCGGCGCGATCGTGGCGGAGTGGATCGGTTCCAGCTTCGGGCTTGGTGCCCTCATCATCGAGGCGACCTATAACTTTCGGTCGTCGCTGCTTTACGCGACCGTTCTCGTGGCTGCGCTGTTGGCGGTGCTGCTTTTCTCGATCGTCAGTTTGGCAGAGGCGCGCCTCATTCGCTGGAAATCGCCAGTAGTCGGCTGAGTATAAAATTTATTGGAGAAGTTGATGGACAGCATCAGCGAGATGGCGCGCCGGGTTCCCGTCGCCGCCCGCGCCGAAGTGGTGGTCGTGGGCGGCGGCCCGGCGGGGATATCGGCTGCGGTATCTGCGGCGCGCAATGGCGCCAACGTTATACTGCTTGAGCGTTATCCCTATCTCGGCGGCCTCGCGGCCGGCGGCATGGTCCTCGTCCTCGATGATATGTCCAACGGCCTCGAGGTTTCGGTACAGGGCATCTGCATGGAGATGATCGGGCGCATGCAACGCCTGGGTCTCTGCGTAACGCCGCCCGATAGCGATCGCCAGCCCGAGGTTCGCGAAACGCAGGAGACGTGGCGCAAGTGGTCGCGGTGGGGCCTCTTCGATTTCAACACTCACTCGGTGCCGCATCCGGTCTGCTATGCGGCCGCCTTCGATCCCGATGCCTTCAAGCGCGCGAGTTATGAGGTAATCGGCGAATCCGGGGTTACGCTGCGCACCCATAGCTGGTTCTCGTCCGCGATCGTCGAGGATGGTCGTATCCGAGGTGTTATCTGCGAGACCAAGGGGGGGCGAGAGGCGATCCTGGGCGATGTCGTCATCGACACCACCGGCGACCTCGATGTGGCGGCAAGCGCGGGAGCCAAGTTCCAGGAAGACACCTTTATCCTTACCACCGTATCGCGCTGGGGCGGGGTCGACACAGAGGCGGCCGTCGCCTTCGAATTCGAGTCCCCGGAGGAATTCAAGCGCCTCGACCACGAAGCCAAGCGGCTGATTGGCGGCTGCTGGTCGCATTGGTGGCTCAAGACACCGTTGCCGGGCGTGGTCTGGCTTAACTGCCCGCACATGCCCAAGCTGAGCGGTCTGAGCGTGGCCGATTTGACCAGGGCCGAGCTCGAGGGGCGCGGACGCATTGAGCGGTTGCTCGATTTCGCTCGGAAGAGCATGCCGGGGTTCGAAAAGGCCTACGTGGTCGATTTCGCGCCGCAGACAGGCGTGCGCCAGACTCGCCTCCTGGAAGGCGAGTACGTCGTCACTAAGGAGGACGTCGCCAGCCGGCGGCATTTTGCCGATAGCGTGTGTCGCGGGCGCGACTACTACACCCCCTATCGGGCCATGCTGCCGCGGGAGGTCGATCAGTTGTTGGTCGCCGGCCGACACTATTCGGCGACCGCGGCGGCCCAGCGCATGAGCCGCGAAATCCCGCCATGCATGGCGATGGGCGAGGCGGCGGGCGTGGCGGCCGTCGAGGCGCTGAACTCGGGTCGCCTTGTGCGAGACATCGATGTTGGAGCCGTGCAGCGCAAGCTGCGGGCCCAAGGCGCTGACCCGGGCGACATCCCTTCCAGCAATGCAACATTCTTGGAGGCCGCCGAATGAGCGTTTTGCCCTTGAGCGGCGTTCGCGTCGTGGATTTCACGCAGGTCATGCTCGGCCCGAGCTGCACCCAGGTGCTGGCCGACTATGGCGCCGAGGTGATCAAGATAGAGAAGGAGAAAACCGGCGATCTCTCCCGCTGGTCGCTCGGCTCCGACCCCGATGGCCTCACTAACCCGGTATTCTCCTCCCTCAACCGCAACAAGAAGAGCGTCACCGCCGACCTTAAGTCCCCCGTGGAAAAGGCGCGTGTGCTGGCGCTGCTTGATGAGGCTGACGTCGTCGTCAGTAATTTCAGGCCGGGCGTCATGGAGCGGATGGGGTTCGGGTACGAGGAACTCAAGGCCCGCAACCCACGGCTCATCTTCGCGATCGGCTCGGGCTTCGGACTCGCTGGGCCCAATGTGCACAAAGGCGGACAGGACATCCTGGCCCAGGCGGTTACCGGTGTAATGGATCGTACTTCCGAACCGGGGCTGCCGCTGTCGATCTATTCGACCTCCCTTTGTGACTACACCGCCGGCATGCACCTGGTCCAAGGCGTCCTTCTCGCCTTGCTGCAGCGCGACAAGACCGGCCAAGGGCAACAGGTGAGCGTCAGCCTCTACAATTCGATGCTCGCCATGCAAATGCAGGAGGCTGCGGTGTGGATGATGCGCAAGCGCGACCTCAACTGGGCTCGCTTCCCGCTAACCGGGGTATATCAAACTTCGACGCGGCCGATCGTAATGGTCGGCGCCTTCAAGAAGAACCCGTTGCAGGACATCTGTCAGGCGCTTGAGATCGAGGACCTCTCGCAGCGCGAGCGCTACAAGGACTTCGACGCTCAGTCCGTTCACCGGGCCGAGCTGCAGGAAATCTTCCGGGCGCATTTCGCCAAGCGCGATGCCGAATACTGGCTCAAGCGGCTTGAGGAGGTGGACATCCTCTGCGCCCCCGTGCGTTCGATGGCCGAGGCCCTGGAGGATGAACAGACGATTGCCAATCGGATGATCATCGAGGCAGGGCGCAGCGCCTCCGGCCCGATCCGGTTGATTGCCTCGCCGATCGACATGTCCGCTGCCCCGCTCGCCATCCGGCAACTGCCGCCCCAGCTCGGCGAACACAATGCAGAGATTTTTGGCGCCTCTGCACTCGAGGCAGCGGAGGGGGTGGCGTGACCGTCCGGTTCTCTATTGAAGATCATGTCGCCCGCATCGTGATCGATCGCCCGGAACGAATGAACGCCATCGACGGCTCGACCGAAGCCAGGCTTGAGGAGATCTGGCAGGAGATTGAGGCCAGCCGGTCGGTGCGCTGCGTTGTCCTGACCGGGGCTGGTGACAAGGCATTTTGCGCCGGCGCGGATATGAAGGATGTGTCGAAATCGGGGCTTGAATACTGGGCCACGCCGCGGCTGGCGGGCTTTGGCGGCATTGCCTGTCGGTGCACACTTGATATTCCGGTGATCGCCCGTGTGAACGGCTTTGCGCTGGGCGGCGGATTCGAAATGGTGCTCGGATGCGATATTGTGCTGGCGAGCGAGAATGCCGAGATGGGCCTCCCCGAGGCGCGGGTTGGTCGCATGCCGCTCGACGGCGGCATGGTCCGGTTGCCCCGCAAGCTGCCGCATAACCTGGCGATGGAAATGCTGCTCACCGGCAAGCGTGTGAAGGCGGCGCGGCTCGCCGAATTCGGCTTGGTGAACGAGGTGGTGCCCCCCGCGGAGCTTGATGCCATGGTGGCCCGCTGGGTCGACACCATTCTCGGGTGTGCCCCCCTGTCACTGCGGGCCGCCAAGCAGACGGTGAATCGGACCATGCACCTGCCGCTCGACGAGGCGCTGGCATTGAAGCTTCCGGCGGTGATGGCCGCCTTGACCTCGGCCGACGCAGCCGAAGGCGTCCGAGCTTTTCAGGAAAAACGTGCACCTATCTGGAAAGGATGTTAATCCTCAACGGTTTGGGTCAGGAGTATGCCAATGCACGCCGCGGTGCTGAAGTATTTCGTCGCGGTGGCTCGGGCAGGTTCCATCCGGCAGGCCAGCGAGGATTTGCATGTTGCCGCGTCTGCCGTCAGCCGGCAGATCCAGAAATTGGAATTGGAGATCGGTGAGCCGGTTTTCCAGCGTCTGCCGAACGGCCTTCGCCTGACCCATGTCGGCAGGCTCGTGTTGGCGCACGCCGAGGCGACGCTGAAGGAGTTTGCGCGCCTGCAGGGAGAGGTCGATGCGCTGCAAGGGCGACGGACCGGTGTCATCCGCATTGCTGCGCTCGATAGCCTGGTGGTTCGGTTTCTGCCCGACCTGTTGTCGCGATTCCATGCCAGGAATCCGGAGGTCGAGTTCGAAGTGCGCACCGAGGGGCACTTGCGCGTATCCAACGCCGTTGCCATGGGTGATGCCGACATCGGCATCACCTTTGGGCTGCCCCATGCCGAGGACCTGTCGTTTTGCGCCGGGGTGCCGATGCCGATCATGGCGATGGTCGCCGCCGATCACCGCCTAGCGGCCCAGCGGGATGTCACGCTGACCGAATGTGCCCAGTACAATCTCATGCTGCAGTTTGACACCGAACCCGTGCGATCGGTGATTTCGGTCGAGCTATCGGTCTTCGAGCGGATCGGCCGTGTGCTGCTGCGGACGAACAACCTCATGATGGTGGCGCCGTTGATCCGGTCGGGGGTGGGCATTGCGTTTTTCACCGCACTGGGTTTCCAGGAGGACCTGAGGGCAGGGGCAATTCGCGCCCTCCACATCAAGGGGTCTCGGCTCGATTCCCTTCAACTCGGCCTGCTTGTATCTAAACGCTGGCCTCTCACGCCGGCGGCCACCGCATTGACAAGCTATTTGGGCCACGCCCTCGAGATCCTTAGCAAGGATCTCAACCAGTTGACGTCGTAGCGGCCGCCCCGCTGTTGTGGCTAGTCGACAGTCTTAAGGGGCCGACTGGCAATTTCGGGATGATCAATGGCCACGCTCAGTTGCCTTTTCCATCCCCCCGGCGTCCCGATCCCCGAAACGCTTGCCCCAAAGAATTCAGCGTTGATCAAAGCGAAGGGCTGTTCGCTTGCGGGAAGATCCTCGTCCGCCCGGATGGCGTCCACGGGACAGACTGAAAGGCAAAGACCGCAATTAATGCACTCCTCAGGTTGGATGTAAAACATCCGCCCACCCTCATAAATACAATCAACCGGGCAAACCTCAGTGCACGCGCCGTCCTTCACATCTACGCAGGGTTCAGCAATTACATAGGCCATGGTGTTCACAGGGACGAGTTGGCGACGGCCGACATTTGCAGTGATCGGCGCGCACACAAAGTGCAGAATTTCGCTACCCCATTTCTCCGATCGGCAACGCCCTGTGGATCCGCGTGGGATCCCGACGTCGATCGGCGGGCTAACCCTTTGATATACCAAGATAGGGAGGTCTCGGCGGGGGACGGATGAGCGTCCGTCTCCCCCAAATTTCTGTGCTGACGGATCAGCAGGTGGTCAGCTTTCGCGCAACGATCACGCGTTCGGCTCGAGGACCGCCTGGGATGGGGCCATTTCGTCCTCGGCGATCCGGGCAAAGCCCATGTAGACGAAGGCCGCGACTACGGCACCCACCAGCGGGGCGATGACGTAAAGCCAGGCATAGGAGAGATTGCCCGTCGCGATCATCGGGCCCAGCGCTCGTGCCGGGTTGAAGACGCCGCCCGTCAATGCCCCACCCATGAGGATGTTGAGGGAGAGCGTCATTCCGATCGCGAGCGGCGCGAGGTTCCCGGCGCGCCCGGCGATTGCCGCGTTGAGCACGACGGTTACCAGAAAGAAGGCCAGTACCGCTTCGATCGCAAACCCAGCGGCTGGGGTAATCGTAAGGGTTGTCGCGCCCAGAGCCAGCCCATGGGCAAGCGCAGGCGTGCCGAGCCCAGTGGCCGCGCCACCCAGAACGACCTTCAATGCGAGCGCGCCAGCAGTGGCGCCGAGAATCTGGGCGACGATGTAGCCGATTGCATCGGTCAACGCGATCTTGCCGGCAGCCAGTATGCCGACGGTGACCGCCGGGTTGAAGTGCCCCCCCGACACACTGCCATAGGCGAAGATAAAGACCATGATGGTCAGCCCGTGGGCAAGGGCGATCGCCGCCATGCCGTTGAGGCCGACGGCGCTGCCGATGATCGATGCGGCGCCTGCGCCAATGAAGACGAAAGCAAAGGTGCCGATGAACTCAGCAAGGAGCTTGGGTGTAAGTTTATTTGACATTGTTATCTCTGGGAAAGCAGGGGCCCCGCCCGCCAGCATCAGCCGGAGGGATGTAGGCGGCCTGCAATGTTTCGGGGTAGAACCGACGCGGCGTCGGGGATGGAGCGGAAACGCTCAAGCCGCCTGCGTGGCAGCCTCGAGCGCGATTGCAGTAGACTGGATGACCGAGGGGAAGCGAACGACCGCAGAAGTCGTCTCGGCGGCGCCTTCCTTGCTCAACACGGCTTCATGCGGATTGCATGTGCCGCAGCCGTTGAGCGCGGCCGACGAGAAGGAGATCACCTTCCACTTTCCGGCAAAGCTCTGCTCCGCCAGTTCCTCGGTTGCCGAAACGCTGTTCTCTTCGTGGTTGTTGAAGCCTGGGTTGACGCCCGTGACGGGGGGGAGGGTGTCACCCACTCCAAGCATAGCGAATTCCTTTCAAGCTTGATGGCAGGAGCCGTTCTAAAAGGCGGGCCGTTGCCCGGCCCCGCAACCATGTCCCGAGGAAGGCGCAGCGTCAGCCTGCGAGATCTGACAGGGGAGGCGATTCCCCGCACGCCGCGAGGCGGACACGGCAACGCAAGGCCTCCGACTTACTGTTGGAGGCCCCGCGATACTTGCGGGAAACTGTCAAGGGCCGGGGCGAGGGCTCGCGGCGGCGCAGCCTTCAAGTAGTGATCAGGCCATTGGCAATCGCCTCGGCGACAGCCTGCGTGCGATTGTTGACGTCAAGGCGCTTCATCGCCTCGTCGCAGTGAAAGTTGACGGTTCGCTCGCGAAGGCCAAGGATGATAGCGATTTCCGCCGACGTCTTGCCGCGTCCGACCCAGGTCAGTACCTCCCGCTCCCGGTCGGTGAGAGGAGATTCGGATTGGGGCGTGGAAGCGTCGTTTCGACGCCGCAATCGATTCTCGACGACGATGCCGAGCATTTCGAAATCAACGGGCTTGGTCAGGTAATCATCGGCGCCGAGCTTGCGCCCCGTCAGTTCGCTGTCCCGATCGCCGAGCGCGGTGAGGAACACAAACGGGATTTCGGCGAAAGCCGGACCAGCCGTCACCAAGCGCTCCAGCAGTTCGAAGCCGTTCATTTTCGGCATGCGCACGTCGCAAATGACGAGGTCGGGCGGCGTTGAAATGATGGCGGCCAATGCCTGCTCACCATCGGCTGCACGCTCGACACCGTAGCCGAGATCGCTCAGGGCTTCATGGAGGAGGCTCGCCGTCTCGGTGTCGTCCTCCACGCAAAGAATTCGGGTCAACCTGCTGATCCCCCAGCGTTTGTCCCTCTCCTTCGATAGGCAAGCGGACTGTCACGCAGGTACCTTGGCCGAGTCCACTGTCGATATTAAGGCAGCCGGAATGCTGCCGGACGATCCTGTCGACAAGGTGCAGTCCCACCCCGGTGCCTGGGAAAGCGTCAACGTTGCTGCCGCGATAAAACCGCTCGCGCACCCGATCGATCTCGTTGGGTGGTATGCCGATCCCTTTGTCCTCGACCGCCACTTCGACGAAGTCGTCCTTCATCCCCGCCCTGAGCGTGACGCTGCCGCTTCCTGGCGAGTATTTGAAGGCGTTCGAGACGAGGTTGCTGAAGGCGTAGTGAAGGAGTTCCGGATCGCCGGTAATCTCTTGCGGCAAGTGGCCAAGCTTTTCCTCGATCGAGCCGTGGTCCCCGACGGCGCGGTAGTAGGCGACGAGGTCGCGCAGCAATTTGGCGAGGTCGAACGATCGCGTTCTCAAGGCGACCGAGCTGTCGCTCATCTCCATTGCACTCGTCAGACTGGCCACGAGGCTCGTCATCTGAAACACAGCCGTCCTGATCCTGTGCGCGCGGTCAGCGGCTTGGACGTGGGTCACGTCCTTGGTTGCAAGCAGGCGCTGCGCATTTCCGTCGATCAAGGTGAGCGGCGTGCGGAACTCATGCGACATCGTCGTTATGAAATTGCGCTGCTCGGTCGCGAGCGCTCGCTCTTTATCGAGCAGGCCGGCCAGAATCTCGGCCTGCTGAGCGAGCGCTCTGCGCGATTCCAGCAGCTCGATGATGTTGCGCCGAAATACGACTAGCGAGCGCGCAATCTCCCCGATTTCGTCCCGACGGCTTTCGTACGGAATCGTCAGGCTGGTTTCATGCCTTGCCAGCAGTCGCATTTGGCCGGCAAGCTCGAGAAGTGGGCGCGAGAACGAACGCCAGAGATAGACGGCAATCGCGCCAAAAAGCGCGAGGGTTGCCAAAATCATGTCCGAGATGAAGCGTTGAGCCTCGGCGATGCGGTCGGCGGCGATCCTGCCGGCCGATTCCGCCCTGGTTTCGGTACGCTCTGCCAGCTGGCGCAAAGCGTCGCTGGCGCGTGCGTAGCTTGCACGGGCGGCTCCCGCAGACGCGGCATCCAGTTGCGCCCACCGTTCGCCGCCGGCGAGCGACTCGAACTGCTGTGCATCCCGGCGGTGCTCCGCCCATGCCGCCAGAAACATTCCGAAGGCCGCCTGTTCCTGGGCGTCATGCTGCAATGATTGATACCGCTCGATATCCTTGTTGACGCGGTCGAGAGCTTGCCGATCAGCGCCTCCATTGGTGCCCAGTCCAAGTTGGGCATCTCCGACAGGGGCCTCGTCCTCAAGGATCCGAACATCGGCGATGTGATGTGTGAGGTTGCCGAGAGCGCCCACAGATTGGAGCCAGCGATCTCCGACCTGCTCGGAGGCGGCATTCACCGCGGCGAGACGATCAAGGCTCAGCATTCGCAAAGAAGCGAAGGCGACGAGGACAATTGTTGCGACGACGGCGAGCTTCACCGGCACAGAGTTGCGGAACGACAGCAGGGGAGACCGAATCACAAGGCTCTTTCCGATCAGGGACGCAGACGCCGAGGCGACCGCCGAGCGACTGCGCGGAGCCTTGAGGGCCCGCGCCGCAGGGTAAGACCTTGCGACACCGTCGGGGAGTGTAGCGCATCGGAACGGCGAAAACCCATAATAGCTCTCGCCCCTACGAGCGCAACTCCTGTTAAGCTGTTTGCCGAGGGCGGCGATCGCGCAGCGCGGGATCCGCCGCCCTTCGGCTGCTCGCGCTGCGGCACCGGCGAGATGCTGCGCGTCGATCTGCGCGCGATTGTCGCTGAGGCGGGGTTGGATCATGGGCCCGAACCGGCGGCCGGCGGGTGCTCAACGGCATCTCCTGCATTTTGCGGACCGCTCGCCCTGGCGCGACCCGCCGGAGCGCTACGGGGCTTACACCACCGCCTAAAAACTTACGGGCGGGGCCGGTCATCCAAGGCAAAACCTGTTCAGCGAACCCGAACGGTGGGTTTCAAACAACAGGGCGTGATCCGCCTGTCCTGGACGGACGCTTAGGGATAGTCGTTTGGCGCCGGCGCAACGCGGGCCGGCCTGGCAGTGCATAGGGCTTCCCTATTCTGACATGGTCTTGCGCGAGCGCCGGGCGGGCTCAAGCGGAGCTCTACCGATCTCGTTTGTTCGATCGCGAGTGCGATCGAACAAACGAACTTAAAGGAAAATACCAAATGACGAATTCGACTGTGCCGCGCGCACGGAAGGCGAACTTCTGCGCTGTCGTTGCCCCCATGGGGCTGGCAGCGCTCGCCGGGGCAATGGCCGCCTTGCTTGCGGGGACGGCGGTGTTTGCAGCCGACGCTTCGGCAGGCGCCGCCAACCTCGGTGTCCCGGTCCAAGCGGACTGGGTTAGCGGTGGGCAGAACAACCAGAACACCCGGTACGCCGCGGGCGAGCACACTATCAACGCCGACAATGTGGGCACCTTGAAGCCCAAATGGACCTTTACGACTGCCGGCGACGTCTCCGCCACGGCGACCGTGGTCAACGGGGTTGCCTATGTTCCGGACTGGGGCGGCAAGCTCTGGGCCATCGACACCAAGACCGGCAAGGCCATCTGGTCGGATGATGTCGGCCAGCTCACCGGCGAGACCGGTGCGGCCTCGCGCTCAAGCCCGGCCTACGCCAACGGCGTGCTGGTGTTCGGCACCGGCAATCTCATGACCGAGGGGCTGGGCACTGCGTACGAGTTCGCGGTCGATGCCGAGACCGGCAAAGTGCTTTGGAAGACGGTAGTCGACCCCCAGAACGTCGCTATCGTGACCGGCGGTGCAACGATCGATAACGGCATCGTCTATGTCGACGTGTCGTCCAAGACCGAACACACCAACGTCACTCCGACCTTCCGCGGCTCGGTCGACGCGCTTGATCTCAAGACCGGCAAGATCCTGTGGAAGACCTACATGGTGCCCGAGGGCTTCAACGGTGCAGCTGTGTGGAGCACTCAGCCGGCAATCGACCACAAAACCGGGCTAATCTACGTTACCACCGGCAACAGCTACTCCGTTCCAGCCGGCTACTGCGTCAACCCGGGGGATACCAACTGCAAAGCATTGCCTGACGATAACTACATCGACAGCATCGTGGCACTGGACATGAAGACGGGCAAGGTCGCCTGGGCCCACAGCACCCTGCGCGCCGACACCTGGACCATGGCCGACCCCAATTCGTCGCCCGACTTCGACTTTGGCGATGGGGCGCAGCTGTTCACCACCATGATCGACGGCAAGGCGACCGAACTGGTTGGTGCCGGCCAGAAGAGCGGCATGTACTATGCCCTCGACGCGGCCACCGGCAAGGAGATCTGGGCGACCCAGGCCGGCCCCGGCGGCGTGCTTGGCGGCATCGAGTGGGGCACTGCCACCGATGGCCAGCGCATCTATGCCGCGATCACCAATGGCAGCCACAAGTCATATACCTACACGACCTATGACGGGCAGAAGAAGACCACCACCGGCGGCCTGTTCGTGGCGCTCGATGCCGCCACCGGCAAGACCGTCTGGCAGACTGCCGCTCCCGAGGCCCAGAAGTACATCACCGACGGCTTCCTCTCCGCGGCCAATGGCGTTGTCTATTCGGGCTCCTCGGGCGGCAATTTCTATGCCCTTGACGCCAGGACCGGCGAGGTCAAATGGGCCTTCGGCAGCGGCGGCGCGGTCTGGTCGGGCGCGGCAATCGTGAACGGCACCGTTTACTGGGGCAGCGGCTACGACACCCGGGAGCGCAAGCTGCCGTATGACGGCAACAACAACCAGTTCTACGCCTTCTCGCTGAACGGCAACTGACTGCCGCGCCCCAAATCGGGGCGGCGATGAACGGCAAAGGCCGGGTCGGCAGCGCGATCCGGCCTTTGTTTTGCGCGCTCCGGTATCGCGGGCTCGGCGAGAATGCATCCTTGCGGACTCGTTTAGAGCGGCGCGCGTCTGATTGAATCGCAGGGGATCTCCCGCGGTCGCTTTTGGATGCTCTTCTTTCACGCCGCGACGCCACTTCACACACCAAGCTGGACGCGAACACTGGGGTGGGCCTCGCGACCTCGCACCGCCGGTCTGGATATCACAGTGCCGCCTTGCCAATCCGGTCTCGCTGCAGTTTGGTGCATCCATGATTGCTCCTGGCTCGATCTTCTTGCATGACGCCCTCGCGCCGGATGGCGAGAGCCTTCTCTTCACTTCGCCGATCGAAGAGCTGACGGCGTTTACGCCCGCGGAAGCGCTCGCGGCGCTTGACCGCATCGAGACAGCGAGAGCAGAGGGGTACTGGATCGCAGGCTATTTTGCGTATGAGCTCGGCTTGCTGTTCGAGGAACGGCTGCGACCGCTTTTACAGCAGCGCCCGGAACATCCGCTGCTCTGGCTGGGGCTCTACCGTGCCCCCAGAAGGCTGACCGTATCGGAAGCGTCGGACTATATCGAAGCCGAGGCCCAGGGCCTCTCCGGCAGCGCCGGGCAACTGGCCCTCGATATGGATATTGGCCAATACGGCCGCGCCTTCGACGCGATCAAGGCCTATATCGGGGCGGGCGACGCCTATCAGGTGAACCTTACCTTCCAAGCCCGTTTCACCCTCGATGGCGATGCCGTGGCGCTCTATCGCGACCTTGCGCTGAAGCAGCCCGTGGCGTACGGCGCCTTGGTCGAGACCGGTGCCGAGACCATTCTCTCACGCTCCCCCGAACTCTTTGTCGAAAGTCGAAATGGCCGTCTTTCGGCTCGCCCGATGAAAGGCACGCTTGCTCGCGGCCGTACCGTTGCCGAGGACGAAGCGGGCGTTGCCGCGCTTGCCGGTGACCCAAAAAGCCGTGCCGAAAACCTGATGATCGTCGATCTCCTGCGCAACGATCTCAGCCGCATCAGCGAAATTGGCAGCGTCACCGTCACCGACCTCTTCACCGTCGAAACCTACCGCACCCTGCACCAGATGACCTCCGGCATCACCGCGCGGATGAAGCCAGAAGTCACGCCGCTCGAGGCGATACGGAACCTCTTTCCCTGCGGCTCGGTCACCGGTGCCCCAAAAATTCGAGCTATGGAAATCATCCGCGAGCTCGAATCCGGTCCCCGCGGCGTCTACACCGGCTCGATTGGCTACATTGCCCCGAGCGGGGATTTCCGTTTCAACGTTGCCATCCGCACCGCCGTCATCGGCAAGGACGGTCAGGGTAAGGTCGGCATTGGCAGCGGCATCGTTGCGGATAGCGAACTTGCCGCCGAGTACAACGAGGCCCTGCTGAAGCTGAAATTCCTTACCGATCCGGTCGAACCCGTCGCGCTGATCGAGACGATGCTTTGGGAGCAGGACAAGGGTTTTTGGCTCTTGGATCGGCACGTTGAGCGCCTTCTGCTCTCCGCCCGCTATTTCAACATTGCAGCCGATGAGGCGAGCATTCGCCGCTTTGTTCAGGACAGTCTGCACGACTTCTCTGCGCCGCGGATGCGGGTGCGCCTGGTGCTGCACGAGCGCGATGGTTTGTCGGTCACGGCCGTGCCGCTGCCCGAGGCGGAAAACCACGTACCCTTCCGCTTCATCCTTGCCGAAGAGCGCGTGAATTCCAACAGTCCGCTGCTGTTTCACAAGACCACCAACCGGGCTTTCTACGACGAACCGCGCAAGGCCGCAGCCGCTCGCCATGGCGTCGATGAAGTCGTGTTTCGCAACGAGCGAGACGAATTGACCGAGGGCTCCATCACCTCGATATTTATCGAGCACGATGGTCAGTTGTTTACCCCGGCCCTCCAATCAGGGCTTCTGCCCGGAACGCTGCGGGCCGAGCTGCTGTCGACTGGCAGAGCCAGGGAGGCGGTTCTGACTGCCGCGAACCTGCAGACCGCCGAAAAGGTGTTTCTTGGCAATTCGGTGCGCGGCCTGATGGCCGCCACGCTCGTTACGCCTTAGGCCGCAGTGCCACGATCCGGTGCCGGGGCACATCTGCCTGATGGGGGAGGGACCGTCTGCTGCCAAGGCGCCAAACATCAGGCCCAGGCGCTCGACCTTCGGGACCCCTTCCTCATTCCACACGCGGTTGCGCTGAAGCCGAATGCTGTCAGCGTCGATTGTCCTGAACCACAACAGTTCTCGTTGAGCCCGTTCGCTGCTTGTAAATAGACGAATGCTCCCGGCGCCGATCCGCGTTTGCTAAACCTTTGATCATGCTGATCGAGGAGGAGGCACTTGACCACGCCGTTTCACACAAGTTCTCCGGTCCCCGACAGGGCCAAAGTGAAAATCAACATAGCTCATGGTCTTTTCGAGAGGCTAGCGGGCTAATGCTTTCCATCATCAACGATCGCTTCGGCCTCGATCTCGACCTCATAGTCACCGACCAGATTTCCTGCTTCGATCAGGGTGTTGGCCGGCAGGATGCCGTTGAACACGCGGCCGTGGGCGCGCGAAACTGCCTCCCAGTTCGAGACATCGCGCAGATAGACGCGGGTGCGCACCACATCCTCCATGCGGCCGCCCAGCGCCGAGATGGCGGCGCCGATCTTGTCGAGGATGTAGGTCGTCTGCGCGCCCGGATCGCCGGGCGCCACGATGCGGCTCGCGCCGTCCGTGGCAGTCGTTCCCGAGACCTTGATCGTGTCCTTGACCCGAACGGCACGGCTGTAGCCGGCGATCGGTTCCCACACGCTTCCCGAGGAGACGCGCAACCGATCGGCAAAGCCCGCGACCGTGGCGGCAGTATAGACCGAGGCGATCTGCTGCAGATGGTGGCTGAGATCGCCCGAGGCCGTCAGATAGGGCGGGCGGCGATATTCGTCGCCGCAGTCGCCGGCAATGGGCGTCGTCGCGGCAAAGGCCTGCTCGAGCCGGGCGCTGTCTTCGTCGTCCAGCCGGAGGCCGAAGAGCTTGAGATTATCCGTGCGATGTTCGCTCTCGCTGATCCGGGCCCCGATGATAGCCGCGGCGACGGCGTCGTGATCCAGCACCCAGCGGGTCGCGACGTTTGAGATGGACACTCCGTGCTTGCTGCCGATCTCGCCGGCCGCCCGCAGAATTTCCTGGAACACGTCCCAGCCGCCGGCGACGTCGATGAAGCGCTTGTATTTCGAGTGGCTCCAATCGGAGAGGCTTTCCGGCTCACGCTTGCCCAGCCATTTGTCGGAGAGAAAGCCGCCGCAAAGTGTGCCGTAGGCAAGGAGTTTTACGCCCTTGTCGCGGCAGAGCGTCGCAAGGTCGCCTGCGGCGCGGCGGTCAATCAGTGAAAAAGAAACCTGGTTGGTGGCGATCGGTATGCCGTCGGCAAGCGCAAGGCGAAGATGGGCTGCGTCGAAATTGGTGAGGCCGATGGCGCCGATCCGCCCCTCTTCTTTCAGTTGCGCCAGTTCGTGCAGGGCATCGAGCCATGCCGGGTGTTGAAACGTCCACCAATGGAACTGCAGCAGGTCGACCTTTTCGACGCCGAGCCGATCGAGCCGCCCCTGAACGCCCTCGCGCACCACGTCGGCCGTCATCGGGCCCGGCTCAGGGCACCATTTGGTGAAGGCCAGCGGCCGGCGGCCGGGTTCTTTCCACCGCGCCAGCAGGCGCCCCGCGATCAGCTCCGCGCTGCCATAGTGGTCGGCCATGTCGAAGGTATCGAAGCCGGCCCTGGCGTAAGCCTCAAGCGCGTCGGCGCCCTTTTCGGAGTCGATGGTCATGCCGTCCTTTTCCAGGTCGGCAACCTGCCAGAGGCCGCAGATCAGCCGGCTGATATCGAGCCCATCGGAAAGGGTCAGGCGCTCAGGAGTTTCGGGCATGGGGAGCTTTCTTGCTGTTTGGCTCGGCAGTCGGGCCGCCCGCGGCCGGCAGTTTGAGAAGGTGACGCGACACCACGCGGAGTTCGCCGAGGATGCCGCGCGGACGCAGGAGCAATATCGCGCAGAGAGCAACCCCGATCAGGACGATCTGCAAGGTGGCGGCGCGGGCTTGTTCCCCGGCCGGAAACACCGCTGCGACAAGGGCCGCCGATGCTGCCCAGATTGCCCAGACCAAGACCGCGCCGAGGATCGCTCCGCGATTGTTGCCGGAGCCGCCCACGATCAGCATGGCCCAGACCTGGAAGGTAAGGATTGGCTGATAATTGTCCGGAGCGATGAAGCCGATGAAATGGGCCTGGACGGCGCCGGCAAGTCCCATGATGCCGCCGCCCAGCGCAAAAGCCTGCAGCCGGAATTTTACCGCGTTCTTCCCGAGCGCCTGGGCTGCCGCTTCATCCTCGCGTATCGCCCGTAGGACCCGCCCCCACGGGCTCCGCGCCAGGCGTTCGAGCACGAAATAGAGCACGAGGACGAGTACGGCCAACACGCCGAAATTCAACAGGCTGAACAGCAACGGATTGCCGGCGAACTCGCCAAAAGGCCGCGGGATGAAGCCGATGCCGAAGGGGCCGCCCGTCAGCCCTTGGAGATTGAGCGCGCACAATTGCACTGCCACCGCCACGCCGAAAGTAGCGATAGCCAGATAGTCGGAGCGGAGCCGGATGGTGAGCGCGCCGATGAGGAACGAGATGCCGCTCGTGACAAGCGCCCCCGCGACGCACCCGACGACGATCGGCAGGCCGAAGCCGCCGATCCGGCCAGCAGTCTCGGGCGTGGTGAGCAAGGCCGAGACATAGGCGCCGATGGCGACGAAGCCGGCGATGCCGACGTTAAAGACGCCGGTCTGGCCCCATTGCACGTTGAGGCCGAGGCACATGATGGCATAGGTCAGCGCAACGGTCAGAAAGAACGCCGCATAGCTGATGAGTTCGAGGTTCATTCCGCCCTCCCGAACAGGCCCTGTGGGCGGACGAGCAGCACCACGATCAGGATGACAAAGCTGACGGCCGCGCGCCATTGCGCGCCGACCACACCTACCGCCAGCGCCTCGGAAACGCCGATGATCAGGCCACCAAACATCGCCCCGGGGACGCTGCCGATGCCGCCAAGAATCGCGGCGGCGAACAGCGGCAGCAGCAGGTCCAGCCCCATCTCCGGCCGGATCTGGACGAGCACGCCGGCGAAGACGCCGGCAATCGCTGCCAGTGCCGCACCTAGCACCCAGACGATGCGAATGACTCGCCGCACCCTGATGCCGACGAGGCCCGACAACTGCACGTTTTCGCTGACCGCCCGCATGGATCTGCCGATCGCCGTCCGGCTCAGGAGCAGATGGACGGCGATAACGATCACCACCGAAACCGCGAGCGACAGCATCTGGTCAGGCGTCGCCCTGATCCCGCCGCCGAGCGGCAGCGCGATCTGCAGCGCGTTCGTGTAGTAGGCCGGCTTCGAGGTGAAGATGAACTCGAGCAGGCTGCGCAAGGTCAGCGCCGCCCCGAAACTGGCCATCACCATGATGATCAC
>DATJHO010000033.1:0-11481 GCA_035493835.1 Devosiaceae bacterium
CGCCACCCTCCCCGCAAGGGAGGACCGCTCGGCCCATCAACAAAGCAAAGGGGTTGGCGAGACAGTAAAAGCCGGGTATAGGAAAGTCATAGTCACTCGCAGCAGGGAGCGCATCGATGATCGATTTCTTTGTCGCCGCCCTTGGCATGCGCCGAGCTTGACCGAGCGCACCGCCCTGGCCGATTAGGCAAATTCCCGTCATCACCGCTGTTTTTCGGGGCCTTCGGCTCCTCATTGGCGGTCCGCTTTTTCCTGAATTGGGACCGGTGCGCCTTGGGCGGCCGGATCGAAACCATGGCTCGATTGAACATCGATTTGGGTGGCAATGCCTTCAAGAGCGTACTCGGCTTCACCTTCCGGCATTGGGGACGGCAGCCGGTGCGGGTTGTGGCGGTTGGCGGGTCTTTCCTGCTGGCGACCGTTGCCGATATCATTACGCCTTACTATTCCGGACAGCTGATCAACGCGGTCAGCACCGGCGCGGCCGGCGACAACGCCGCGGTCAACGCCGCAGTGATGGCGTTCGTGGCCCTGATGCTACTGGGGCTCGGTAGCGTCGCGGCACGGCAAATAGCGTTTCAGGGCATCATCGTCCTGACGCTGAAGATGATGTCGGAGGTCGCGTCCGAGGCTTTCAAGCACGTGCAGCGGTTCTCGACCGATTGGCACGCCAACAGCTTTGCCGGCTCCACCGTGCGCAAGATCACACGCGGCATGTTCGCGCTGGACCTGCTCAACGACACGCTGCTGATGGCGCTGCTGCCCTCGGCGGTGATGCTGGTGGGGACGACCCTGCTGCTCGGCTCGTTCTGGCCGGTGATGGGCCTCGTCACCGGATTGGGCTCGCTCCTCTATCTGCTGGTGACGGTGGGGCTCGCAATTGGCTGGGTGGCGCCGGCGGCGAGCCTTGCCAATGCCTGGGACACGCGCATGGGCGGCGCGCTGGCCGATGCCGTTTCCTGCAACCCCGTCGTCAAGGCGTTTGGCGCCGAAACGCGCGAGGAGGCGCGGCTCGATCGCGTCGTCGGCAAGTGGCGCTCGCGCACAAGGCGCACCTGGATGCGCGGCACGGCTGCCGGCTCGGTGCAGGGCACCATGCTCGTGCTGCTGCGGGGCGCGATCGTCGGCGTGGGGCTGCTGCTCTGGCTCAAGGGCGTGGCGAAAGCGGGTGACATCGCTTTCGTGCTGACCTCGTTCCTGATCCTGCAGGGATATCTGCGCGACGTGAGCCTCCACATCCGCAATTTGCAGCGTTCGATCAACGACATGGAAGAGCTGGTCCAGATCCACAAGGAGGCCCTCGGAGTCGAGGACCGGCCGCAGGCACGGCCAATCGTTGTCACCGAGGGCGGCATCCGGTTCGAGCATGTGGAGTTCCGCTATGGCCGGCACGCGAGCCCGCTTTACGAGGATCTCGACGTGACGATCCGGCCCGGTGAACGCGTCGGCCTCGTCGGCTATTCGGGTTCGGGCAAGACCACTTTCGTCAAGCTGATCCAGCGGCTCTATGACGTGAGCGGCGGGCGGATCACGATCGATGGCACCGACATCCGCGAGGTGACCCAGGCCTCGCTCAGGAGCCAGATCGCGATCGTCCAGCAGGAGCCGATCCTGTTCCACCGCTCGCTGGCGGAAAACATCGCCTATGCGCGGCCGGGCGCGAGCCGGGCCGACATCGAGCGGGCGGCGGACCTGGCGAGCGCGCACGGCTTCATCACCGCCCTGCCCAAGGGTTATGAGACGCTGGTGGGCGAGCGGGGCGTAAAACTTTCGGGCGGCGAGCGGCAGCGTGTGGCCATCGCCCGGGCGTTTTTGGCCGAAGCGCCGATCCTGATCCTCGACGAAGCGACCTCGAGCCTTGATTCGGAGTCGGAGGTCCTGATCCAGGAGGCGATGGAGCGGCTGATGGCGGGGCGCACGACGCTGGTGATCGCGCACCGGCTGTCGACGGTCCGGGCGCTCGACCGGCTGCTGGTCTTCGATCGCGGCCGGATCGTCGAAGAAGGCGACCATGCGGCCCTGATCCACCGGGGCGGCATCTACCGGCGGCTGTTCGACCGGCAGGCGCTGGAGCTGACCAAGGGGCTGGCCACGGCATAGAGCGTTTCCAGGAAAAGTGGCCCCCACTTTTCCGGTTCGGAAACGCGACCACAAAGACTTGGAGCTGGTCAGCGTTTCCTTGAAACGATGACCGGCTCGAGCCCGTACCCAGCCCAATCGAGCATGATCCAGTTTGTGTTGCATCAACAGCGATTCCCGCCTGCGCGGGAATGACGCCGTGAAGTGCCACGAGGCCGCTCGTAAAAACCCGGGTCATTCCCGCGCAGGCGGGAATCTCTGTTAGGAGCCTGCTCGGCACGGCTCAGAATCCCAATGATGTCGAGCGCCGTTCCGTCGAAGTGGATCTTGCTCTAGTCATCGACACTGTCGCACAAAACAAAAGGGCCAGGAAACTCCCGGCCCTTGGTCAGGCTCGCAGCTTCATCCCTAGTTCAGGCGCTGGCCGTTGCTGTCGAACAGATGGGTGTTGGCGGTGTCGGGGCTGACCCTGATGGTCGTGCCGGGCTTGGCGTCGATGCGCTCACGGAACACACCCACGACGTTCTGCTTGCCGAGACGGCCCGAGACCTGGGTTTCCGAACCGGTCGGCTCGACAACCACGACTTCGAGCGGTACGCCGGCATTATCGAGCCGGAAATGCTCGGGCCGGATGCCATAGGTAGCGGACTGCCCGTCCGAGCGATGGTTTTGCACGCTGGCCGGCAGCAGGATGCCGTCGTCGGTGCGGAAGCCCTCGGGGCTGATGCTGCCATTGACGAAATTCATCGAGGGCGAGCCGATGAAACCGGCGACGAACAGGTTCTTCGGCCGATCGTAGAGCTCAAGGGGCGAGCCGATCTGCTCGATGATGCCATCATGCATGACGACGATCTTGTCGGCCATGGTCATGGCCTCGATCTGGTCGTGCGTGACGTAGATGGTGGTGGTCTTGAGGCGCTGGTGCAGTTCCTTGATCTCGGAGCGCATCTGCACGCGCAGCTTGGCATCGAGGTTGGACAGCGGTTCATCGAACAGGAACACCTGCGGATCGCGGACGATGGCGCGGCCCATGGCGACGCGCTGGCGCTGGCCACCCGAAAGCTGGCGCGGGTGCCGCTCCAGCAGGGCCTGCAGGCCCAGGATTTCGGCGGCGCGGTTGACCTTGGCCTGGATCTCAGGCTTGGGAACATGCGCGAGCTTGAGCGAGAACGCCATGTTCTGCGCCACGGTCATGTGCGGATAGAGCGCATAGTTCTGGAACACCATGGCGATGTCGCGCGCCTTGGGCGGCAGGTCGTTGACGACACGGTTGCCGATTTCGACCTCGCCCGAGGAAATGTCCTCGAGGCCAGCGATCATGCGCAACAACGTCGACTTGCCGCAGCCTGAGGGCCCCACGAGGATCACGAATTCCCCGTCGCTGATGTCGACAGAAACGCCCTTCAGCGCTTCGAAACTGCCGTAATATTTGCCGACATTATTGATGGCAACATTAGCCATGTCTTCCCTTTTCTGCCTTTTCGGCCGCTGCAACGGCGCAGTCGGGACGATGGTTGATGTCCCGCCCCGTCATCGGGGGCCCCGTCTTCGTCACTATTGGTACGCTCCGATCTTGAGACGCGCAATGGTGCCTTTCCGAAAACGCATGACTGGGGAAAAACCGGGGGCGGAAGGGGGCTATGCCCCCTCACCCGGCCGTGGGCAACGTCAAAAGATTGCTCTGTCCTGCTCACCCCACCCTCACCTCGCCATGGCCGGGCTTGACCCGGCCACCCATGATGGCGGGCCAGTACCGCATAGGTATGAAGCAAAGCCTCACGGGTCCCAGGGTCAAGCCCGGGGATGACGATGGGGGAGCGGCGGGGACCCTCCCCCCGGCCTTCCCCCCTTGAGAACATGGGCAGAGCCAACATACTGCGACCTCATCCTGAGCCTGTCGAAGGATGGGCCACAAACGCCCTGCCCCGACCTCGTGGTTCGACAGGCTCACCATGGGGTCGAACGAGAGCGTGGAAAACGGTTACGTCTCGGAAACAATCCGCCCCGCCCGCATTTCCACCTGGCGGTCGCACATGTGGGCGATGACGTCGCGGTCGTGGCTGACGAGGATGTAGGTGATGGGGCGGGTCTGCTTGATGATGGTCAAGAGGTTCAGGATCTCCGCCTGCACGGAGGTATCGAGGGCCGAGGTCGGTTCATCGAGCAGCAGCAGGTCGGGCTCGAGCAGCAAAGCGCGGGCGATGCCGATGCGCTGGCGCTGGCCGCCCGAAAGCTGGTGCGGCTTGCGGCTGGCGATCTCGGGGCCAAAACCGACTTGCGCCAGCGCCTCGGTGACGCGTTCGCGCACATTCGGCCGATGGTGGACGATCAGTGGCTCGGAGAGGATGCGGCCGATCGAGTGCGAGGGGTGGAGCGAACCATAGGGGTGCTGAAACACCATCTGCACCCGGCGACGTAGTTCGCCCTGTAAGCGGTGGTGCGGGGCGATTTGTTCGCCAAGGAGGCTGACCTTGCCGCTCCAGTCGAGATTGAGGCCGGCGATGATGCGCAGCACCGTCGATTTGCCCGACCCCGAAGCGCCGACGAGGCCGAAGGTCTCGCCCTGCCCGACGGTGAGCGACACGTCGCGAACGACATGCACCTCCTCGCGGCCACTGCGGAAGGAGACGTCGAGGCCGGAGATATCGACGACGCTCATAGGCTTGCCTCGATCACGGTGCGGTCGAGGGTCGGCAGCAATTGGCCGTGCGTTGCGGCCGAGGGCCGGCAGGCCCAGAGCGTTGCCGTGTAGGGGTGTGTCGAATTCGGCAGGTCGGCGGCCCTCCCCTGATCGACCAGGCGGCCCCGATACATCACCAGCGCGCGGTCGCAATGCCTTGCCACTTGCACCAGGTCGTGGCTGATGAGGATGAGGCCCATGCCGCGGCTTTCGACGAGGCTCACCAGCAGTTCCAGCACCTGCTCGCGCAGCGCTTCGTCGAGGGCAGAAGTGGGTTCATCGGCGATCAGCAGCTTTGGCTCATTGACCAGCGCGGTGGCGATCATCACGCGCTGGCCCATGCCGCCCGAGAGCTGGTGCGGGTAAAGCCCGGCCAACGTCTTCGGGTTCGGCAGGCCAACCGCCTCGAGCGCCGAGAGCACGCGGTCGCGGCGCTCGCTGCGGCCGAAGCGGGGATGGAAACGCAGCGCTTCCTCCACCTGCCGCCCGACGATGAGCGAAGGATTCAACGCTGAGCGCGGGTCCTGCATGATGAGACCCACGACGCTGCCGCGGAATTTTGGCCAGTCGCGAGCTTTGAACCGGCGCAGATCCTCGCCGGCGACCTCCAGCCGGTCGGCGGTGATCTCGGCGGCTTGCGGGGCAAGGCCGGCGAGCGTCAGCGCGGTCATGGTCTTGCCGGAGCCGGATTCCCCGACAATACCGAGCTTTTCCGCGCCCATCGCAAAGCTCAGGCCGTTGACGGCGGTGAACCTGCCGCCCTCGGCGGTCTTGAAGCCGACGGTCAGGTTTTCGACGCCAACAAGATCAGTCACGGCGTGGATCCAGAATGTCGCGCAGGCCGTCGGCCAGCAGGTTGAAGGCAAGGCTGGCGATCAGGATAGCGGCGCCCGGGGCCGCCGCCACCCACCATTGGTCGAAGATCACCTTGGTGCCATCCGAAACCATGGCGCCCCATTCGGGGGTCGGCGGCTGCACGCCGAGGCCGAGAAAGCCCAGCGCAGCCGCCGCGAGGATGATGCCGCCGAGATCGAGCGCCACGCGGATAATGGCGCTCGGCAGCACGAGCGGCAGCACATGGCCGAACAGCAGGCGGGCCCCACGAATGCCGCCCATCTGGGCGGCGGCGAGGAAATCGGACTGCCGAATTGCTGCCGCCTCGGTGCGGGCCTGCCGCGCATAGGCCGGCCAGCCGGTGAGCGTCAGCGCCAGTGCGCTGTTGACGAGGCCGGGGCCGAGGATGGCGACGAAGGCCAGCGCCAGCACCAGTTGCGGAAAGGCCATGACGATATCGGTGAAGCGCATCAGCACGCGCTCGACCCAGCCGCCGGTGAACCCGGCGCTGATGCCGACGATGAGACCGATCGGCAGGGAAGTTGCGATCACCAGCGCCAGGAGCCCCAGCGAGGGGCGCGTGCCAAAAATAATGCGGCTCAGCATGTCGCGGCCAAAGCCGTCGGTGCCGAGCCAATGGGCGTCCGATGGCGGCAGCAGGCGGTTGTTGATGTCCTGCGCGATCGGATCATAAGGCGCGAGCACGGGGGCCAGGGCCGCTGTGAGCAGCAGCAGGGCGATGAGGATGATCCCGATGGTCGCCGTTTTCGAGGCGAGGACGGAGCGCAGCGCTCGGCGCGACGACGCCGAGGTCTGGGTGGTGGCGGCTTCGATATTGGCCAGGGTCATGTGCGCAACCTCGGATCGATCAGCTTGGTCAAGAGGTCGGCAATGGCGTTGACGGTGACGAAGCTCGCCCCGATGACCAGCGTGGCGCCTAGGATCGCCGGCATGTCGGCAACAAAGATCGCGGCGGTGAGATAGCGGCCGAGGCCGGGCCAGGCGAAGACGGTTTCGGTCAGGATGGCGCCTTCCAGCAGCACTGTGAAGGAGAGCGCAACGATCGTGACGACGACGCCCGCGACATTGGGAAACGCCTCGCCCATGACGATCTGCCACTGCGTTGCGCCGCGGGCCCTCGCGGCGGTGACGTAGTCCTTTCCGAGTTCGGCGAACAGCGCCGCGCGGGTCAGGCGGCTGATGCCGGCAATGGCGTAGAAGGCAAGGACCGAGGCCGGCAGCACCAGATGCGCGAGGGCATCGACGAACGAGGCCCAATCGCCGGCCCAAAGGGTATCGATGAGCGCAAAGCCCGTGTGCCAGGTGATGGTATATTGCACGATGTCATCAAGCCGGCCGGGGCCGACGGCCCAGTGCAGCGTCGCGTAAAAGATCAGCAGCATCAAAAGCCCAAGCCAGAAGATCGGCACCGAATAGCCGACCAGCGACACGAGGCGGAGAATGTTGTCGACCAGCCCGCGCGGCTTCAGCGCCGAGGCGAGGCCAAGCGCGATGCCGATCGTGGCGCCGAAGATGATGGCGACGACGGCGAGTTCGACCGTCGCGGGAAACACCCGCGCCAGATCCTCCGAGATCGAACGGCTGCTCGACCAGGAAATGCCGAAATCGCCGTGGAGGACGCCCCAGACATAGTTGGCGAAGCGCACGGGGATCGGCTGGTCGAGGCCGAAATTATGCCGCGCCTGCTGGTAGACCGCTTCGCTCGCGTGCTCGCCGACGCGATGCAGCGCCGGATCGGCCGCCGAGGTGAGGCCGAGCGCGAAGGTGATGACCAGCAGCCCGAAAAGGGTGAGGAGGAACGTGCCGAACCACACGGCAAAGGCCCGGCCGGAATCGACAACCCGCCGGCCCAAGGGGCGGCGGGTTGCAGTGATCGCAGAACTTGCGTTGGAGGACAAAACTCAGCCCTTGGTCACGCCGGCGAAATAGGCCTGGTCGGCGTCGAGCCCCTGGATGAAGCCCTTGACGTTGGAGCGCAGCACGATCTGGTTCTTCGCCTGGAACAGGAACAGGAAGGGCGAGTTCTGCTGCACCTGCTTTTGGATGTCCTGGTAGAGCTTTGCCCGCTCGGCCTGATCCTTCGCCTCGACGGCGGCCTGGGTCTCATCGCTCAGCTTGGGGATCGACCAGCCGAAGCGCCAGGCCACCGTCTTGCTGCCGTCGTCGCGGTTGATGGCGAAGGCCGAGGCGTTGGAGTGGGCGTCGAAATAGTCGGGGATCCAGAACAGCAGCGCCGCTTCATCCGAGCGGGCGCGGATCTTGCCGTAAAAGTCGCTCGCGACTTCCGGCACGATGCTCAAGTTGATGCCGCCCTTGGCAAAGCTCGCCTGCAGCGCCTGCGCGATATCGGGAAACGGCGGCTGGTTGATGACTTCGAGCCTGATATTGGTGCCGGCCGGGATGCCGCCCTTGGCGAGGATCGCCTTGGCCTTGTCGAGGTCGAACTTGAACGGGTTGTCGTCGAGCGAGCCCGGGAAACCCTTGGGCAGGAAGGCCTGGTGCACATCGTACTGGCCCTTGAGCAGGCCATTGGCGATGCCGTCATAATCCACCAGCCAGCGCGCCGCTTCCCACAAAGCGGGGTTGGCGAGCACCTTGTTGTCCGTGTTGGCGGCGTTGAACGCCATGTAGTCGCTCTCGGCCGATGGCGCCTGTACCACCGTCAGGCCCGGCTTGCCGGAGAGCGCCGCGATCTGGTCGGCGCCGAGGTCGCGGGCGATATCGGCATCGCCCTGCTGGATCAGCAGGCGGCGTGCGGCCGCATCCGGCACATCCTTGAAGATGATCCCCTGCAGCTTCGGCCCGCCGGTGGGCGAAGTCGGGTTGGCGTCGAACACCAGCGCCTCGCCCGGCGTATAGGCGCGGATCTTGAACGGGCCGCTGCCGGCCGAAGCGTTGTGGAGGTAGGCGTTGCCGAAATCGTTGTTCTTGGCGTTGGCCTCGGCCACCTTCTCGTCGACGATCGAGGCTACCGGCGCGGAGAGGATCGAGAGGGCGAACGACATGCCGACCTTGGCCGGCCAGGAAATCGCCACGTGGGTGTCGTCGACCTTCTTCAGGTACTGGCCGACATTGTCCTTGGTCCAACCCAGGGACTGCAGGATGAACACCGGCGATTTGTTGAGTTGCAGCGCGCGGTTGAGCGAGAAGATCACGTCTTCGGGGCGGACCGGATTGCCGGAGGCGAATTTGGCGTCCTTGCGGATGGCGAAGGTGACGCTCTGCCCGTCGGCGCCTTCCTGCCAGCTCTCGGCGAGGACCGGATCGAGCTGGGTCGGCTTTTGCGCGTCGGATTCGATCAGCCGCTGATAGAGGCTGTTGAAGGATTCCACCGTCGTCAGCTCATAGCCCTCGGCGGGGTCGAGGCTGACGATGTCGTCGATCGACTGGGCAACAACCAACACGTTCGGCGGCGTCGCGGCCGCGGCGGTGCCCATGGTGAGCGCGGTCGAGGTGAGCAGCGCGGCAGCGGCCAGCGCAGACGTGAGCAATCTGGTTTTCATTTGAAACCCTCGAAACTAAAAACCGGAGTAGCGCGACCCCGGAAACGCCCCTGTTGCGAAAGAAAATACTCCCCCGCCGCGGTAGCGATTTATCGCCCCTCGGCCTATGTTTTCGCAAGAGGGCGGTTTCCCATCTTGTTGATCCCAAGAGAAAAACCTGCCAGCGGCCCGCCACTTGCGGGCCGATAATGCTCATTATCGCATAGGAGTTCTAAATGACCGCTCACGTCACCGCCCGGCCAGTCAGCGTATCGGCAACCCTGGGGGGCGCTGGAACGGGCAGCGTTACAGCCGCCTCGGGCGCGTCAGCGGCACTGGCGGGCCTTGCGGCCGATCCGGGGTTCACCCCGCTCGAGTTCATGGATGCGGCACTCTCCGGGTGCCTCGTGCTCAGCGTCCGGATCGCGGCGCGCAAGCATGGCTGGGGCGAGCGGCTGCTGCGCGTCGACGTCGTGGTCAGCCACGAAAAGGCGCCGGAAGCGCCGTCGCGGGTCGCCGCCTTCAATTGCAGCTTCGAGATTATCGGCGATTTTTCCGCCGAGGAGCGGGCATTGCTGATCGCGGAAGCGCACGAGATCTGCACGGTTGGCAACACGTTCGAACGTGGCGCGGTAATCCGCGATGTCGTCGACCAGACCGTGGCCATCGCCTGATGACCGCCCACATTTCCGAGATCGACCCCGCCAAGGCCAGCGCCGAGCAGCAGGCGGCCCATGACGAGGAAATGCGGCTGCGCGGCCGCATGACGGTGATGAAGCGCACGCTGCTGCATTCGCCGGTGGCACTGCGGATCTACGGCGAATGGTTTCCGCTGCGCGAGGAACTGAAGCCGGTGATCGGCGACCGCGCGATCTTCATTTTCGCGCTGGCGATCAGCAAGGCGGGCGGGAGTGTTACGGCGGTGACGTTCATGCGGCGGGCGCTGAAGCTGATGGGGTTTGATCCGGATGCGCTCGAGCTTTCGGTAGAGGAACGCGACCTCGTGCGGTTCGGGGAGGCGATCGTCGCCGATCCGAACGCCGTGGGCGATGAGGTCTGGGCACCGCTCAAGGCGCGCTATGCCGAAAAGACGCTGGTCGATCTCGTCGCCTTCGCAGGGATACAGGTGGCGACCAATCTCTTCATGAGCGTGGTGGATACGCCGCTGGATAGCGAGTTGGGGGAGTTTGTGGAGCGATAGGCGGAACCAGACCCCTCCTCCCCCCTCCCCGCAAGGGGGGGAGGCGCTGCGGCACGCCAGTGCCCCAGCTCCCCTCTCCCCTTGCGGGAGAGGGTGCCGGCAGGCGGGTGAGGGGTGGACCGCGAGCACAGTGGTGGGGGCAGGCCCCCTCATCCGCCCTTCGGGCACATTCTCCCGCGAGGGGAGAAGGAAGAAAAGGGAAGGCTAGGGAGGACAAGAAAATGAAACTCGCTTTCAGCACGCTGGGGTGCCCGAAATGGTCGTTTGCCGAGGTTTTGGCGAAGGGGCCGCCTTATGGGTTCGAGGGTGTGGCCTTCCGGGGCCTCGGGACCGATGAGCTCGACCTCGCCAAGATCCCGGAGTTCTTCCCCGACCGGCGCGGCCATACGCGGCGGCGGCTGCAGGAGGCCGGGCTTGCTCCCAGCATGATGCTGACCTCGGCGCGGCTGTTGGTCGAGGACGACGCGGCGGAGGACAGCTTTCAGCTGGTCCGGGGAGCTGTCGATATCGCAGCAGATCTCGGCGCCCCCTTTGTGCGGGTGTTCGGCGGGCAGATCCCCGGCGGCCTTTCGCATGCCGCGGCGGTCAGCCGGGCCGGCGAGCGCCTGTCGCGAATGGCCGAGGCAGGCGCCCGGCGCGGTGTCATCGTGCTGCTCGAAACCCATGACGATTTCGTTCTCCCGAGCCTCGTGCGGCGGGTGATGGAGGCGGCCGATCATCCCAATGCCGGCGTGCTCTGGGACGTGCACCACCCCTGGCGCATTGCCGAGCGGCCGGTGGCCGAGGCGTGCGAAATGCTGAAACCCTGGATCAAATCGGTCGACCTCAAGGACTCGGTGACCGATTTTTCGGCGCGGCTCGGCTACCGCTACGTCAAGCTCGGCGAGGGGGAGTTGCCGTGGCGCGAGGCGATCGGGCTGCTGAAGGAAGCCGGCTATGATGGCTGGCTGACGTTCGAATGGGAAAAGCGCTGGCATCCGGAAATCGCCGCGCCGGAGGAAGCTTTTCCGCACTTCGTGGCGACGGTTCGGCGGGAGCTGGAGGCGTGAACCAGCTTGGTTCAGTTAGAGCGCGATCCCTGACTTGAATCATTCACCGCGCTTCCCTCGTCATGGCCGGGCTTGACCCGGCCACCCATGGTGCCTCGCCAGTTACCGCTGTCGGTACCGGAAAGGCATCATGGG
>DATJHO010000034.1:0-7609 GCA_035493835.1 Devosiaceae bacterium
AGGTCCTGTTGCGCCGTCTCGGCGGCCGCAAGCTTGGCGGCGAAACTCGGGCGCTCATTTTCCATCCGGGACATCTGCCGCCGAAGATCGTCGAGCCGCACGCGATCGCCACGCGCGTTGACGACATGAAGGATCGCGTCGCCCTCATGGACCACGCTGAGTTGCGTCGAGCCTTGCGGCGGCTTCGCGCTCACGGTGCCGTCAATCGGCGAGCGCAACGTCACGATCCTGGCATTGACCACGGCCGCAACGCTCGAGGTCTGCAGCACGGCCTTCAGCGGCAACCATCCGAAGACGGCCACAATCGCAAGGCCAATGCCGACCTTGAGCAGGCGGCGAACCGGCGCGAGCCTGCAGGTACTTCGGGATGGGAAGCACTATCGCTGACGGGCTCGCTCACCGGCTCGTCGTGCGCCGGCTGCAACCGATCCTGCAAATCGCGCTGCAACCCTCGTGCGCCCGATTCCTCGTCCTTGCTGACGGACGTATGATCTTCGGGAACGGGCTTCTGCTGTTCCTGATTCTCTCCTTTTGTGAGACGTCAAGCCCAACATATTGCTTCATAGCCCCTCCGATTCGTGTGATTGCGTGCAGGCTTGAAGATAGCGGACCTTTCGTCCCGCGGGCGCCGACCGCAATTATGTCATCGTGTGGGGTCCGGACGCCGATCGGCGTCCCAAGTACTTGATTGACTTCGCGCGTACGGGGGTCAATGTTCAGCGTCGATTCACAGCCAACTCTATCTCGCCCACGGCGACATCAGCCCCTGAGTCGGTTTTGCAGTGCCTGCCGATCGACGACGAGCTGGTCCAGGTGGACTGTCTGCCCTCCTTGCTCCAATTGCCTAACCAGCGCCCGCGTCCCGTCCACGACAAAGACGCCGCAATCATAAGTGTTCTGCTGCTGGGCCATGCCGGCTGGCTCCAGGCGGAGGTGCAGCCTACTTGCGAGATGCTCTGCATGCTTTTTGTTGAGTCCCCTGTAGGAATCGTAGTGGTAGGCGACCGGCTGCCCCCGGTCACTGCGATCAACGAACAGCAGCGACCAATGGTTGCCGAGGTTATTAGGATCTTCAGGGTTGGCATTAATCACGGGCAGGAACAGGAAGTCGGCTGTATCATTAAATTCATCATCATGGACGATGCGCTGGAACTCGGTTTGCACGACGCCATCGTCGTTAGAGCCCAGATAATTTAGGACGATGAGGGGATTCACGAACCGCGTCCGGGCGGCGAGATCCGGATCGTTCCTCTGCAAATCCTGCTCCTGGAGCCGGTAATCCCTGTCGATATGCTCGTCGCCCAGCCATTCCGTGTCCTCGAGCACCAGCCCGTGGCCGTGAGACGAGACTGTCGGATCTAAAGCCCCGATCTGAGCGTTGGCGGAGGTGATCGGAAACGGCCGTACAGAATTAGCATCGTCGCGTGATTCGGACGGCGTGGGCGCAGTCAGATCAACCAATGGAAAACCGCGGTAGGTGTCCGAGCGCGCCCTGGCAGCGGGCGCCGGCGCAAAGTGAGCATCGTCGCGCAATTCCCACGGCGTGGGCGCATCCAGATGCACCAATGACTCAAGGCCGCCGTAGATGTCTGAGGGAGCCCTGCCGGTTGATGGTGAGGCCGGTTCTTGCATCTGCCGTCGCGCCAGCTCCTCGCGCAACCACGCCAAAGCTTCATCATCCGAGAAGGCTGGCGCCGGAGAAAGCCCCTGCGGCGAACCGGGCTGTCGAGCGCCCTGGTGATGCCCCGGTACTGGCCCGGCAAACAGCGGCCGAAAGTCAGGCGCCGGGGCCCAAGCATTGTCACGCAACTCGAATGGTGTGCGCGGATTCGGATTAACCGCTGCCTCAAGACCGGCGTAGGTGTCTGAGCGAGCCCTGGCAGGATGCGCTGGCGCAAAATGAGCATCGTCGCGCAACTCGGACGGCGTCGGCGCATTCAGATCAACAGATGGCTCAAGCCTGCCCTTAGCATGTGACGGGGGCCTGGATGGTGATGCTGGTTCGTGCAGCTGTTCACCCAACCAAACCCAAGCTCCCGCGCTTGGGCTTGCCGGCGTTGAGGGAAGATCCTGCGCCGAGCCGGGATGCCGATCGCCCCACGCGGCCGGCGAGCTCGGCTGCTCAGGGCCTGGCAGCCCCAGCTCTCGGTTCGCCTCGATGAGTTTTAAGTAGCTGCGAAGATGCGACAAATCGGGACGGTATCTTGCGCCTCCGGTCCGTTGGAACGCCAGCACATCGTTGTCCAGCGTTAACTGCTCCTTGCTAGAGCCGTTAAGTCGCCCGATGATGCTCCCTTTGCGATTCCCTTTAAGCCACGCACTCAGCGCGCGAAGACGTGTCGCCCGCTTTTGCGCAGACCCCTTATCCTTCGCAGTTTTAACATGTTTCAGAGCTTGGCTCAGCGCGCCCTCGATGAGGGGCGCATCTTCTGGATGAGGAACCAGGCGACGTGGGGCACCGAGGACGCGGGGTTCGGGAGCTTCGGCTTCTTCACCCCCACGCAAGAGCCGCCGGAGAACATCCAGGGCCGATGTAATGCGGTGCTGGGGGTCACGGCCCAATCTCCGGTACGCCGCAATTTCCTCATCCAGCGGTGTACCTTTTCGTAGCCGAGAAGCTACGGACCCCCCATGCTCTGCGTTGACCCAGCGAACAAATCTCCCAAGCCCGGAAACACTGTTATTGATGGCGCCTGGGGTGAGCTTGCGCCGCTTGGCGTCTACACGAAACCTCGCCAAGAGCTCCGCGTCTTCCCCCGGGAGCGGCTCGCCGATCAGCTCGTTTTGCGACAGCATCGGAGCCTGCATCTGCAATGGGGACGCCGCCAGTTGATGGGATGGCGTCTGCATCAGCTGCCGCTCAACGGCGACGCCCTGCGGATTGCTTAGCGTCTTCTGCCTCTTCGCTGATCTCAACTCCCCTATATCATGCTCATTGATGACGAGAACCTGCTCGCCTGGCCCGAGCGGGTTCCTGTGACGTTTATCCGTCAGTTCGTCGTCATGGTGGCGCCAGTTCAGGGACCCTGCAGCATCCAATGCCAGGCCATGCGGCGGTGAAACCCCATGGTCGGCGCGGGGCAAGTTCAAGTCACGAAAAGACCCTCCTGCATCCGCTGCTTGTTGATGGTGCGCAATTGTCTCGATAGGCGGCGAGGAGCTGGGTCCGTCCATCGTCTCCAAAAGCAGATCCTGCTGGTTCGCAGGCAGAGTCTCCGGCCAGCTGATAGCTCCGCTCGAGCTGTGCTGTGCAGTCGCGGCCCGGGTCCGGCTCGGCTCAGCGCGAACCGCGCCTTCGAAATCAGGAACGGGGCGAATATGAGGCCGGAGCTCGATCGCTCTAGCACCCGCCGGCGACCTCAGGAGATGAGCCAGTGCGGCCCCGGCTTTTCTGCGGCCACGGGGGTCCGCCTCCTTATACTGGCTGACATCATTATCCAGCGAGCCGTCGCCAAGTCGAGCAGCAATGCCGGGCTTATCGTTCTCACGGAGGTAATCACTGAAATCGATAAGAAGAGTTGCATACTTCCTGACGGTGTTGGCGGTGCCTGACGCTGCATCTTCCTTGTACCCTTTGATGAGATCCGCATCTTGGGAATAGGGATTCAGCTCAACCCGGCTTGCAATCGGCGCGATGCCGCCCGGCGATTGGGAGGCTCGAAGATGAACCAGTGGCGTAGCGATGGCCTGCCCCTCCTGCTTGCCGAACTCCAGGGCATCCTCGACCAGCGACTCTTCGGAAAGCCGGGCAGCAATGCCCGGCTTTCCGTTCTTTACGAGCCAATGCCCCAATCCGAGAAGACAACGTACATTGCGCCTGACGGTGCGCTCGGTGGCCCCAGCCTTGAAGAGTGCCGGCCCGAGCCCCTCAATAAGAGACGCATCGTCGGAATAAACAGGATCCATGCCGCTTCCTGCGAAAACCAAATTTGCATGGCCGAGCGGCAGCGCCGACGCATTCAGCGTCGTTCCACCGCCTTCACCGTGCGGAGCCGGCGTATATGGTTGCCCGCTCGCCCGCACGATGGGTCGCGCCTCAGATCGCGATGCATCCGCTTGATAGGCGCGGACCTGCATGAGCACGGGAGCGGACAGGACAGCGACCTCGCTCAGCTGCCGCTGAAAGGCCGCCGCCTCTGCCGACGAGTCGGCTGGAGAGGCATCTTGCGCGTCCACGCTATCCGTTTGTTGCCCCCCCCGATTCATTGAGACGAATTTCATGTGTACTCACTTTCGAAGATGAAGAGCCTGGAGCGCTGATCGCATGCGCCTGGACTTGAGACGACACATCGCCGGCATTTGACGGTTCAGCTGCCAAGCGAAAGGAAGTTGGGGTCACGACGCTCCCGATCGAATTTCAATCGGACCCTGTTGTCGATCTGTTCGAGGAAGCCCGCGCCGGCTTCGAGCTCATCGAGGATTTCCTCTCGGTGAGAAACGGTCCACTTGATCGTGTCACCACAGCGACGCTCTGGCGCGGGACACCCAGGTAACTACATCCCGAGGCGCGCGAACTGCATCGACGCGTGCTCCGCCTCGGGAAGGGGATGCCACGGCTGGCCGCCAGCTGCGGTGCGCAACAAGGACCTACAGAACGCCGGCGTGAGCTTGCCGCGGTGGATCACGACGTTCTCGCGCCCCGTCGCAGCTCGAGCGCTCTGCCAGTCCTGATTGTAGCCGCGCTGGTCATTGGACTTCACGTGGCAAGCGGCGAACCCGGCATCGCTCAGCGTTGCCAACTGCCTGGCATGTACCGGCCGCTTGGTATGGATGTGCACCCACATCGGGCTTGGCGTCGCGCCATTGCGCAGGGCCTTGGGCTGCAGCTTGATCTCGAACAGTGTCCCCGGATCATCCTTCAAGGCGCGCGGTGAATTCACAGCCGCCAACTCCCCGGCCGCTCGCAACTGTTCAAGATACTTCTGGGACGGAAACGCGTAGGTCTTCATGCAATCGATCGTGATCACCGCCTTTTGCGCCGTGAAAGAGTTTGCCTGTCCCTGCACCTCGGACAACATCGCCTTGAGCCGGGCTATTTTGTCGTGCACTTCCGGCACTTGCGCAGGCGTGAGTAGGACACGTCGGCGAGGCTCCTCCAGCGCGGCTACACTGGCCTCAATCTCGGAGGCCTGTGTCTGCAGGCGCTTAACGACGAGATCCACGGCGTGATCGGCGTCCTCGGGCTTCCCGTGGCGCGCTTGCGAGACCGCGCTTTGCTGAGCCGGCAGATCGAACTGCAAAAGTTCGTCCAATCGCTTGAGTAATCCGGTCAGTGCGTTCCTGGAGGGCGGAGCCTGCAATATCTCCAGGTGCCCGGTCGCCGACGATGACGCCCTCGCGAGTGCCGCCTCCTCCGCGCTCGCGAGTTTCTTCGTACCCAGATCCGAGAGTACGATCACCTTGACTGTCGGGGCCGTGGCAGCGTCGGGCGTGGCGAGCTGCGGCTCGCGCGGCCCGGCCGCCGAACTTCGCTCGCCTGCGGCCGGTGCGCGCTTGCCCTTCCCCTCCCTGCGGGCCGCGCCCCCCTCAACCACTACGGCAGTCCGGGCCGTCGGCTCAATCACGGCGGGCGTCTTTGGCTGCACGTCCAAAAGACGCGTGACGTCGTCCGCGGTGACCCATGCACCATCCGCGATCTGGCCCAACAGTTTTAATGGAAGGTCGGCATCCGTTCCGGCGTCCCTTAGCCTGGTAACGATTCCGTGCACCCCTGAGGCAAATTCCGAAAGCCGCTCCATGACTCCTTCCAGAACGGTGCAGTGGTCTGCGTCGAGTGCCGCTCCGTTGCTGCTCAGAACGGCTTCGGACGCCGAGTTAAATGCCGGAAAAACATCCTCGATAAAGGTCCCGAGCAGACGCACCCGCCCATCCTCACCCATGAGGGCGTCGCTTACAGCTGGTTCGAACGTGCTCGCCCGCGACTCAATTAGAAGCTGAGCAAGAGCAACCTGCGATTGCAGATACACGCACTTCGTATAAAGTGCCCAGCCGGTCTGCAGGCGTAGTGCGGCCTCTTCGGCCTGCCGCATCTCGGGCGTGGTGCTCGGCAAGTTGGCGGTGGCCGCGCAGACGGACTGCATCCGTTCCATGCGCAATGCCTTCTTTCCCCACCCCTCCATGCAGGCCTCGTAGTGCTTCGCCACGCTGGATACCGCTCGGCTCAGCTGGTCAGGCTGAGCGTTGGCAACTCGCATATTCTTGAGCAAGGCTGTTGCTTTCTTCCTGCTCTTCTCCAGGTCGCCGATAATCCAGGTGGCCACGATGTCGCATTCGTTTCCCGCAGCGATAGTTTCCTCGCGGAGTCGGCGAGCCCGACCGTCGGAAAGAAGCCCGCGCGCCATGTCCGGGGGGAGGCTCGCGTAATAGCCCAGAACTTCCGAGCCTGCCTTGACGACTTGATCGATCAGCTCTTGCGCCTCCGACGGGTTCGGGTTCTGGGCTCGTGTGGCTGCATTTTTAGAAGCATCAAGCCCCGCAAGCAGGCTGCGCATTTTTTGCTTCGCTGCCTTGATTCCGTCGCCACTTGAGGAAATCTGGACTGCCACCGCCGAAGCTGGTGGCAGGCTCACGAGCGGAGCCGTTCCATCTCGAGGCCCGGAGCGCATCCGCTCCACGACAGAGTCGAAAGATTGCCCGCCCTCCCCGGGGGCGGGACCGAGCTCCGGGCTCGAACTACTCGATCCCCATGCGCTGTCGGCTCCTGCGGGCCCAACGTGCGATTTACCAGCTCGGCCAATGCCTGTCATATTCCACCTCCGATAAAGTCGAGAGTGCGCAGCCAGTCTGCATAGACTGGCTGGCTGACGAGTAGCTGACGTAGGGCGCTTCTCCCCGATTCACAGGAAAACCCGGATCACCGTGGGGTGCAATTCCATCGCGCCTGGCGTGCTGCTGGAGGCAGCGGGGCATCGTCAACTTAATCGACCGCGAGCCGAAGGAGGCGCTTCTCAAAGGTTCGAGATTCGGCGATAGCGCTTGTCGCGGAGATCTCGCGCCAAGTCGCAAAGGCTCGCCCGCGCGAAGCACGACGGAAGTCGGCAGTGACGGCTCCAGAATAGGGGATGTGGAAAAGGTTCGCGACCTGATCGTGAACTGACAGAAACCGTTGAGCCTGACGGGACGATTTGAAACGCTCCATGATCCGCTCGCGCCGCCGCGTCGGCTGATGAGAATTCTCGGCCCAATTGTTGAGAGCTTTGTGCTGGCGATGTTCGACGTGAAAGCCCATCTTCGCCCTCGCAGCGCCGTACGAACGGAGCTTGTCCGTGATTGTCCGTCGTCAGATGGTCGTTCAGCCGCCGGCGGCATACAACGCGCCGGATTCGAGCGAATGGTGGCGGAGGTTTGCCTCGGCAGGGTTGGTGCGGTTTGCGCCCGCGAGGTCTCGCGCTTCGCCCGCAACAGCCGGGATTGGCAGCAACTCATCGAGATGTGCCGCGTGGTCGATACCGTTCTGGTCGATCAAGAGACCATCTATGCGCCAAGGCACGGCAACGACCGCCTGCTGCTCGGGCTCAAGGGCAGCCTCAACGAGTACGAGCTGGATCTGTTGCGCCAGCGCTCGCTCTCGGCCCGCTACGAGAAGGCGCGCCGGGGCGAGTTGGTTGTG
>DATJHO010000035.1:0-9925 GCA_035493835.1 Devosiaceae bacterium
CTCACCGGGCTCAGGGAGGCGCTGTGGGCGATCACGGCTAAGGACCCAAAAGCCTATCCGGGGCGGGAGGCGATTTTCATGGGGCAGATTTTGTTGGCCGATGTCCGCCGGCTGGTCCGGGGCGAGCGCATGGCGCATTATCTCGGGGGGCTCGAAATTTCGGATGATCTGGCCAACCGTTTCGGCCTGTCGGTGAAAATCGGCACCATGGAAACGGCGGCGCAGCAGTTCAAAAAACGCTATTTCGGCTGGCATCCGGGGCTCGGCAAGCCGGCCTGGTACCTTTGCGGCGAGTACGCCGTGGACGATGCGCGAAAACTTTTGCCGCGCGCCGATGCCAGCCCGGGCGACAAGCACGAGCAGAGCAAGGAGATGACCGAGCTGCGCGATAAACTCGCCGCCCGCATCGAGGAGCTGAAGCGCGACACTTTTCGCGAGCAACCGCTGCCGCTGCACGTGGCCGGCGGGCCGGAGACGTCGCGGGAGGTGGCGCTCAGGGATTGGCCGAGGGTGAGGTGAGGCGGGGGCGGAACACTCCCCACCTCATCCTGAGCATGTGGAAGGATGGGCCGCGGGCGCTCTGCCCCGACCTCGTGGTTCGACAGGCTCACCATGAGGTCGCACGCGGTTTTTGAGGCGGCTCGGGAGGTGCCACGAGTCCCCCTCGCCCCTCAGGGGCTTCGCGGCGTGAAAAAATCGCTCCTGTGGAGCGATTTTAGCGGCTGAGGCCTCGAGAGCTATGCTCGAGTGGCAGGAGGGTAGGGTGAGGGGTGAAGCCGCAAAGCGAGTGATGCGGAGAGGCTGCACCCCTCACCCGGCCTCCGCTTCGCTCGGCCACCCTCTCCCCTGAGGGGCGAGGGGAGCGGCTGGCGCGAGTATTGAGACGCAACCCTCCCCACATCGTCATCCCCGGGCTTGACCCGGGGACCCATGCAGCTTTTCCACGTTATGACGGGAATTGGCGGAGGCCTCATGGGTGGCCGGGTCAAGCCCGGCCATGACGAGGCAGGAGGGAGTATTCCGCAGAAGAACAAAATCTTATCCCCGGTCTCGCAGCCCCGGCTAAAACTCATCCCATCGGACCGCCGAAGCGAGATCATGACGAGTGGTTGGCGGGCCGAGACCGGGTGGAGGGGTGGTCGCATCCTTCCAGGCCGGGTTCGATCGGTGGCCGGCCCCTGATACTGGGGGCGGAGCCGCTTCCGTTCCGGCCGTGTGGGGCCGGGGCCAGGCACGGGGCGCCTTCACACGAGGCGTCACGGAGAACGGGGAAAGTCGCCGGTTCGGTGATTCGCCCCAAAACTCCTACCCCGCGCCGAAACAGGAGGCGGCAGCGCAGAAAAGGCAGCGCAGCCCCGGACGACACCAGCCCAAAACCCCGGCCGCCCTGGCGAGACCTGTCTCACCAAAGGCACTGCCCCCCGAGGAGACATGTCTCGCCAGGGCCGCTTATGTCGCCAGGAATGTTCCGGGTCGCGCCGGAGGCTTTTTCACGGGCGTGCGCTGATTCGCAGGCATGAAAAACCCCGTGAGCCGGGCTCACGGGGCTTGGAAGCAAATCGAGCCGGAAGGCTGGATTACATCTTCTTGGTGGTGGTGACGGTCTTGGACATCATCGGCTTGTTCTTCACCCAGGTGCAGCTCTTCACGCTGTGGTGGTTGTGCATGACGGTCTTGCAAACCTCGTGCATGCCGGCGTGCGAAACGTGGTGCACCACGGTCTTGGTCACGGTGGTGGCGGCGAAGGCCGGGCCGAACGAGAAGGCGGCGATGGTCAGGGCGGCGACGGTGGTCGCGACGAGCTTGGTCATTATAGTCTCCAAAGTGAGCCGGCAGGCTCGGTAAGTTGCAGAACTCCCATGTCGATCGGCCCTGTCGGGCAGATCGCACATCGGGAGGCCGCTGGTGCGGGTAGCCTTCAATCGCACAAACCCCGCCGCAAAAGACTGCGACATTTGGTTCCTCGGCTGCGGCATTTTGGCCCCCGCCCCGTGTCGCAGTATTTGCGGGGCCCAGCCTGTGGGTAAGTCTTTGCGGCGGGGAGGGTTAGTCAGGCGGGAAAAACGGTCAGGCCGTTACCGGAGCCAGTGGCAGATCTCGACGCGGTGGTGATGGCGCCACACAATGCGGCAGACTTGGTGCCGGTGACGGTAGTGGTCGTGCCAGCCCCAGGGGGCCGCGACAGCCGAGCCAACGCCGGGGCCAATCGCCAGGCCCGCAACCATCGTGGCGGCGATCGCGGTCATCGTGAGCTTCTTCAACATGGTCAATCTCCTCGCGCCTTGAGCGCTTCTACTAGAATCGAAATCTCGTCCGGGCGCGCGACTTGGCCCCCGGCGGAGCCCGGGTGCAATGCCTCGGCGGGGCCAAGGTTGCGGGCTAGTGTACGGTCTCGGACGCGCTGTTGCCCCGAGGGCACACCGGCTCAGCCGCGCCCGCGATAGGGCTGAACCCCCTGGTCGGGAACCCACAGGCCCTTTGGCGGCTCGCCGGTTTGCCAGAAAACGTCGATCGGAATGCCGCCGCGCGGGTACCAATAGCCGCCGATCCGGAGCCAGCGCGGCTCGAGCCGCTCGACCAGCCGCTTGCCGATCATGACGGTGGACGCCTCATGGAAGGAGCCGTGGTTGCGGAACGAATACATGAACAGCTTTAGCGACTTGCTCTCGATCAGCCACTGGTCCGCGACATAGTCGATGACGATGTGGGCGAAGTCCGGCTGGCCGGTGATCGGGCACAGCGCGGTGAATTCGGGCACGGTGAAGCGGATGAGGTAGTTCTGGTCGGCGTGCGGATTGGGAACGCGGTCGAGCGGGGCGGTCTCGGGATCGGTGGGAATCTCGGACGGACGGCCCAGCACAGGGGCATCTTCGGTCATCGGCAAACTCCTCTGGCGGGCCAGCGATCGGCTGGAGCCGGGTGAAACGGTAGTGCTCGCGGCCGGCAGCGGACCGGGGCGGGCGAGCTTCTCTAGCATGGCCCGCAGGGCGCGGGGACCGGATATTCCCGCCGCGAGGCCGCCGGTACGACATGGAACGAACGCGTGACAGCCCCGTTACCGAGCGGGGCGCATATCCAGACAGATCATATGAACCTTATGGAGATTCAAATGCGCAAACTTGCACTGGCCAGCGTGGCCATTCTTGCCCTCGGGGCTGCAACGCCGGTTCTGGCCGATGAAGCCGGGGCCGCTGCCGGCGGCACGGCAGGCGCCGCGACCGGCGCGACGGCGGGGTTCTTCATCGGCGGCCCGGTGGGAGCGGTCGTCGGGGGCGTTGTTGGCGCCGGTCTCGGCGCCGGCGTTTCCGATTCGGCGGTCAACTACGCCCGCGCGCACCGCGAAGCGTCCATCACCTATGACGGCGACTTGCATCCGGGCTACCGGGTTGGCCATGGCGTCCGCCTCTATGCGGTGCCCACCGATCCCGACTATTCCTACGTCTATGTCAACGACCGGCCGGCACTGATCGATAATCGCACCAGCACGGTGGTGTGGATCGGCGACTGATCGCCATTGACCGGTTCACTTCTGCGGCGGCGGCCCTTGGCAGCCGCCGCTGTTCATTTCGGCCTTGCGCCATATCTTTCCTCGCCCCGGCAAAATGCACTAAAAACGATGGGCCGCCGAAATGGCGGTTGCGAGCGGAGAGTGTTGTCCCATGTCCGAGGCCCATGTTCATCCCGAAATCTCTGCATCTGACGCCATGCAGTCCCCGGCCGCTCCCCTTCCCGTGGTCAGCATCACATATTGCACGCAGTGCAATTGGCTGTTGCGCGCCGCCTGGATGGGGCAGGAATTGCTGCAGACCTTCGGCACCGATCTCGGCCAGTTGACGCTCGTGCCCGGAACGGGGGGCGTCTTCGAGATCAGCGTCGACGGCGCCCTGATATGGGAGCGCAAGCGCGATGGCGGGTTTCCCGATGTGAAGACACTGAAGCAATTGGTCCGCGACCGGATCGATCCCGATAGGGATCTCGGTCATATCGATCGCCACGCCAGCAAGGAGCTGCCCTGAGGCGGCGCAGGATGTACTTGCGTTCCCTTTGTTCCGGCCATTCCCTCATTTGTGGTGCTTCGCCGAAGTCTTAATAGACTATCCGGATAGTCTATCCCGCCAGACAGTTGCCGCGTATGATTGCCCCTTGGTAAAAGAACGAGGGGAACCACATCAAATGCACAAGTTCAAGATTGTCGCGGCTGGTGGCGGCCAGTTTCGTGTTCAGTTCGTCTACAACAATGAAGTCCTCGTCTGGTCCGAAAACTACAAGTCCAAGGCCACGGCGAGGAACTGCATCGCGTCCTTGAAAAAGAACGCACCGGAGGCACCGGTCGTCGATCTCGCCGATGGCCAGACCGGCAAGGGCTACCGCTTCGAGGTGGTGCCCGGAAAGAAGGAGGGGTTCTTCGTCCGGTTCGTGGCGCGCAATGGCGACGGGATGGTCATTTCCGAAAGTTACGCGGCAAAGAAGAGCGCCTTGAATGCCGTCGAGTCGGTCAAGAAGAACGGGCCGAAGGCAGATGTCGTGGACGAGGCGGTTGCTGAAAGACCAAGGGCCAAAGTGGCTATCGCGAACCCGGCGGCAGTCAAGCCTGCGATCGAGCCCGCCAGGAACAGGTAGTCGTCTCGCCCAGGCGTTCCGCCGGCTTCGATCGCCGTGGTGCAAAGAAGCCCGTTTCTTTGCGGCCGGGCAATCTTTACAGTTTCGGGCGCCGCGCTGTAGGGACGGCGCCGGCTTTGGGGAGTTGATTCATGAAAGCGATGCTTAGTTTGATTGCCGCCGCCCTTGTTGCGGTTGCGCTGCCGTCAATGGCTGCCGATTTGCCGGATCTCAAGGGGCGGACAATCGTTGCCGTGACGGAGAATGCTTATACGCCGCTCAACTTCGCCGATCCCAAGACCGGGCAGGGCATCGGTTGGGAATATGACGCGATGAACGAGATCGGCAAACGGCTCGATGCCAAGATCGATTGGAAGCAGTCGAGCTGGGACGTAATGATCCAGGCCGTGCACGATGGCCAGTACGATGTCGGCATGGACGGCATCACCATCAATGACGAGCGTAAAGCTCAGGTCGACTTTTCCGACCCGTACATGACCTCGCAGGAATACATGCTGGTTCGCGCGGACAACACCGAGATCAAGGATCCGGCGAGCTTCAAGGCCGATCCCAAGCTGCTGATCGGCGCCCAGGCCGGCACCACCAATTTCTACACTGCCGTCGATATCCTCGGCGGCGATGACAAGAACCCGCGCATAAAGCTGTTCGACACGTTTGGAGCTTCGGTCCAGGCGTTGAAGACCGGCGACGTCGATCTGGTGTTGATGGATGGCGCTTCGGCGAATGGCTACATGGGCGCCAATCCCGGTGCATTCAAAATCGTCGGCCAGCCGATCGGGTCGGATCAGTTCGGCTTCATCCTGAAGAAGGGCTCGGACCTGCTGGCGCCGATCAATGCGGCGATCGCCTCGATGAAGGCAGACGGCACGCTGGACGCGCTCAACAAGAAGTGGTTCTTCGATTACATGTCGAAGCTATAATTTATTCGATCGAGGCGCCTGGCGCCTCGGTCGAATTCCGGACCGCCCAATGAACCAACCGAAACGGCGCCGCAGAACCGAAATACCGTGGTGGCTGCTCGCCACGGTACTGCTCGGGCTATTGATATCGTGGTCGATTGTCGCCGATCAGGGCTACCGCGAGATTTTCCTGGCCCTCTCCGGCGGCATTCTCACCACGCTCTGGGTGACCTTGGTTGCCTTCGGGCTGGCCCTGGCTTTGGGGCTGGTCGTCGTTATGGCACGCAGGTCCCGGCTCAGGCTGCTGCGCGAACTCGCAACGTTCTATGTCGAGATCGTCCGCGGCATTCCGGTGCTGGTCGTGTTGTTCTACGTCGCCTTCGTCGGCGCGCCATGGCTGGTCGACGCGGTCAATTTCGTCATCGGGCCGCTGATCGGGCGCGGCTGGGTGCCCTCGCTCAGCATCCGCACGCTGGATTTCACCGGGCGCGCCATCCTCGCATTGATGATCTGCTACTCGTCCTTCATCGCCGAAATATTTCGCGCCGGCCTCGAGGCCGTCCCGGTTGGGCAGGCCGAGGCGGCCAAGTCCCTGGGCCTGCCGCGCTGGATCACCTTCCGCAAGGTGGTCGCCCCGCAGGCGCTGCGGACCATTCTGCCGCCGCTGGGCAATGATTTCGTCTCGATGGTCAAGGATTCCGCGCTGGTCTCCGCCCTCGGAGTGCAGGACATCACCCAACTCGGCAAGGTCTATTCCTCCGGCACCTTCAAGTTCTTCGAGACCTATAACGTCGTCGCCTTCCTCTATCTGGTGATGACCGTCTCGCTGTCGCTGATCGTCCGCTATGTCGAGCACCGTCTGTCCCGGAGCGGCGCGAGATGATCTCACGGCGGCGTGATCTTGTGGCAGGCCGGCGAGGCCCCCACATCGAACGGGCGCCAATTCCGGTAGCCTCCTCGAGGGGACCTGTTCCATGCTCAAGCCTATTGCTGCTCTCGCTCTTTCGACCGTGCTGCTGACCGGGCTCGCCGCCTGCGGGCACAACGATGCCAGCCAAGTCGCAACCGTCGGCGTTGACTGGACCGGCAACGACATCAGCATCGAGGCGGTGGCCGACCCTCAGGTCAAGGGCGTGGTATGCCACCTCGCCTATTTCAATCGCAGTGTCGTCGACAGGCTGCAGCAGGGAAACTGGTTCGAGGACCCTTCCTACTCGGCAATCGATTGTAACGCCGAGGGGCCCGTCACCGTGGGCCGCATCTCGCTCGATCCAGGCGGCGAGGAAATCTTCAAGGAGCAGCGGAGCCTGGTCTGGAAGAGCCTCAGGGTCAACCGCATCTACGACAAGGCCAACAATTCCCTGATCTATCTCGCCCATGCCCGCGAGGTGCAGCAGGGGTCGGGCAAGATGTCGCTCTCTGTGGTGCCGCTCAACCTTGCCCAGGTTAGCTGGGCCAATGGCGCCCCGGCGGGAGCGGGGACCGCGCCAACCCAATGATCGCGGGGGGCTTTCTTAGCCGCCCAACCGGGCGCTGAAGGCCCGATTTCGCCCGCCCGTGCGGCTGCGGAAAGGCTTGCCGGGACGCTTACGCAAAAGACAAAAAAGTTTCGCTTTCTCAAGGTGCGCGTGCCAGTGTTCGCGCGGATACTGACTTGGGCGACGCTGGCCTTACAAGCGACTGGAAGGAATTCTCATGGCAATACTGATTGGCGATGTGGCCCCCGATTTCGAGGCTGAAACCACGGAAGGGCGCATCAACTTTTACGACTATATCGATGGCCACTGGGCGGTGTTGTTCTCGCATCCCAAGAATTTTACGCCGGTGTGCACCACAGAGCTCGGCTACACCGCCAAGCTGAAGCCCGAATTCGACAAGCGCAACGTCAAGGTGCTCGGCCTTTCGGTCGACAAGCTCGTGGATCACGCTGGCTGGGCCGCCGACATCCAGGAGACGCAGGGCACGGCGCTGAACTTTCCGCTGATCGCCGATACCGACGGGTCGATCGCGCGCAAATACGAAATGATCCACCCCAACGCCGACAATTCCCTCACCGTCCGTTCGGTGTTCGTCGTCGGGCCGGACAAGAAGGTGAAGCTCAAGATCGAATACCCTGCCTCGACCGGCCGCAATTTCGATGAGGTGCTGCGCGTAATCGATTCGCTGCAGCTCACCGCCAACCATTCGGTGGCAACGCCGGTGAATTGGAAGAACGGCGAGGACGTGATCATCGCCTCGAGCCTCAACGACGAGGCCGCCAGGGCAAAGTTCCCCGATGGCTGGAAGGCGCCGAAGCCGTATCTGCGCATCGTCCCCCAGCCTAAGGTCGAGTCTTGATCGTTCGACTTCCTTGATGAATGACGGGCGGCTTTCGAGCCGCCCTTTTTGTCTCTGGCGGTTCAAGCGATATTAAGGGCCGCGCCCTAGGTTCTGAATTCTTGAGCAGGGGCTCCCGCGCATGGCCACGATCGCCGATCACACCGCCAGCCGGCAATCGATAGCCCCAAAAGTAGCGGCTGCCGAGCGGCTCGACTGGCCGCTCGTGTTCGTGGCGTTCCTGGTCACCGCCGCCGTTGTCATCGCCAAGGCACTGCTGAGCGCCAAGACCACCCCGCTCATCTACGATACCGACGATGCAATGCGCCTGGTGACGGTGCGCGACCTGCTCGGCGGCCAGAACTGGTTCGACCATATCCAGCACCGATTGAACGCCCCCTTTGGCGCCGAAATCCACTGGTCGCACCTGGTGGATGCCGGCATTGCCGCGGTGATCCTGCTGCTACGCCCGTTTGCCGGCGGCATGACTGAAACGATTGCCGTCTATATCTGGCCATTGCTGCTGCTGTTGGCGCTGCTGTCGCTCACCGGGCGGCTGGCGTTCAGGCTCGGCGGCCGCGAGGCGATGCTGCCGGCGCTGGTGCTGCCGGTGGTGTCGGTCGCGGTCATTCCGGAATTTTCTCCGGGGCGAATAGATCATCATTCAATCCAGATCCTGCTCACGCTGCTCATGGCGTGGGGCGCGATCGAAACCATCGAGCGGCCCCGCTTTGCGCTTCTAACCGGGCTCGCGGCGGCCCTTTCCCTGGCCATCGGCATCGAGGGCCTGCCGAGCGTCCTCGCCGCCATTCTCGCCGTTTCCCTCACCTGGGTGGTCCGACCCGAACGCGGCCCCGCCCTGTGTCAGTTCGGCCTCAGCTTTGCGCTGGCCACGATCGCCGCCCAGATCAACCAATATCCGCCGAGCCGCTGGTTCGAGCCGGCTTGCGACGAAATCTCCTTCGTTTATGCGGCCTTCGCGGCGGGCGTCGGCCTGGTCCTGGTGCTGCTTTCGGTGCTGCCGCTGGCGCATCGCGCGCCGTGGCAGCGGTTGGCGGCTGGCGGCGCGTTTGCGGTGGTTCTTGCCCTCGCCCTCGCCAAGGCCTTTCCGCAATGCCTGGGCGGCCCTTATGCGGGGCTCGATCCATGGCTGATACACAATTGGCTCGACCAGATCGATGAGGCAAAGCCCATCTGGGCGAGCCTTGCCAGCGCCTTGCCCTTTGGCGTTGCCGCGGCATTTCCGCCATTGCTGGGCCTTCTGGTAATTGCCGGCCGCCTGGTCTGGGGCGAGCGGAAGGATCTCGGCGAATGGCTGGTGCTCGGGCTCTTTCTGCTGCTCTCGGTGGTGGTGATGATCGCACAGGTGCGCGGCACCCGGCTGGCGATGCCCCTGGCGCTCCCGGCGGCCGGCTGCGTGATCGCCGCCGCCCGCCGTCGCTATCTTTCGGGGCGCCGCGTTACCGACGCGCTGATCATGCTCGCCGGCTGGGTCGGCTTTGCCGGCCTCGCCATCGGCATGGTCGTCGCCCTCGCCACCGCGCCGTTTGAGGCAAAAGCCAGCGCCGCGCCGCAAACCCAGGCCGGCCAGATGGTCTGCCGTATGCCCCAGGCCTTTGCCGGCCTCGCCAAGCTGCCCCCGACCCGTGTCATGGCGCCGGTCGACCTGGGATCCCACCTTTTGCTGTTCACGCCGCACGCGGTGGTTGGCGCGCCCTATCAGCGGGACGAAGCCGGTGTGCGCGACACTTTCCGTTTCCTCAATGGCTCGATTGCTGCCGCCCGGCAGATTCTTGGCGTCCGTGGCGTAACCTTGGTGGTGATCTGCCCGGATGCGCCGGAAATGGGCGGCCTTCCTGATGCGGCGCCGGATTCCTTCGTAAAGCTGTTTGCCCAGAACCGGCTGCCCAACTGGCTACTGCCGATCAGCAAGCCAACGGACGTGCTGAAAGTGTTCCGCGTCGAACCGTAGCCCAAGGCGCGGGATTAGAGCCCGAGTTCCCGCCTGAGCTTCAGCGTCAGCCTCGCCACGACCAGCCGATGTGCCTCGGTGACATAGGCGGCGACTTCGGCATTGGTCAGCGCGCCCC
>DATJHO010000036.1:0-20216 GCA_035493835.1 Devosiaceae bacterium
TCCATCAGCTCGTTGGACGAGCGGGCCGCCGTCAGCATGGCGGTGAGCTTGTTGGCGGCATCCGCCACCAGTTTGCTGCCGCCAGTGACTTCGGTGCCGCTCTGCTCGATCAGCGCCTTGACCTCGCTGGAGGCTTCCGCCGCCGACTGCGCCAGCCGCCGGACTTCCACCGCCACCACCGCAAAACCCTTGCCGGCCTCGCCCGCCCGCGCCGCTTCCACCGAGGCATTCAGCGCCAGCAGATTGGTCTGGAAGGCGATGTCGTCGATCAGGCCGATGATGTTGGAGATCTTGGCCGAGGAAGCGGTGATCCGCTCCATCGCCTGAGTTGCGGCGTTCATCACCTGCCCGCCTTCCTCGGCGGTGCGGGTGACCGTCGCCGCCACGCCGCTCGCCTCGTTGGCGCGCTGGGCGTTCTGCAGCACGGTCTGGGCCAGTTGCTCCATGGCGGCCGAGGTCTCTTCGATCGTCGCCGCCTGCTTGGTGGTGCGCTCGGAGAGATCGTTGGCGCCCGAGAGGATTTCGCCGGTCGCCAGCTTCAGCGATCCCGAGGTTGCCTTCAGCTGCCCGACGATCTCGGTCAGCTTGTCGGCCACCGCGTTGGTGTCCTGCTTCAGCTTGAGGAAGGCGCCCTCATAGTCGCCCATCACCCGCTGGCTCAGATCCTGCACCGCCACCGCGGACAGCACCTTGCTCGATTCCATCAGGCCGCGATCAACCGTTTCGACCAGGGAGTTGACATCCCCTGCCAGCGCGTTGAGTTCGGCATCGGGGAACTCAGCCTCGACGCGGCGCGAGAAGTCGCCATGCACGGCCGCATCCACGACCTCGCCGAACGAGGTCTGCAGCGCCCGCATCATCTCTTGACGCTCGCTGGTATGGGCGGCGGCCGCGGCCTGCTCGGCTGCCGTCATCTGGGTGACCTTGAGGCCGTTTTCGCGGAACACCTCGACGGCGCGCGCCATGGCGCCCATTTCGTCGCGGCGGTCGGCGCCCTTGACCTCGACGTCGAACTTGCCCCCGGCGATCTCGCCCATGACCTTGGTTATGCGCTTGATCGGTGCGGTGATCGTCCGGGCCATCAGCAGCGCCAGGAGCACCAGGACGCCAGCAATAGCCGCGCCGATGCCGAGTTCGCGGATCATGTCGGCCTGGTTGGCGGCCGCCACTTCGTCGAGATAGACCCCCGACGCGACCACCCAGCCCCACGGCTGGTAATAGGAATAGTAGCTGATCTTGGGAATCGGCGGGCCGTTGGGGACCTTGGCGAACTGATAGCTTTCAATGCCCGAGCCGTTCGCCTTGGCGCCCGCGACCATCTCCGCATTGGGGTGCTTGCCGGTCGGATCCACGGCGCCCAGCGCGCTCTTGCCAACGAGAGCGGGCCCAGCCGGGTTGACCACGTAGGTGCCCTGGTCGTCGATGACGAAGACGAAGCCGCTCTGGCCATAATGCAGGTAGTTGAGCGTTGTGATGGCGGCGGCCTTGGCATCTGCCACGCTCATCTGGCCGGCCTGGGCGCGCTTGCCGAAGCCGTCGATCACGTTATAGGCGGCCCCAACCACCGACGCGAGTTCATGCTGCTCGCCTGCCATTCGCGCCGAGCTGACATTGACGACGCTCAAATAGGTCGAAATCCCCAGCCCGATCATGAACAGCGCGACGAGCGCAATGATCCGCGTAAGAATATTGAATTGAAAAAATCTAGCCATGGCTTTGCGGTGCCGCCCCCGAATTAACCGACGGCCGCACATATGCCGGCCGCTATCCAGGCCGCCCGAATCGAAATCATGCTGAAATCGGCACCCACCCAATCCGACCGATTTTCAGACCATGATGTGGTGCAGATCCATCATGGGAAGATCCTGTCGATGCGTTGAAACACCACAGGCTCGGATCAAGACGGCCTCGAATGGAGGATAACGGAATCCGCTTAAAAATGGATTGAAATGGCTGGATTTAGCTCCCGGCGTGGCGGCTCTGCGGCAAACAAAAAGGGCGGCCGAAGCCGCCCTTGAATCTGGTGCGAAAACGATCCGGCTCAGAATTCGGACCAGTCTTCCTTGAGTGCGGTGTTGCCGCGGGTGAGGTAAGACTTGGCCGCCTGCTTGACCTTTTCCTGGATCGCCTTGATGCCGCCGGCTGGCCGGCCAGCGGGGGCCGCAACCGGCGGCGCCGCCACGGTGCGGCCGCCCTCTTCGAGGGTGAACACGTCGACGACCCGGTCGAGATCGGTAGCCTGGCCTTCGGTCTGCTCGATCGCCGCGTTGATCTCCTCGACCAGCGCCGCATTGTGCTGCGTCATCTCGTCCATCTGCCGCACCGCGGTGGTAACCTCCTCGATCGCCGAGGCCTGCTGCTTGCTGTCGCGGGCGATGCCGTCCATCAGCTCGTTCGACGAGCGGGCCGCCGTCAGCATGGCGGTGAGCTTGTTGGCGGCGTCCGCCACCAGTTTGCTGCCGCCGGTGACTTCGGTGCCGCTCTGCTCGATCAGCGCCTTGACCTCGCTGGAGGCTTCCGCCGCCGACTGCGCCAGCCGCCGGACTTCCACCGCCACCACGGCAAAACCCTTGCCGGCCTCGCCCGCCCGCGCCGCTTCCACCGAGGCGTTCAGCGCCAGCAGGTTGGTCTGGAAGGCGATGTCGTCGATCAGGCCGATGATGTTGGAGATCTTGGCCGAGGAAGCGGTGATCCGCTCCATCGCCTGGGTTGCGGCGTTCATCACCTGCCCGCCCTCTTCGGCGGTGCGGGTGACGGTCGCCGCCACGCCGCTCGCCTCGTTGGCGCGCTGGGCGTTCTGCAGCACGGTCTGGGCCAGTTGCTCCATGGCGGCCGAGGTCTCTTCGATCGTCGCCGCCTGCTTGGTAGTGCGCTCGGAGAGATCGTTGGCGCCCGAGAGGATTTCGCCAGTCGCCAGCTTCAGCGACCCCGAGGTCGATTTCAGCTGCCCGACGATCTCGGTCAGCTTATCGGCCACCGCGTTGGTGTCGTCCTTTAGCCCGAGGAAGGCGCCCTCGTAGTCGCCCATCACCCGCTGGCTCAGGTCCTGCTCCGCAAGCGCGGAAAGCACGCCGGCGGTCTCCTGCACGCCACGCTGGACGGTTTCCATCAGCTGGTTGACAATGGCCGCTTGCCCGTTGAGGCCTTCCTGGCCGTAATTGGTCGGGACGCGGTGCGAGAAATCGCCCTGCGCGGCGAGGCTCACCACCTCGGTCATGTTGTCCCGCATGGCGTCGGCTTCGACGGCACGCTGATGGACCAGTTCGGCCGTCGCGCGCTCCTCCTCGCTGAGGGCGCGGATCTTGAGGCCATTTTCGCGGAAGACTTCCACCGCCTGGGCCATGGCCCCGATTTCGTCGCGACGCTTGATCCCCGGGACTTCGATCTCGAGTTCGCCACCGGCGATGCGCTTCATGGCGCCAGTGATCCGGCCAAGGGGCCCGAGGACCCGGGTCAGCACAACGGCCAGCGTGGCAATGACGGCCAGCACGACGATCCCGCTCAGCGCCATAGCCAGGGTCTGGGAGGTGCTGATGGCGCTGCCCGCCGCACCGGTGGAATCGCTGGCATCACCCATCTTGTTCGCCGCCATCGCGGCAATCACCTCGTTGAGGATTTCGGCTGACTGTCCCTGCTGCGTATAGGCGGCCATGGCCGCCGTGGCGTCCCCGTCGGAATTGGCCTTCTGGACCGGCTTCACGGAGTCTTTCCAGGCCTGCCAGGCGCTCATGACGCCGTCAAAGGCCGCCTTGTCCTGGTCGCCGGAGATCAGCGGATTGTAGGCGGCCAGGACCTTGTCGGCGGCCGTGATGGAAGCCACTGCCCGCCTGTCGGCGGCAAGCTTCTGGATTGGCGTCGCCGCGAGCATTTCCTCGCCCAGCATTTCCCTGGCATTGATCGTCGCCGCGCGGATGTCGCCGATGGCCTCGATCGAGGGGAGCGCGTTGGTGGAAACGAACCCGAAATCCCGGCGAACCTGATCCACGGACACCCAGCCCGCCGCGCCTTGGGCGATCGATACGACGCCCAGACCGGCGATGGCCGCAATGGTGGTAAACTTGACGCTGAGCGCTTTCATTCGATCTCCTCCTGGATGGTATAGAAACCCAGCAGGCGAGAGCCGAAGGGAGCGCGCTCCAGCGCCCCAAATCGAATGACTTGCCCCTTTGTCTCAAGGCCCCGACACGCGGTGCAATATATTGCGGTCTGGCTTGGGGACTTGGGGGCGAAATACATCAAAGCCTTGCGGGGTCTTAAAATGAAGTGCCCAAGCTTCGCCCAGGCACAGAAATAGCCTTCGCATTCTGGCAGCAGATTTAGTCGAACAAGATTAATGTTCTCTAAATCGCCGATTACCGACGGCAGGCGCCAGAAACGCGCCAAATCATGAAACAGAAAAACAAGAACGTCTCAGTTCGCTCAAAACTAGATCCAGCGAACCGAAAATTTCAATCCGAACCAGAGTCAGGAGCGTCCTATCGGCAAGGCGGCAAAAATTCGCCTGCGAAGAAAATCGCCGGACAACGAACTCAGGAGAGAACGCCGATAACCGCCTCGATGCGCTTTTTCATCGTCGACAGGTCGAACGGCTTGATGATGTAGTTGTTGACGCCCGAAGCAATTGCTTCCTGAACCTGTTCCTTGTCCGAACGGCCGGTCGCCATGATGAAGGGGAGAGCCTGCGTCTTGGGATGCTTGCGGATCACCTTGAGCAGGGTAAGACCGTCGATGTCATCCATGTTCCAGTCGGAGATGATCAGGTCGACATTGGCCTTTTCGAGCTTGCCCAGAGCATCACGACCGCTCTTGGCCTCGATGATCTCCTTGAAGCCCAACTGCGTCAAAATGTATTTGCAGATACCTCGCATCGACTGCTGGTCATCCACGATCAAAACACTTACTGCGCTTGCTTTGGGCATTCTTGCTCTTCGCCTTTCGTCGAACCGGACGGGCCGCTTCTGCAGTCCGGACCCTATGGAAAATCCGTTACCAATACCTCAATCGAGGCCGGCGCTTACGCCGCCGATTTGAGCCTTCCGAGCGCTGCGACCAGGCGGGCGGCGATAGCCTCGACGGGGGCCTGTTCGACCACCGCCCCCTCCTCGAACGCCACCCGCGGCATGCCGTAGACCAGCGCTGAAGCCTGGCTCTGGCCCACCGTGTAGGCGCCCGCCTCGCGCATCAGCTTGAGGCCGCTCGCCCCGTCCCGGCCCATGCCGGTAAGGATCGCGCCCACCGCCATCGGCCCAATGGTCTTGGCCACCGAGGCGAACAGCACATCGACGCTCGGCCGATGACCGGAGACCAGATCGTCCTGCGTCAGCCGGCATTTGAGCTGGCCGGAACTATGTTCGACCCTCAGATGATAGTTGCCCTTGGCCACATAGGCGTGGCCGCGCTGGAGCGGCATCCGGTCCTGCGCTTCGAGCACCGTGATTTCCAGCAGCTCGTCGAGCCTGGCCGCGAACCGCCCGGTGAACGCCATCGGCATGTGCTGGGCAATGACGATGGGCGGGCAATCGGCCGGGATGTCCGACAACACATGGCGGATCGCCTCCACGCCGCCGGTCGAGGCACCGAGCGCGATCACTGCCCCTTCGGGCGCGGCAGCCGTGCGCAGCGGCACATTGGGCGCCGGCGCCCGGAGCGCGCGCGCCGCGACATTGGAATGCACCGCGCCGCGGATCTTTTCGCGCAAATTGGCGCCGAAGGCGTCGAGCCCCCCGGCCAGCGTCGCGTTGGGCTTGGCGACAAAATCCACTGCCCCCAGTTCGAGCGCCAGCATGGTTTCGCTCGCGCCCTTGGTGGTGAGCGTCGAAACCATCACCACCGGCATGGGTTTCAGCCGCATCAACCGCTCGAGAAAGGCCAGCCCGTTCATGTTGGGCATTTCGATGTCGAGGGTGACGACGTCCGGGTTAAGGGTCTTGATCTTCTCGCGCGCCTCGATCGGATCGTTCGCGGTGCCCACCACGACGATGTCGCGGTCGTGGGCGAGAAGCCGCGACAGCACCTCCCGGATGAGGGCGGAGTCGTCGACGATCAGCACTTTGATGCTCATGCGGCGTCCCTTGTCTTTTGCGCTGCCCGCGGCTGGTAGATGGTCTTGCCGACAAGCCTGAACTCGGCCGCGCCGGACCCCAGGTTTTCGGAGTGCCCGATGTAAAGAAAACCCTCGGTCGCCAGCACCGTGCGGAAGCGGGAAAACACCTGCCCCTGCGTCGGCTTGTCGAAATAGATGGCAACGTTCCGGCAGAAAATGGCGTCGAACGGCCCCTTCACCGGCCAGGGCTCGATCAGATTGAGCGGCCTGAAGGAAACCAGCTCGCGCGCGGCCTGGGGTACGCGGATCATGCCGCCCCCTGCCCGCTCGAACAGTTTTGCCCGCTCTGGCGACAGGTCGGTCGCTTCCGCCTCCGGATAGGTACCGGTCGCAGCCTTGGCGAGGACATTGGTATCGATATCGGTCGCCAGGATGCGAAAATCCCAGCGCTTCAGCTCGGGAAAGGCCGCCAGCAGCGCCACCGCGATCGTATAGGGTTCCTGGCCGGTCGAGCAGCCGGCCGACCAGATCCTGAGCCGCGGCCTGCCGTCGGCGTTGACCCGCGGCCGCCGCGCGATCATCGTCTCGATGTGCTGGCGCAGGTGGTCGAAATGATGGTCCTCGCGGAAAAAGCGCGTGAGGTTCGTCGTCAGCGCATTGACGAAATCCTGGCCGTCGCGGTCGCTGCCGGCGCGCTCCAGATAGTCGCAATAGGCATCGAAGGACGGCAGGTTCAGCGCCCGGACGAGCTTGTGCAGGCGCGAGACCACCAGGGTGCGCTTGGCATCGCTGAGCGAAATTCCAGCGACGCGGTAGACGCGCGTCTTGATGCGCTCGAACTCGCGGTCGCTGAGGGGCATCTCGCCCTGGTCCATCGTTTCGCTCCGTCCCCAGGCATGTACCCCGCGGAACGTCACCGCCGACATGCAACCAACCATGGAACCCGTCTCCCGGTCCCGAGGACCGGCAGCTCAGGCGGCCCGCACTTTCCGCTGAGGCAATTTCAGCGCGCGCTGGACCTCGCCATCGACGGCTTCGAGATCGGAGGCGGCGCGCAAGACGGCCTCCGCTCCCTCGTCCGTGGCTGCTGCAATCATCTCCGCGTCGGTGCTTAGATTGTGTAAATGGAGGTCCACGTCGGCGACATATTTTTTGAGGCTGTCGACTTGCACCAGCCCCTCGGCCGATTCCATGCGCGCCTGGCCCACGAGCGAGCGAATCTGGCGGGTGGTTTGCTGGCTCGATTGGGCGAGCGTTCTCACCTCTTCGGCAACCACCGCAAAGCCGGCGCCCTTTTCCCCGGCCCGCGCCGCCTCGACGGCCGCGTTGAGGGCCAGAAGGTTGGTATGCGCACTTGCGTTTTCGATTGCCGCGACCAGCTTGTCGAGCGCGACGATCGCTTCATCGACGTTGCCCATGGCGCGGCGCGCGCCATCCACGACCGCGACCGCGTCCCCGGTCAGCGCATCGACCTGCTGCTCCCGATCGAGGACGCCGCGGCTGCCGGCCCGGGCTCGCCCGATGGCGTCGCCGGCAGCGGCGAGGCTCTTTCGGGACGAGGCGGCCAGTTCGTCCATCCGGCGCGCCGCCGCCTGGTAGCTGTCAATGACCTTGGCGATCCGCCCCAGCTTGTCGGCGAACTGGGCGTGCGCGGCAACCGCCTCGTCGCGCTCCTCGACCAGGGCCCGGCCCCAATCATCGAGGGCGCGAAAATTCGGTCCGAGGCCGAAATTCGCTTGGAGAAGGGCCGGATCGACGGTATCGCCCGCGGCCAGCGCCGCCGTAGCGCCGGCGATGGCATCGAGCATGCCCAGGGCATCGTTGAAGGCCGCAAGAACGGGCGAGTTGCGCGCCGCCTCGGCATCGTAGCGGAAGCCGGTTCGGCCGCCCGCCAGCGCCTGTGAAAAAATCTCGAGATCGTCGGCGGCGACGAACTGGCCGCTCGGACGCAGTTCGAGCAAGAAATGGTCTGCCCCGAGGCGACGCCGCCACAGCTGATAGTGCTCGCCGCCGATCGCAACGGGGGCCGGCCCTTCGCCGCGGGACGACGGCACGCTTGCGGGCAGTTCGATCGCCTGCCCTTCTCGCGCCGAGGGCAGGATCGCAACGAGGCCGCGGGTGAGCGCGAGAATTTCGCCGGCCCCGGTGACCAGCATGGCCGGCGCGTCGAGCCCACCAAACGCGGCCTTCACAGGCCCGAGGGTTTGGAACCGCGCATGGAGCGAAGCGGCGATCTGTTCGAGCGCCGACGCGCCCGCGATCAGGTCAGCCCCGACCGCTGCGGCGAGCGTGGCCAGGCCCGCGGCCGTCGTACGGTCTGATCGATAGCCGATTAATATTGCAAGGCCGGCCGCCAACGACAACAGCGCCGCCGCTCCGACGAAAATCGCCGGACCAAGCCCGAAAGCTAAAAGCAGAAGCGCGGCCGCCAAGCCGGCAAAACCCCAGATGCCGCTCACGATAAGGGCCAGACGCAACTGTTCGCCCCCCGGCAAATCGGTAGACCAAGCCTCACATTACGGGCGCCATGGTTAACGACTTCTATAGGATCGGCCCGGCCCGCAAGCTTTCGCTAACCATCTTCCGGGGCGGTGCCCTAGGGGCAGGATCCAGTTGAGTTAAAGCATTCCCCGCGCTTCCTTCGTCATGGCCGGGCTTGACCCGGCCACCCATGAGGACTCGCCACGTCCACCCTCAGTACCGGAAAGGCCTCATTGGTCCCCGGGTCAAGCCCGGGGATGACGATGCGGCGAGGCGCGCGACCAAATGACCACCAAATGCCGACACCGCCATCGCGCCACCTGGTCCAAGCGCTTGCGACTTGCGTTAGCCTCGCCGGATCGTGCTCTTAAAACAGTTCGATATCGTCCGCCGCCGGTGGGGCGACGACGCGACGGCTGGCCAGCGCCAGTTCCTCGCGAGCAACCGAATCACCTTCATTGGCGGCTAGGCGCTTGACGAAGACGCGGCCCGAATGCGGCTTGAACAATACGCGCCGGGCGAAGGTGCCGCCCATGTCCTCGGCGCTTGCCACATAGCCTTCATTGGCCAGGAACTCGCGGACGAACTCGATATTCTTGCCGCCGATATCGATCAGCGAGGCATTGATCAGCCCGCCGCCGAAGACCTTGATCTCGAGATTGGTCTTCTGCCCGCTGCCGCGCGACAACACGGTGTTGATCAGCCGCTCCATGGCGTAGGCCCCGTATCGGGCGGAGGCGCCGTAGCGGTCGCGGGCCGATCCCGATTGGGCGGCCAGCAGGAAGTGATTCATCCCGCCCACCCGGGCCTTGGTGTCCCTGACGCAGGCGCTGATGCAGGAGCCCAGCACGGTCGAGAAGGTGACGTCCGCGTCATCGGCGACCAGGCAGTCCCCCTGGTGCACCGTGGTGACGACGCCGCGGTCGAATTCCGGCGGCAGTGACGAGGTAGACAGCATCTAGGATATTCCCGCCGGAAACTGAAACTTCGGCATGGCGCAATCCTAAGGAGCAATTCCTTAGTGAAGCGCTAACCACAATGAGCCGCCATCACGGAAACCCATTACGCGGCAAGAAGAGTTTTAGGAATAAGGCGCTAGGCAAGGGGTGGACTTGAGGACGGCCAGATGACGCTGCAAAGACTTGCGCGCGAGCTCGACGAAACGGCCCGCCAGACGGCGGCGCTCGTCGATGGCATCGCCGAGGCGCTCACCGTGCTTTCGAACGGTGAAGCAGACGCCGATGAGGCACGCACCCAGGCCGCCGCCATGATCGTTACGGCGCTGCAGGGCCAGGACCGCATCGAACAGCGCTGCCGCAACCTGGCGCAGGCCGTGAGCGAGTTCGCCAAGTTGACGCCGGCCGCCCCAGATGCTGCCTATGACGCGATCTGGGCAAAGCTGACGCTCGATGAACTGCGCCTTCCCTCGCTGTCCGGCATCGCCGCCAACTCCAACGGCGCCGAGATCGAACTGTTTTAGACGGATGGCGACGGGGAGGCCCCGTCGCCCAGCAAAAGACGGGGTAGATGAGTTTGCTCAAAGCCCTAATATCCGCGCCACGGAATGTCGCGCGCGGCCACGCGACGCCGCTATTGATCGCTCTCGCCCTGACCGCATTGGCATTGGCCTTGCGGCTTTACGGCATCACCGCCCAGAGCCTCTGGTGGGACGAGGTGAGTTCGTTCCAGCAGGCGCGGCTCGATTGGGCCGGATTGCTGGCCGCAACCGCCGCCGACAACTATCCCCCGCTCCACAACATCCTGCTGCACCTCTCCATGCAGGCGCTCGGCGAAAACGCCCTGGCGCTGCGGCTGCCGTCGGCCCTGCTCGGGGGGATTTCGGTGCTCGCCCTTTATTGGGCGGGCACGCTGATCGCCGGCCGGCCGGCGGCCCTGATCGCGGCGGCGCTGCTTTGCATCTCCGGCTATCATCTGTGGTTTTCGCAGGAAGCCCGCATGTATGGGCTGCTATGCCTGATGACGATCCTGTTCGCCGGCGCGGCCGTGCAGGTTTCCCTTACGCCCACACGCCGCTGGACAGTCGCATCAATCCTGGCTGGCACCCTGCTGCTCTTTAGCCATCCCTATGGGGCGTTGAACTGGCTGACGCTGGTGTTCGCGATCGGCCTTGTCACTTGGTCGCGGGAGCGGAGCCTTGGCAAGCCCGTGCGATTTGCGCTGCTGCAAATCCCGGCCCTGCTGTTGTTTCTGCCCTGGGCTCTTATCCTCATCGGGCGGGCAAAGGTGCTGGCGACCACGGGGTTCTGGATCGACCAGATCACTCCGGCCGTCCTCCTCTATTATTTCGAAACCATTCTGACAGGCCCGGGCCTGTTCCTGGCGCTGCTGCTCGGCATCGCACTTGTCGCGATGCCGCTGGTGAAGCCCGAACGCGGCAGGCTGCTGGAGGCGATCGGCCCCATTGCTCCGCCCCAGCTTTTGCAACGCGAAGCGCTATGGCTGCTGCTCGCCTGGGGTTTTCTGCCCAGCGTTTTGGGCGCGATGCTCTCGCTGCTGACCACGCCGATGTTGTTTCACCGCTATCTTATCGGCTCGCTGCCGGCGTTGCTGCTGCTCACGGGGATGGGGTTTGCGCGGTTGCCGAAAAGCGCTCTGGGCGCAACCGGGGCGCTCTGCCTCGCCGCCGCAGCCATTGTCGGCCTCGTGCGTTCGAGCCCCGACCAACGCGACGATTTCAGGGATGTCGCCGCCTCACTTGCGACGGAGTTGCGTCCGGGCGATTGCGTCGTGATGAGCCCACAGAGCGCCATCGCCATGGCCTTTTATCGTCCGGCGGGCTTTGCTTGCGCGGCAACGCCGAGTGTTCCCACCGCGACCTCTCTCGGAGCGGCTCGCCCGCAGCGGATCCTCGCCATCGCTAACTCCTATGATCAGGCAATCGGCTGGAACACCACCGCTCTGGGCAAGACCGTTGCGGTAAAGCAGTTCGGCGTGACCAGGCTCCTGCTGGTCACGCCGAACTAGATTCTTGGCCGTTTGTAGGCCCGGAAAACTTCGCCTGCGTAAGATCAGGCGTCGGTCCGCGCGCCCCGGACAACGGCGTGGAGATCGATCAGCCCGACCATGCGGCTATCGTGAGTCACGATGCCGTTGAGCAGTTCGGTGTCGATCGAATTGCTCTCGGGCACCTGGTGGATGTCCTCGCGCGAGACGGTGAGGATGTCGGAAACCGCATCGACGAGGATGCCGACCCATTTGTCGCCAACCGACATCACCACGACGACGTGGTTCTTGGTGGCCGAGGTCTGGCCATCGCCGAAGCGGGCGCGCAGATCGAAGATCGGTACGATCGTGCCGCGCAAATTGATGACGCCGCGCACATATTCACGCGTGTTCGGCAGCGGCGTGGCACCGTTCCAGGCGCGGATTTCGCGCACAGTGGTGATTTCCACGCCATAAATCTGTTCACCGATCGAGAAGGCGATGAGCTGCAGCGTGTTCTGCGCCGCCGTTGCCGACCGATCCGCCGTTTCGTCCCGGAACCCGAGGGCTTCCATCTTCTTTGGCCTTTCTCCCGCCCTCCTGGGGGGCAAATTGAGTGCGCAAAAGCGCTAATATTGCTTGGGCTTCAGGCGGCGTTGCGCCGGAGCCGGGTCGATTTCAGTCCCTGCACGTCCACGATGAGCGCCACATTGCCATCACCCAGAATCGTGCCGCCGGCGATGCCTTCGATCGATTCGAAGTTCTCCTCGAGGCTCTTGATGACCACCTGCTGCTGCCCGATGATGTCATCGACGATCAGGGCGACGCGCATGGACCCCTCCGCCTCGCAGAGCACGACGAAGCGACTCTTTTCATCGACGGTCGTCGCCATCTCGAAGCGGTCGCAGAGATCGATCACCTGCACATATTCGCCCCGCACCTGCAGCACCTTGCCGCCGGAGGGCACGCGCTCGAAGCTGGCGCGGGAGCACTGCATGGTCTCGACAATCGAGGACAGCGGGACGACGTAGGGGTTCTGGGCCACGCGGACCAGCATCACGTCGAGCACTGCCAGCGTCAGCGGCAGGCGCAAGGTCATGCGGGTGCCCCGGCCGGTCCAGGACCTGACATGCACCGAGCCGCCAATCTTCTTGATGTTGGACAGCACCACGTCCATGCCGACGCCGCGGCCGGAAATGTCCGAAACGCTGTCGGCCGTGGAAAAGCCCGGGGCGAAGATCAGCTGGTCGATCTGCTCCTCGGTCAGGATCTCGTCGGGACCGACGACCCCACGCGCGCGCGCCACCTGCACCACCTTCTCGCGGTTGATGCCGCCGCCATCGTCCTCGACGATGATCAGGATATTGCCGCCTGCCTGTTCGGCCGAAAGCCGGATCACGCCGGTCTCGGATTTGCCGGCCGCAAGCCGCTTTTCCGGGCTCTCGATGCCGTGGTCGGCCGAGTTGCGGATCATGTGGGTGAGGGGATCGGATAGCTGCTCGATCACCGTCTTGTCGATTTCGGTGTTCTCGCCGATGGTCTCGAGCCGGATCTTCTTGGCGGTCTTCTGCGCCAGTTCGCGCACGAGGCGCGGCATGCGCGAAAACACCGACTTCACCGGCTGGGCGCGGATCGCCATCACCGAATCCTGCAGGCCACGCGTGGTCTGCGCCAGAACCTCGAGCCCGCGCACGAGCTCCTGGTAGCGCACGCGCAGCGTCTCATCCATCTGCTGGGTGAGCATGGATTGGGTGATCACCAGCTCGCCGACCATGTTGACGACGCGGTCGACCTTGTCGAGATCGACGCGGATCGACTGGATGCCATTGCGGCGCTCGCCTTCGGATTCACTGGCCGGTGCCGCCTCGGTGGCCGCGGGGGCCTTGGGCGTCATCGGCTCCGTGCGGATCGGAATGGCGGGCTGCTTGGGCGGCGTCGCCGCCACCACCGAATCGGCCAAGTCGGCAAAGCTCGGCGCGGGTTCATCGGCGCCGGGCATCAGTTCGAGCGCGGGCGCTTCAGGCATCAGGTCGGCAAAGCTCGGAGTCGGCGCGATCGACTCTTCCGGCTCTGGCGCCGCATGGGTCAACTGCACGATCTTGAGGTCGCAATTGCCCTCGACGAACTCGAATACCTCGCGGATCGCCGCTTCCGTGACGCTGGGAGAGACCACGGTCAGCTCCCAGGCGCAGTAGACGCCGAACGGCTCGAAATCGGCGAGCGGCGGAACGGCATCGAACACCGGCTTGACGGTGAGTTCGCCCAGTGTCGCCAGCTCGCGGACTAGCAGCTGGGGATCGTTCGCCCGGGCATAAAGCTCGCTGTGCGGGCGGAAGCGGATCTCCCATGTGGTGGCATCGGCAAGCGGGGGCGCCGCAAAGGCGTCCATGTTGACCTCGGCCGGTGCATCGTCGTCGCCCTTGTCGAGGTTGACCATCACTGGCGTGAAGTCGATATCGAATTCCTCGATCGGCTCGCCGCCATCATCGTCGCCGCTGCAAAGGGCATTGAAGCGGGCCTTTTCCTCGCTGCCATAGTCGCTGGGCAACGCCTCGCCGCTGCGCGCGGCGTTGACGAAATCGGCAACGATGTCGTTCGACCTGATGCAGAGCTTTGTCACATCGGGGGAAAGCACGATCTTGCCGTCGCGGACGCGGTCGAGCAGCGTCTCATAGGCATGGGCAAACGCGACGAGCTCGGAAAACCCGAATGCGCCGGCGCCGCCCTTGACGGAGTGGATCGCCCGGAAGACCGCATTGAGCCGCTCGCTCGAGCGGTCACCGGCCTCAATAGTGGCAAACTGCTCTTCGAGCTCGTTCAGCAGTTCCGAGCATTCATCGAAATAGGTAGCTTTGAAATCGTCGAGATCGCTCATGGCGGGAGCCGTTCGACCCTTCTGGGTTCGGAGTATGAGACTAAGGCGGCGGTCAGTGGACCACGCGGTGAATGACGCTGATGAGTTTTTCGGGATCGAAGGGTTTTACGATCCAGCCGGTCCCCCCTGCCGCGCGCCCCTGGTCGCGCTTTTCCTGGCTGGTCTCGGTGGTGAGGATCAGGATCGGCAGGCTGTGCGCGCCCGAGGCCCGGACGTTCTTGATGAACTCGATGCCATCCATCACCGGCATGTTGATGTCGGTGATGATGACGTCGACCTTCTCACGGGCCAGCACGCTAAGGCCCTTCTGTCCGTCTTCGGCCTGCAGCACCTCGAAGCCGGCGCCGGACAGGGTATGGTGCAGCATCGCAAGAATAGTTCTGGAATCGTCGACCGTCAGAACACGCATTCCAGACTAACCTTTCATCAATGGCTGAAACCGCTCGCCAAACCCGAGCCGGTCGATCGCAGCCTGCATGGGCGCGCTGACATTCTTGAGTTTGAAAGCAAAATTGTTGCGCCGCGCGGATTCGGCCCCGCTCAGCAAAATCAGCAATGCGTTGGTTGAAATCCGTTCGACGGCCGCCCCGGAAACAGTGGAGGGTCCCCGTTCGATCGCCGCGACCAGCCCGTCGCGCACACCATCGAGCGTATCCAAGTCCACCACCGCCGGCAGCTCGACTGTATTCTGCGGCGCTTTTGCCATAAAAATTCTTGCCCCCGGGAATGCCCCTTTTCCCAGGCGTCAGTGTCCATGCGAACGGTTTAAGAAGTGCTAAGTTTGATCCGCATTGAATCGGACTTGCATTCGGCCGAATGCCCTCAGAAGTGCGACCTCGCCACCTCGTCAATCGCCCCGACATCGACTTCCGCCAGGCTTGCCGGTCGCCATTGCGGCTTCTGGTCCTTGTCGACCAGCACCGCCCGGACACCCTCGGCGAAATCAGGCTGGCGCGCCATGAAACTGGCGAGCCTCAGATCGATCCCCAGCACCACCGCGATCTCCGGATTCTGCCGCGCCAGGCGGTGGCCGGCAAGGATCGCCGCAAGGCTTGTCGGCGAGCGGCCGGCGAGCGCCTGGGCGAGCCCATCGAGCCCGCTGTCGTGGGTGGTGACGGCTTGTGCGATGCCTTTGGCGATTTCGCCGGCCGTGGCACCGGCAAAGACCTCGGCCAGCCGATCCGCCTGAGCGCAGAGCACCGCATCGTCCGGCTCGAGGCTTTCGGCCTGCATCAGCTGCACCAGCGCGGTCTCCACATCGGTGGCCGCCGACGCCGCGGCGATGCCGCTCCGCACCGCCCCTGCGCGCGCCGGATCGATTGCCGCATCGCAGAGCCCCAGCGTCAGCGCATCGCCCGGGCCGACCGCGAGGCCGGACAGCAGGAACGCCAGCGCCCGCGCCTCCGGCACCAAAGCGAGGATGGCGTTGATGCCGACATCGGGGACAAAGCCGATCGCCGCCTCCGGCATGGCGAAGCGCGCATCCATGGTGGCAAAGCTGAAGCGTGCATGGCTGAGAATGCCGAGACCGCCACCCATCGCCACGCCGTGCCCGATCGCCGCAATCGGCTTGGGATAGGTCGCGATCATCTCGTTCATGGCATATTCCGCCGCGAAATAGGCATCCGCCTCCGCCGCCTTGCCGGCGAGCACGAGGCTGCGCGCCGCCCGCACATCGCCGCCGGCGCAAAACCCGCGCGGTCCCCGCCCCTCGAACAGCACGGCGCGGATCTGCGCGTCATCGCGCCAGCCGGCCAGCGTTTCGGCGATGCCGTCGATCATCTCCCGGCTCAAGGCATTGATCGCCTCCGGGCGATTGAGGGCGATGACGCCGAGATGGCCTGCGACCGAAATATCAAGCTGCGGCGTCATCCGGCTTCCCCTCCACCCTCGCCCTTCGACAGGCTCAAAGGGAGGTCGAAGGGCATAAACTGTCGTACGCCCCTGGGGGGTGCTTGTCGAACCGCGAGAGCCCGGCCTTGTTCCCGCCGAGGCGCAATAAAATCCCTCGCCTCCCCAGTTTCAAACCGCGGCCGCCGGTGCTACGCACTCCTTCCATGATTACCAACGTACATCTCACCGGCCTCGCGCGCGACCTCGCCGCCCGCGCAGAAACGGGCAAGCCCATCCGCCTCGGCGTTATCGGCTCGGGCGAGATGGGCACCGATCTCGTGACGCAAGGTTCGCTTATGGCGGGCATCGAGGTCGCCGCGATTTCGACGCGCCGGCCGCACACGGCCCGCGAGGCGATCAACATCGCGTTCGGCGACGAGAGCCGCGCGGCAGAGGCCGACAGCGCCGGGAAAGTGTCGGCCGCCATCGAAGCCGGCAAGATCGCCATCACTTCCAACCAACTTTTGGTCACCAACCCGCTGATCGACGTCGTGATCGACGCGACCGGCAAGCCCGGCGTCGCCGCCGACTACGACCTGATGGCGATGGAACACGGCAAGCACCTGGTGATGATGAACGTCGAAGCCGACGTGACCATCGGGCCTTACCTCAAGAAAGAGGCCGACCGGCTGGGCGTCGTCTATTCGGTGGGCGCCGGGGACGAACCCTCCTCCTGCATGGAGCTGATCGAGTTCGCCTCCGCCCTGGGCCTCAGGATCGTTGCTGCGGGCAAGGGCAAGAACAACCCGTTGAACCACGACGCGGTGCCCGATGATTATCGCAAGGAAGCCACCCGCCGGAACATGAACCCGCGCATGCTGGTCGAGTTCGTCGATGGCTCAAAGACGATGGTGGAAATGTGCGCCATCGCCAACGCCACCGGCCTCGTCCCTGACGTTCCGGGCATGCACGGCCCCAAGACCGACCGCGACGACATGGTCAAGGTTTTGATCCCCAAGGCCGATGGCGGCATCCTCAACAACAAGGGCGTCGTCGACTACACCATCGGCAAGGGCGTGGCGCCAGGCGTGTTCGTCATCGTCGAAGCCGAGCATCCGCGCATCATCGAGCGGATGGACGATCTCCATATCGGCAAGGGGCCGTATTACGCCTTCTTCCGGCCCTATCACCTGACCTCGCTCGAAGTGCCGCTGACCGCCGCGCGCATCATGCTCCACGGCAAGCCCGACATGGTGCCGATGGCACAGCCGGTCGCCGAAGTCTGCGCCGTCGCCAAGCGCGACCTGGCGCCGGGCGAGACTTTCGATGCCATTGGGGAAACCTGCTACCGCAGCTTTACCATGACGATTGGTGACGCCCGGTCAAAACGGGCGCTGCCGGTCGGGCTGCTCGAGGGCGGCAAGGTCCTCGCGCCCGTCAAGAAGGGCGAACTGCTGACCGCCCAAAATGCCGCCGCCGACCCAAGCACCAATCTTTACCGGTTGCGAAAACTGCAGGACGCGATGTTCGGGCTTTGAGCGTGATGTGCCTCACGCCATCGCTGACACCGATCGAAGCACGAAGCTGTCTTCATGCCTCGGCGAATCCTGGCCCTAGAGCAAGATCCGGTTGAGCTGAAGCATCCCCCTTCCTTCGTCATGGCCGGGCTTGACCCGGCCACCCATGACGCCTCGCCAGTTCCACTGCGGCTATTTGAAAGGCAGCATGGGTCCCCGGGTCAAGCCCGGGGATGACGATGTGACGAGATCCGCGACGGAATGCCGAAGCCGCGCCAGCAGCACGTCGCCAAATCATTTGCGGCTTGCGTCAACTCACCAGGATCATGCCCTACCCCCTGAGAACGATTTTCCCCGGCCGCCCCGGCACATTGCTCGCCGCAGCCGCCTTGGCCGCATCAGCCAGGTCGAAGACCTCAGCCACGGGCAGGCGCAACTCGCCGCTCGCCGCGCGCTGGACCAGTTCGCCGATGAGTTCGCCCATGCGCTCGGGGCTGACGGTATCCGACGGCTTGGCGGCCCAGAACCCCTTCACCATCGCTTGCCTGTAAAGGATGATACCGGGATCGATCGCCAGTTTTTCCCCCGACAGCGCGCCAAAAAGATAGAGCACGGATTTTTCGCCCATGAGCGACAGCATCTGCTCGGGGGCGCTGCCGCCGATGGAATCGAGCCCCCGGATGATCGGGGCGCCTCCCGTCAGCGCCGCAACCCGATTTTGCCAGCCCGGCTTCGCGGTCGAGACTGCATTTGGGATACCGAGCGCGGCGAGTTCGGCCACTGCAGCCTCACGCCGCACGAGGTTGACGACATTGACGCCTCGCTCCATAGCGCGTCGCGCAATGAGCTTGCCGACTGCCCCATTGGCAACGTTCTGGATGATCCAGTCGCCGGGCTTGACCTCAAGCTCCTCGAACAGGCGCCAGGCGCTGAGCGGCATGGCGATGAGCTGGCACGCGGTTTCATCCGGTATGGCATCGGGCACGGCAATCAGCCGCGCGGCGTCGGCGAGAAAATACTCGGCCCAGACGGCGCTTGCGCCGCCGCAGACGCGCTGGCCCGCTTTGAGATTGGTGACACCCTCGCCGAGCGCATCGACGATGCCGACCGCCTCGGTGCCGGGCACCGCCGGCAGTTGCGGCAGCATGCCATAGGTACCGGAGATGATCATCAGATCGTGGTTGTGGATGGGGGAGAGCAGCAACTTTACCCGTACCTGCCCCGGACCGGGGTCGGGCACCGGACGCTGCTTGACCTCAAGCACTTCCTCCGGCTTGCCGAACCGTTCAAAGACCACGCTGCGCATATGACATCCTCGCGAAAAACCGAGCCGTACATGACCCGCATGTGCGGCCCTGGCAAGGCAGTCGTCAGTCCAGCGTCTGCCGGTATCTCAGCATCGCGATGCCCGCGATCACCACGAGGATGATCCCGAGCGCCAGCATCTCGCTGCCGATGTCGCCGGTGCCCGCGCCTTTCAGCATCACCTCGCGCACGATCCTGAGGAAGTGGGTGGCCGGAACGCCCGTGCCCAGCACCTGCGCCCAGCCGGGCATGCCGGCGAATGGGAACATGAAGCCCGAAAGCAGGATCGAGGGCAGGATCGTGAACACCGATAGCTGCATGGCCTGCATCTGGTTGCGGGCGGCGGTCGAGATCAAAAAGCCCAGCGCCAAATTGACCACGATAAAGAGGTTGAAGCCGAGGAAGAAGGCCACCACCGAGCCCTCGAACGGCACGCCGAAGACCAGCGATGCTGCAATGAGGAACACCGCCGTCTGCACATAGCCGACGAACACATAGGGCAGGATCTTTCCCAGCATAACCTCGAGCGGCCGCACCGGGGTGGCAAGCAGCATCTCCATTGTGCCGCGCTCGCTCTCCTTCACGATGGCGACGGCGGTGATCATCGTCATGGTCATCGACAGAATGATCGCCAGCAGCCCCGGCACGATGTTGGTCGAGGTCTTGCCCTCGGGATTATATTGCCGATGGACGGTCACCGAAAACGGGGCGGGCGTGGGGGCCAGGTTCGAGAGCGCGCCGGTCAACACCTGGTCGATGGCGGTCTGGACGATGCCGTTGAGCGCCGCCGTGGCGTTGCCGACCGCCGAAGGATCGGAGGCATCGGCCGCGAGCAGCAGGGCCGGCCGCCGGTTGCGGACCACGTCGCGCTCGAAATTCTGTGGGATCACCACCACGAAATTGGCCCTGCCGTCGCGCAGTGCCTGCTGGCCGGCCTGGCCGCCCGCGACGGGCCCGCGAAAATCGAAATAGGTCGAGGTGGACATCCCCGAAATGATCGCCCGCGTCAGCGGCCCGGTGTCGTTGACCTCGATCAGGGTCGGCAAATGCCGAGGGTCGGCGTTGATAGCAAAGCCGAACAGCAGAAGCTGCATGATCGGCAGCCCGACCATCATGGCGAAGGTGACGCGGTCGCGCCGCATCTGGATGAACTCCTTCACCAGCACGGCAAGGAACCGGCCGAGCGAGAATGGGGGCGAGTTCGCGTTCTTGCTCATGC
>DATJHO010000037.1:0-31237 GCA_035493835.1 Devosiaceae bacterium
GGTCTTCCAGATCGCCTTCGGGGGACTGGCCTGCGGCTCGGTTGGCGCCTTCTTCGCCCCGCTGATCGCGGCAACTGTCGGCTGGTTCGACAAGCACCGCAGCCTCGCGGTCTCGCTGGTTTCGATCGGCGGTGGCATCGCCCCAATGGTGATGACGCCGCTCGCCAGCGTCCTCATTGGCGCTTACGGCTGGCGCAGCGCGATGCTGATGATTGCTATCGGTGTCATGGTGGTGGTTCTCCCCACGGCGCTGCTTATCCGCGGCGCACCCACGCAGGATCACGCCGCCGCCAGCGGTCCTGGAACTACAGTAGTGGCGCAGCCAGCGCGCTCGTCCGCCTGGGCAGCCCTGCGCACGCCGCAATTCCTCGTCCTCGCGGCGACCTTTTTCCTCTGCTGCGCTGCCCATTCGGGGCCGATTTTCCACACCGTCAGCTATGCCGAAATCTGCGGCGCATCGTCCCTCGCGGCGGCCAGCATTTACAGCGTCGAAGGCGTCGCCGGTCTCTTCGGACGGCTGATCTTCGGCGTGCTCGGTGACCGGATCGGGGTCAAGCGCGTCATCATTGGCGGGCTCCTGCTCCAGGCGGTGGGCATCTACAGCTACATCTACGTAAGCGGCCTGGGCGATTTCTATGCCCGCGCCCTGGTCCTGGGCATGGCTTATGGCGGGGTAATGCCGCTCTACGCGATCCTTGCCCGCGAGTATTTCAGCCAGAACGTGATGGGCACGGTGCTGGGCGCCGCCACCATGACCTCGAGCATCGGCATGGCCTTCGGCCCGGTCGGGGGCGGCTGGCTGTTCGATACGTTCGGAACCTATCACTGGCTTTACATCGCTTCGGCCGCCATCGGCCTCGCCGCCGCCGTCATGGCCCTCGCATTTCCCCCGCCGCCGCAGCGCGACGCCCCACTGGTGCTGCGGCCCGCATAACGGGACCGCGCAGATCGGACCCCGCGCAAGGTCCGCTTCGGCGCGATCCGGACCTCAGCCCACAGGCTGCTTCTGGGCCCGAAAGGGACTCTCGTTGGACCGGGCCGTCAGGCTGCTGGTGGGCTGGGTAGGCCCGGACGCCTTTGGCTAGGTCGAAACGTGTCGCTCAGAGGTGAAGAATGTGCAAGTGCGCGCCGACCTCGATGGGTCGGCGCGCACGCTCATGGCTAGTGCGCACGGCTTGGCCTAGATGACGGCCGAGGCGATCAGCGTCTTCAGTTCCGCAAGTTCCTGCTCGCTCAGATCCGTGAGCGGGGGCCTTACCGGCCCGGAATCCCGGCCGATAACCTTCATCCCAGCCTTGATGATGGAGACTGCGTAGCCTTTCTTCCGGTTCCGGATGGCGATCAGCGGCAGGATGAATTTGCGGAGGCCGGCATAGACGGCCTCCCGATCCTGCCGACGGACCGCAGCGTAAAAGGCGGTCGAGAATTCCGGCACGAAATTGAACACCGCCGAGGAATAGGTCGTAACGCCCATTTCCAGATAGGGCAGGGCGAAGGTTTCCGCGGTGGGAAGGCCTCCCACATAGGTGAGCCGGTCACCCATCCGCGCGTAAATGCGCGTCATCAGTTCGATGTCGCCCACGCCGTCCTTGTAGCCGACGAGGTTCGGGCACCGCGCGCAGAGCTGCTCGATGCTGGCCTCGTTGAGCATGGCGTTGTCGCGATTGTAGACGATTACGCCGAGCTTAGTGGCGGCGCAGACCGTCTCGATGTGGGCGATCAGTCCTTCCTGCTCGGAAAAGACCAAATAGGGGGGCAGCAGCAGGATGCCATCGGCGCCGGCCCGCTCAGCGGCCGCCGCCATTTCCGTGGCAATGGCCGTGCCATAGCCAACCCCGGCGAGAACCGGCAGCCGGCCCCTGGTCTCCGCGACCGCCACCCGCACGACGCGCTCGACTTCTGCAGGGCTAAGCGAGAAGAATTCGCCGGTGCCACCGGCGGCGAACAAGCCGGCTACCTTGTAGCCGCACAGCCAATCGAGGTTTTCGCGGTACCGTGCCTCGTTGAAGCTGAAATCCGCGTTGAACGGGGTCACAGGAAACGACAGCAGACCGCTGCCGATGTGCTGCGCCATTTCCTTGGGAGACATGTTGCTCATGCTGGCGCTCCTTAGCCGCGACCCAGGAACGGCATCTTGGATGCCATCACCGTGACGAATTGCATGTTGGCATCAAGGCTCATATTGGCCATGAGCAGGATGGTATCGCCGATGTTCTTGGCATCCATGGTCGGTTCGACCGCAACGGTGCCGTTGGGCTGCGGCACGCCATTGGCCATGCGCGCCGTCATGGGCGTGGCGGCATTGCCGATGTCGATCTGGCACGACACGATGTCGTGGACGCGTCCATCGAGGCCGATCGATTTGGTGAGGCCGGTTACGGCATGCTTGGTGGTCGTGTAGGGGGCCGAGCCCGGGCGCGGCGTATGCGCCGAAATCGAGCCGTTGTTGATGATCCGGCCGCCACGGGGATCCTGGTCGCGCATCATGCGATAAGCGGCGAGCGCGCAGAGGAACATGCCGTTGATGTTGGTGGCGACGACCCGGTTCCAGGTTTCGTAAGTGAGGTCGCCGAAATTCGTGCTGGGCGAGCCGCCTCCAGCATTGTTGAAAAGCGTGTCGACCCGCCCGAATTCCTGCTTCACCCGCGCGAACATGGCATCGACCTGTTCGGGGCTGGTCACATCGGTCGGAACGATCAGGGGAGTGCCGCCTTGCGCCAGGCCCGCCGTTTCCCGTAAGGCATCCTCGCGCCGCCCCGCCAATGCGACGGCGTATCCGTCATTGAGCAAAGCCAAGGCCGCGGCGCGGCCGACGCCGCTTCCTGCCCCGGTTATCACAGCCACACGTTGCGTCATGAGCGCATGCTCTCCCTTGTCCGTGACAGCCGGCCGAAACACCGGGCGGCCCGTTCTTCCATTGCTCCACCATAGGCCCAACGGGTGGGCAGCGGGTTCGCCCAATCGGCGAAATGGTTGCACGCGGGCCATACCGCCCCGGGCGCTGGCCGCATAGCATCCTGCCGATGCCAGCCAGCCCTATAGGTGCTCCCCATCATGTCGCATGAGTTTAAATTGTCGCTGCATACCTGGACCATCGATACCACGCCGATGGATGTTTGCCTGGATGCGACGGCCAAGGCCGGCTTTGACGCCATCGAGTTGAAGCGAACCGATTTTGTCCATTGCTACGAGCGCGGCATGAGCCGTTCGCAAGTCATCGATCTGATCCGCGGCAGCGGCACCCGGCTGGGAATCCTGGGCACCGAGTATGGCTGGTTCTTCGCGCCGCCGAGCGAGCAGCGACGGCTATTTGAGGTGTTGCGCGAATCCTGCGAGATCGCGGTCGCCCTCGGCTGCGACATGATCATGAGCGCGCCGGGACAGACCACCGGCACCCTGGAGGAAGCGATCACCGCGACAAAGGCGGCCGGGGAGATCGTCGGCGAATACGGCCTGCGCCTCGCCCTGGAGTTCAACTCGCAACATCCCTTGATTAACAGGACCGCCGTGCTGCGAGAGATCATTGCCGGTGCGGGCCATTCGCATTGCGGTATGCTTCTCGACACCTATCACCTCCACCGCAGCCAGGGCATCGGGCCCGGGCTGGAAGGCGTGACCGGCGATGAGTTGTTCGTGGTCCAGTACAGCGACGCGCCGCCCCAGCCGACGCCTGGCGTGCGCCGTCCGATCGATCGACTGGCGCCCGGCGACGGCGTGATCGACTGGACCGATTTCTTCACGCGGCTGCAGCGGATCGGCTATCGCGGCTATCTCAGCTATGAGGCACCCAATCCCATTTTCTGGGACCGCTCGCCGTACGAGGTCTGCGCGGAAGGCGTCGCCAAGACCCAAATCTTGCTCGAACGCTGGAAGCGTTCTGCTGATTGACCCGATTTCGGAAAGGATTGCAGGCCATGTCGACCATCACGCTTACTCACGCCTCCACCATCATCGAAGCCGCGCGGGCCAAGGGCCGCGAGCTGTCTTTCGAACCGCTGACAGTCGTCGTTCTCGACGGCGGCGGCCATATCATCGCCGTCCAGAGGGAGGACGGCAGCGGCATCCTCCGATTTGAACTGGCTTTCGGCAAAGCCTATGGGGCTTTGGGCTTCGGGACAGGCTCTCGAACCCTTGCCGGACGCGCTGCAAAGGTCCCGAGCTTCATTTCTGCCGCCTCGGTCGCGGCCGAGGGGCGGCTGATCCCGGCCCCCGGAGGGGTCCTCGTGCGCGATGCGGATGGCGGCATCATTGGCGCCGTCGGCATATCCGGCGACACCGGTGACAATGACGAGATCTGCGCCGTTGCCGGGATTGAAAGCGCCGGCTTTCGGGCTGACCCGGGCGCCTGATAGTTGGGTGGTTGCAAGCCGGGCGGCAGTCCATCCCGTCGCCCGGCGTCCCCACCTTTGAGCTGCACGGCGCGTCAGCCCCCACGCGAGATCAGTCGCGCCTGCACGGACAGCAGATGGGCGCGCATGGCTTCTGCGGCGGCTTCGGGCTGCCGCGCGAAAATGGCCCCGCAAATGGCATCGTGTTCGGCGAAGGTCGTATAGCTCGAGGGCGGCAATTGCTCCGCCCGGACCGTCTGCCAGACGAGCGACCGCCGCACGGCATTCAGCGTCTCGAACATGGTCATCAGCAGCTTGTTCCGCGTCGCCGAGGCGATCGCGTAGTGAAGCCGGTTATCCCAGGATTCGAACATCCGCCAACTTCTGGCCTCGCGGCAGCGCTGGTTGCATAGCCGCAACTCGGCCAAGTTGGCCTTCACCGAACACATTGCCGCCAGCCGCGCCAGCTCCGGCTCGATCGCCAGCCTCGCTTCAACGATTTGGGAAGGGCTGCTGATGCTGCTGAGATATTTCACCTCCGCCAGGTTAAGCACCGGCCGTGCGCCGATGAAGGTGCCGCGGCCAACCTGACGCCAGACCTGCCCTTCCGATTCAAGCACCGCCATCGCCTTGCGCAGCGCCGCTCGCGTCACCCCCAATTGGATACTGAGTTCCCGCTCCGGCGGCAGGCGGTCGTTGAGCGAGAGGTTCTGCTCGGCCAAATAGGTGCGCAGCAGCAGCAAGGGATCGGCGGAAAGTTGGGTGACCATAGGGTCAACCAATATCACAATTGGTTGGGAATTCCACCTGTTCAGCGCTCGGTTTCGAGCCCACTGTCACATCGCTCAAGCTGCTTCACGGCCTGCAGGGATCTTGAATGACCAAGTTGAAACTTTCGCTCGCGTGTACCCAAACTGATCGCGCTGCCCCGCTTCTCGACGGGCGCATCGCCATTGAAGGATGCGAGGTCATTCCGCTTCCCGGCCAGACGCAGGACATTTTCCGGCGCGTGCTCGATGACCAGGCATTCGACATTGCCGAAATGTCGATGGGCAGTCACATCATCCAGGTCGACCGGGGCGCTTCCGACTACGTTGCCATTCCGGTTTTCCTGTCACGCTGCTTCCGCCATTCGGCGATTTATATCCGCACCGATCGCGGCATTACCCGTCCCGAGGACCTGGCGGGGCGTACCGTCGGAATCGAGCAGTACCAGCAGACCGTAGGGCTGTGGGTGCGCGGCATCCTTGGCGACGAGCACGGTGTCCGCACCCAGGACGTGACCTGGATGAATGGCGGGCTCGAGCAGCCCGGCGGGGGCGAGCGCATCGCGCTGAAACTGCCCGACTCCATTCGCCTTAGCGCGATCCCCAAGGGGCAGACGCTCAACAAGATGCTGGTGGACGGCGAACTCGATGCCGTGATCGGCAGCCGGCCGCCATCAAGCTTCGAGAGCGGCCATCCCAATGTCGCGCGGCTGTTCCCCGACCCCCGCGCGGCCGAGATCGCCTATTTCCAGCGCACGAAGGCTTTTCCGATCATGCACTGCGTCGTCATCCGGCGGAGCCTGGTGGATGCGCATCCCTGGCTGGCTGTCGAAGTGCTGCGCGCCTTTATCAAGGCGAAAGCCTATGCGCTCAAGGAACTCAGCCTCTCCAACATCCCGCGGGTCAGCCTTGCCTGGATCGCCGATGATTTTGTCGAGACGCAGCGTGTGCTCGGCAGCAGCATGTGGGCGTATGGCTTCAAGGAAAGTCGGCACGAGATCGAGGCCATGTTGCGCTACGCCGCCAATGACGGCCTTACCACCCGGGCGCTGACGCCCGAGGACATCTTCCACCCCAGCACACACAGCCTGGCCGACAAGGCCTGACGGAATAGGCGATAATGTCTGAAAGCATTCAGGATCCGCTGTTTTCGGGGTTGTTCGACCCCACCATCACCAGCATCCCCCAGGGGGTGTCCAAGCCCTCTGCCGATCCGATCCCTGTCGCCGAAAGGCCGGGCCGCTGGATCGAGTTGCAGCGCATGCCGGTAGCCACGGCGGAGATGGGCGTGATCGAATGCGATGGCAAGGTCCACGTCATCGGCGGCTATGCCCGTGGCAACGTCAACAGCGATTTGCACCAGGTCTATGACCCGGCGACCAATAGCTGGAGTTTCAAGGCGCCCATCCCCTTCGCCTGCAACCATTTGTCATTGGCGGTGATCGGCCAGCGCATCTACAGCTTCGGCGGCTTCATCGAACAAAACCGCTGCCCGCACTCGAAATGCTTCGTCTACGACGCCGATGCCGATGCGTGGGAGCCGCTGCCCAACCTGGTACGCCCGCGCGGCGCCATTTCGGCGGTGGCTCTCGACGGGCGAATCCACCTTCTGGGAGGTCGCGACGTGCGATCGACCGATTGGCACGAGGTCTACGACCCCGAAACGCGCGCCTACGAAGTGCTCGATAACATGCGCGGCTCGACCCCAACCCAGCCTTACGGGGGCCAGCGTTGCCACATGGGTGTCGTCGTGGTCGACGGCCGGATTCACGCTATCGGCGGCCGCAAGGACTCTTATGATTTCAACACGGGGCTGCACGCGGTCTTCGACCCGGAAAGCGGCAAGTGGTCCTTCCGGCGGCCCTTGCCGACGCCCCGCAGCGGGGCGTCCTGCGCCTATGTCGGCGGTCGCGTCCTTGTGTTCGGCGGTGAAGCCCCCGGCCTCGTGTTTGCCGCCAATGAGGGCTACGACGCCCAGACGGATCGTTGGGAAGCATTGGCGCCGATGCCGGTGCCGAGACACGGTCTGCACGGCGCCACCGCTGCTGTAATCGGCACCATGGTGCATGTGCCCGGCGGTGCCCCGATCACCGGCGGCAGCGTACAGGGGGCTTACCACGACGCTTTTACGCTCGATTGAGCGGCCGGGTGGTTGACCGCGCACCGAGGAGGATCGGGGCGACGGGCAGGGCCGAAGCCATGTCACAGGGAGGAAATCATGAGAAATAATCGCAAACCGCTCCGTAGGGTGTGCACCTGGAGCATTGCCATGCTTGGGCTGGCTGCTATGCCGGGTCTTGCGCAGGCTGAGAACGTGAAGGCGGCGATCGCTTTCACCCCGACCGCAGCAGTCGCGCCGGTGTTTGACGCTCATACCGAGGGCTTTTTCGCGAAGGCCGGCCTCGACACTTCGTTGCTCATGCAGGACAATTCAGTGGGCGTCGTGGCGGCGGTCCAGGCGGGCAACGCCCAGATCGGTTCGGCGGCGGCCGGGGTATTCTTCGGTGCCATCGAGCACGGTCTCGACTACGTGGCGCTGGGCTGCCAGACCACGTTCGGCCCGGGCACTGACGTGCTGGGGGTGATCGTCCGCAAGGGCGTGAACATCAAGTCCGCTGCGGACCTTGTGGGCAAGCGTGTGGCCGTGCCGGGCATCAATGGCGGCACCGATGTCACTTTTCAGGAATGGCTGCACGAAAATGGCGTCGACCGCAGCAAGGTCACCGACGTCGAAGTAAAATATCCCCAGCAGGCCGACATCCTGCGCGGCAATACGGTCGACGCTGTGGTGACTTCGGAGCCCTACCTGACGCGGATCGTCAATGCAGGCCTCGGGACGGTATTGACCCACCTCAACGACATCAAGCTCAGCGTGCCGGACTCGTTCTATTTCGCCACGCGTGACTGGGCCAATGCCCATCCACAGGCCGTTGCAGCCTTCGTGAAGGGACTCAAGGAAGGCGTCGATTTCGCCCACAGCAATCCCGACAAGTCGAACCAGGACGCCGCTGCGGCCCTGAACCAGCAAGTCTCGGTCGTGAGCGCCGCCGGCAAGCAGAACTTCTGCAGTGAAGATGTTGCGAGCTACGTTCAGCAGCTCAACAGCGTCATGCTCGGGCTCAACTTGGCCCAGGACCCGATCGACCCGACCACCGTGGTCTGGAAACAGCCATAAGCTTTGCTGGAAGTCCGGTTTGGCGCCGGGCTTCCAGCGTGCCGGTTCTGTGTTGGAGAATTCACCGTGTCATCTGCCCGCGCCATCGAATTCGACCGTGTCGATTTCGCCTACGGCCAAGTGCCCATCCTGTCCAACCTCAGCTTCGCCGTCGACGCGGGGACCATAAGCTGCGTTATTGGACCGTCGGGATGTGGCAAGACAACAGTCTTGCGCCTGATTGCCGGTTTCATTCGGGCTACCGCCGGCGAGGTGACGGTGGCTGGCAAGGCGCGAACCAGACCAAGCCGCGATGTGGCAGTCGTGTTCCAGGATTACGGCCGCGCGCTGCTGCCCTGGCGCACAGTTTATGACAACGTCTCGCTCGCGCTGGAAGCCGCGCACGTGCCGCGCAACGAGCGCCGTCCGAAAATCGAGAGCATGCTCGAATTGGTGGGCTTGCAGAACCATGCGAAGAAGTTCCCGGCGCAACTGTCGGGCGGCATGCAGCAACGCCTGCAGATCGCGCGCTGCCTGGCCCAGGAGCCGAGCATCCTGTTGATGGATGAGCCCTTCGGGGCGCTCGACGCCATGACGCGCGCCAGTCTCCAGGACGAACTACTGCGAATTCAGTCGCAGCGCGGGGTCACGGTCCTCTTCGTCACGCACGACCTCGAGGAAGCGCTCTATTTGGGGCACCAGGTGGTGGCCCTCAAAGCCAATCCCGGCCACCTTGGACGGTTGGTTGAGGTCGGGCTGCCATATCCGCGCGATCAGCTTGCAACGCGGGAGCATCCGGAGTTCCTGCACATGCGCCGGGAGCTGTTCAGCCTCACCCATGACGGGCACCAGGGATGATCCAGCGGCTCAACTTCAACTACAAGCCGTGGGTGGTTATTGCCGCCCTTGTGGCTGGCTGGCAGTGGGGAACGAGCGACCCGCATCTAGTGTCGGACACGCTGGCGCCGCCGTTGCCGGTCGCCGAAGCCGTGGTCCAGATGATCGCCAACGGCAGTGTGATCGTAGCGGGGGCGGAAACCCTGCTGGCGGCCCTGCTCGGACTGATGCTGGGTGGTGGGATCGGATTGGCCATCGGGCTTGTGGCTGGCATGACCAAGGGGGTCGCCATGGCCATTCGCGGGCCGGTCGAAGCGCTGCGGCCGTTGCCGGCAATCGCGCTGGTGCCGCTGATGACCATCACCTTCGGGCTGGGGCTGCCGATGGAGGTCTATGTCGTTGCCTTCGCGGTGGTATGGCCGTGCGTCATCCTTACGCAGCACGCGGTTCAGAACGTCGACCGCCGGCTGATCGAAGTGGCGGACGTGCTGGAACTCGGGCATCTGGCCCGCATCCCCAAGATCATCCTGCCAGCGATCTGGCCTCGCCTCATCGTCATGCTGCGGTTCAGCGCGGCGATTGCGCTGTTGATCGCGGTGACGGTGGAGCTCGTGTCCAATCCGTGGGGGCTTGGCCACGAGATGATGGTTGCCGAAGAAGGGTTCCAGCCGGCCAAGATGCTGGCTTATCTGGTGGTGATCACCGCGATCGGCTGGGGACTCAATTGGGTACTGGTGAGCGTCGAGCGGCGTTTTGCCGGCTTTCAAATCCCGCAGAAGTGAGATTGGCAATGCCGCGTTCCCTGAGCAACCTCATGGTCAACGTCGCCTCGATCGGCGCGCTCGTGCTCCTCTGGTATGTCGTCACCGCGGCCCACCTGGTGCCGCGCGTGTTCCTGCCCTCGCCGGTTGCGGTCTGGCAATCGCTCGTCGCCGGCTTTACCCATGGCTCGCTTCTCGAGCAGACCATGAACACCGTCGTCGCCATGCTTGCCGGCTGGTTCGCCTGCAGCCTGCTCGGCGTGGTGGTGGGCAGCATCATCGGCGTCTGGCCCTTGGCACGGCAATCGCTGGCCCCGGTGCTTGAGATCTTCCGGCCGATGCCGCCGGCGGCGGTCATTCCTGTTGCCATCGCCATCTTTGGTTTGAGCCGGGAAATGTCTCTGTTTGTCGTCATCTTCGGCGCGATCTGGCCGGCGCTACTGGCGACGGTGCACGGGTTTTCCTCGATCGAGCCACGTCTGCGCGAGGTCGGCCGCGCGCTCGATATGTCGCCGCTCGCCTTCATCTGGAAGATTGCTCTACCGAACGCCACGCCCGACATCATTGCAGGCATGCGGCTCTCCATGGTGATTTCGCTGGTCCTGGTGGTAATCACGGACATGATCACGGGGCAATTGGGGCTCGGCAGCCTCGTGGTGCTGGCCTCGCGCACCTTCGATATGGCCGGGCTTTTCGCGGGGTTGTGCCTGCTCTCCGTCATTGGGTTCATCAGCAATGCAGCCCTCCAGTTCGTTGAGCGGCGCCTGCTGAGTTACCAGCAATAGCTGCAAGGGCGAATCGAAGGCGCTTTCCAGGGAGATCGGGCCGAAGGGCCCACCAGCGACGGGATCAGCGATCGGCCATGCCTAGCGGAATCGGATTGGGCTTGGCGAAATGACAGGCGGCGAATTGGCCTTCGCCTACGATCCTTAACGCCGGCCGTTCCGCGCGGCAGATGTCTTGGGCGATCGGGCAGCGGGTATGGAAGCTGCAGCCCGGCGGAATGGCTGTCGGACTCGGTACATCGCCGGAGAGCACGATGCGTTGCGACACGCGATCGGGATCGGGTTCGGGCGCGGCCGACAGCAGCGCCTGCGTATAAGGATGCTGCGGGGCGGCATAGACCGAGCGCTTCGGCCCCAGCTCGACAATCCGCCCGAGATACATCACCGCGACCCGGTCCGCGATGTGCCGGACGACCGCCAGGTCATGCGCGATGAACAGGTACGAAAACCCCTTCTGCTGCTGCAGGTCCTGCATCAGGTTGATGATCTGCGCTTGGACCGAGACATCGAGGGCCGAAACCGGTTCGTCGGCGACGATGAACTCGGGCCCCAGCGCAATGGCCCGGGCGATGCCGATGCGCTGCCGCTGGCCGCCGGAGAACTGGCGCGGCTTGCGGTCCATGAGTGCCGGCGCCAGTCCCACCTGCTCCAGCAGCTCGGCGACCCGGTCGCGCAGCTGCCTGCGCCCGCGGGCGATGCCGAAGACCTCGAGCGGCTCGGCAATGATTTCGGCGATGGTGCGCCGCGGGCTCAGCGAGCCATAAGGATCCTGGAAGATGATCTGGAGCTTTGCCCGCATGGCGCGCATTGCCGCTGGCGACAGGGCCGTCAGCTCCTCTTCCCCGAACCAGACCTTGCCCTCGCTTGGCTCGATCAGCCGGAGCAGCATCCGGCCCAGCGTGGACTTGCCGCAGCCGGATTCGCCCACCAGCGCCAGCGTCTCGCCGCGGCCGATCCCGAGCGAAATGCCATCGACGGCCCGCACTGGCGGCGGCGTCTCGCGCAGCATGCCGCCCTCGGCCGCGAACGTCTTGCCGAGCTGTTCCGTCCGCAACAGTGTCTCGTTCATGCCGCAACTCCCGCGACCGGCGCCGAGGCGACATCGGCCGTTACCCAGCAGGCGGCATTATGCGAGGGTCCGAAGCTGAACATCGGCGGCATCTCGGCCCCGCATCTGTCGATCCGTTTCGGGCAGCGCGCCAGGAACGGACACCCCTGTCGCAGTGCTCCCGGCGCCGGCACGGAGCCCGCAATCTGATAAAGCCGCTGGCGATCGTCGCCGAGCCGTGGGATCGAGTTAAGCAGGCCTTGCGTGTAGGGATGGCTCGGATTGCGGAAGATCGAGCGGACATCGCCTTCTTCCAGCACCTTGCCGGCATACATCACGATCACGCGCTCGCAGACTTCGGCGATGATGCCGAGATCGTGCGAGATCAAAAGGATCGCGGTGCCAAGGCGTTGGCGGATCGACTTCATCAATTCCAGCACCTGCGCCTGGATGGTGACGTCGAGCGCCGTTGTCGGCTCGTCGGCGATCAGCAGCTTTGGGTTGCAGGCGACGGCCATGGCGATCATCACGCGCTGCCGCATGCCGCCCGAGAACTGGTGCGGATATGCCCCGTATCGTTGTGCCGGATCCGGCATCCCCACCAGCTGCAGCAGCTCGATGACACGCGCCCGCCGTCCCCCGGACGTCAGTGGCTCATGCAGCTTGATCGCCTCGGCGATCTGGTCGCCAATCGTCATCACCGGGTTGAGCGAACTCATCGGCTCCTGGAAGATCATGGCAACGTCGCGGCCGCGGATTTCCCGCATCTGCTTTTTCGGCACCTCGAGCAGGTTCTTGCCTTCGAACTCTATTCGGCCCGAAACGATCCTCCCCGGCGGCTCGGGGATGAGCCGCAAGACCGCGAGCGAGGTAATCGATTTGCCTGAGCCCGACTCGCCGACCAGCCCCACCGTGCCCCCGGCAGGAATGGAGAAGCTCACGCCATCGACGGCGCGCAACGGCCTCAACTTGGGACCGAATTCGATCGAGAGGTTTTCGACTTTCAGCAGCGGCGTGGTCACTGGGAAAGCTCCGGATCGAGTTCGTCGCGCACCGCATCGCCGATCAGGTTGAAGGCGAGGACCACGATTGTGATGGCGATGCCGGCACCCACGATCGGCCACGGCGAGCCGAAATGGTTGTTGAGGCCGTCGCGGATGATGTTGCCCCAGCTCGGATTGGGCGGCTGCGTGCCAATGCCCAAAAAGCTGAGCGAGGCCTCGAGCCGGATCGCCGAGGCCGTCCATAGGGTCAGCAGCACCAGCACGGAGGAGGCGATATTGGGGATCACGTGGCGCAAAAGGATCACGGGGGTCCGCACGCCCACTGCGATTGCCGCCTCGACATAAGGCTCCTGCTTCACCGCAAGTGTCGAGGCGCGGGCGACGCGGGCGAAGCCGGGGATGAAGGCGACGGTGATCACCGCTACCACGTTCCAGAAGCCGCCGCCGAGCACCGCCGCAATCAGGATCGCCAGCAGCAGTTCGGGAAACGCCAGCAGCATGTCGATGATGCGGCTCAGGATTCGGTCGATCCAGCCGCCAAAATAGCCGGCGACGACGCCGAGCGCCGTACCGATCAAAGCTGCGAGGGTAGGGGACACCAGCCCGAAGATCATTGAATTGCGCGAGCCGTAGATCAGTCGCGAGAGCACGTCGCGGCCGAACTGGTCGGTACCGAGCCAATTATCCGGCGAGGGGTCCTGGTTGATCTTGAGTGCGCTCTGCGCGAGCGGGTCGTGCGGCGCAATCAGTGGCGCGAAGATGGCGACGAGCAGGAACACCACCACGATCAGCGTCGCAACGATCGTCGCGGGCCTGCCGAACAGGATGCGGGCAAGGGCCGACCACCGGCTGCCCTCGGCGGGCGGCAACTCCGTTGGGCCGGCAATGGCCGTTTCCACCATATCGGTCATTGTTTCACCCGGATGCGCGGATCGATGATGACATAGGCGACATCGATCAACAGGTTGATCGCCACCACGAAGAACGCGAAAACAACGACGCCCGCCTGGATCACCGGATAGTCGCGCTGCTGGATGGCGTTGATCAGCAGGCTGCCGATGCCCGGCCGGTTGAACACCAATTCCACGGCCACGGCGCCCGACAGCGTTGCCAGGATCGAAAGCCCGAGCCCGGTGGTCAGCGGCAGGAGCGCATTGCGCAGGCCGTGGCGATAGAGAACGCGGGCTTCGCTGGCGCCCTTGGCGCGGGCGGTGCGCACATAATCCTTGCCGAGTGTCTCGAGCAGCGCCGTGCGCGTCAGCCGACCCATGAACGCCGACTTCAGCGCCGCCAGAGTGATCGCCGGCAGCAGCACGTGATAGAGCCCGTCGACGAACCCGTCGCCGCCGCCATTGATCGGGAACCAGCCCAGGTTGAGCGAGAAAACGATCAGGAGCAGTGCCCCCAGGTAGAAGTCGGGGACCGCGTAGCCGATCAGGGAATAGAGCCGGGCCGCGTTGTCCGGGGCTCTGTTGCGGTTGACTGCCGCGAAAACACCCATCGGCACGCCGACGACGAGTCCGATCAGTGTCGCGACTAGCGTAAGCTCGATCGTATAGGGCAGGTTCTGCGCCAAAAGGTCGTTGACAGGCGTGCCGTTAATCAGCGAGTTGCCGAAATTCAGCGTCACTACGCTCCAGACGAAAGTGAAGAATTGCTGCCATAGCGGCGCATTGAGCCCCAGCTGCTCGCGTAGCACGGCTAATTGCTCCGGCGTCGCCTGATCCCCCAGCGCCACCTGCGCCGGATCACCCGGCAGGATGCGCAGGGAGACAAACACCAGGATCAGCACCAGGAAAATGGTCGGAATGGCATCGATCAGGCGATTGGCGATCAGGCGAAGCATGATGAGCTCCTGACCTCGCTTGGTCCGTGCTGGCCCCCACCCCTCACCCGCCTGCCGGCACCCTCTCCGGCAAGGGGAGAGGGGAGTTGCGGCATGGCGTAGCCACCGCCTTCCTTCTCCCCTTGCGGGAGAAGGAGGCGCGCAGCGCCGGATGAGGGGTAGGTCGAAACCACCGTCCTAACCTCAAACGTACTTCGCCTTGTGCAGCGGCCAGTAGGCGTAGCCGGACTTCACCGGGAAACCGAGGTCGACGCGAGGATTGCGGGCGATGACGTAGCTGAGGGTGATGATGCCCATGTCGGGCAAATCCTTCAGCACCTGCTCCTCGATCTGCTGCACCAGGGCGATGCGCTTGGTGAAGTCCGGCTCGCCATTTGCCTGGGTCAGCAGGTCGTCCACCCCCTTCATGGCCACGCCGTAGTGGCTGTAATTGGTGCCGCCGCTGCCGTCGGCCTTCACCTCCGATCGCGAGGATAACTGGTCGAGCAATGGTTGGGTGGGGACCGGCGGATAGCTCGAGGAGTTGAGGGCGATGGGATTGAGATCCTTGGCCGTCTGGTTGTGGAAGGTCGCGTGGTCGATGATCTTCATGTCGAGCACGATCCCGGCCGCGCGGAGCTGCTCCTGGATCATCAGCATGATGGCGGAATAGTCCTCGCGCTGGCTGGTGAAGCACTGGACGGTGACACCGCTGGGATAACCGGCTTCGGCGAGGAGCTGCTTGGCCTTGGCGACATCGGGTTTGTATTGCAGCTCGGGCGGCAAATCCTCTGCCCTGACTGCGCCAGGGAACTGTGAGGCGATCATCCCGACCATCGGGGTCGCCAGCTCGCCATAGGCCTTGGCGATTGCGGCGTTATCTATGGCGTAGCGCACCGCCTGGCGGACGCGCACGTCGTCGAACGGCTTTTTCGTCAGGTTGAGCAGCAGGTGATTGAAGCTACCCGGTTTGGTCTCGTCAAAAATCGTCTTGGGCGCACGCTGCTTGATGCCAGGAATCCAGCCCGGAGTCCGCGCCCCTTCCATCATGTCGATCTGGCCGGACAGGAACGCCAGCGTGCGCGCCGTCGTATCGGCAATGTACTGGATCTTCAGCTGCCTGCTTGCCGCCTTGTCGCCAAAATAGTCGGGATTGGCATCGAGCAGCACATAGCTGGTGGGATCGACCTTGTTGACCTGGAACGGCCCTGTGCCGATGGGGTCGAACTTGAACTTTTCCGCACCCTTCTCCTCGAACGCCTTCCTGCAAAGGATGCTGGCGGGAAGCGTCGCCGCGCAGGCGCCGTTGAACAGCGGATCGGGCAGCTTGAGGGTGAATTTGACCGTCAACAAATCGACCGCCTCGACCTTGTCGATGTTTTGGTACTGCGCCTTGCCGTTGGTGACGATCTTGGGATCGATCAGCCGGCCGAAGGTGAAGACCACGTCGTCGGCCGTGACCTCGCCATAGCCCTTGTGGAACTTTACCCCCTTGCGGATGTGGTAGGTCCATGTCTTGGCATCGGCCGAAGCTTCAAAGCTCTCGGCGATCTCGGGCCGGAAATCGGCCGGGGTGAAGCCGAAGGTGCCGTCTGCCGAATTTACCAGGCAATCGAAGAGCTGGCAGATCGCCCAGTTGTCGCCGCCGGTGAGCCCGGTCTGTTGCGGATTAAGCCCGCCGGGCGACCGCGCCGCCAGCGCAATCGACAGCACATGCTCCTGCGCCTCGGCCGGGCCGACACCACCCAGTTCGAGGCCAATAGTTGCGGCAGCGCCCGCTACGCCGGCCTGCACCAAAAAATCCCTGCGGTTTAGGGTCAAAGCGTTCCTCCCTCGGTTTGGGCCTTCGTTTTCGAAGTGCCCACATTTAGATTGCCTTCGGCCCCTCGGCGTTTGACACGCACCATTGAGGCTTTTGTCGAGCCAAGCTCTCCACCCGTTCCGACCTCATCCTGAGCTTGTCGAAGGATGGGGCGGCCTGCCGATCAGGCGATCGCGATCTTCCGTCGCGTCATTTCGCCTTCGTCATATTCGTAGCCGAGACCCGGCGTCGTCGGCAGCGTGAAGCGGCCATCGACGGGCTCGGAGGGGTTCTTGAACACCGCGCTGGCCCGCTCCCAGCCATCTGCCAGCTCAACGGGCTTGGAGAGATGCATGATGGTGGAAAGCATGTGGATGTTGGCGAGATGCGCGATGCTTGGCTGCGTCTGGTGCGGCACCAGTTGCACGCCATGCGCGTGCGCAACTGCGGCGCACTGCATCAACCCGGTGATGCCGCCCATCTTGACGATGTCGGGCTGCACCATGCGAACGCCCGCCTCGATCAGGTCGGTGACGCCCTGCACCGTATAGGTCTGCTCGCCTGCCGAAACGAGGATGTCGAGCCGCTGCGCCACCTCGCCCATCGCCTTGACGTGGTAGTGCTGCACCGGCTCCTCGAACCAGGTGTAGCCCAGGTCTTCGAGCGCTCTGCCGACGCGCATGGCGCCTCCGACCGAATAACCGTTATTGGCGTCGAACCCGAGCACGAAGTCGTCGCCCAGCAGCTTGCGCACCGCCTTGGCCTTGGCGATGTCGCCCGGAATATCGACGTCGATCTTGGTGCGGTCGCCATCCCAGCGGATCTTTACCGCTGCTGGTTTTTCCTTGGCGACGCGCCTTTCGACGACCCTGACCGTCTCGTCGACGTTGCGCCAGGCGTTGCCGCCGATCGAGGCGTAGCAGGTGAGGCTGGTCCGCCAGGCGCCGCCGAGGAGCTTGTGCACCGGCTGCCCGAGGATCTTGCCCTTAAGGTCCCAGAGCGCGATGTCGACCGCCGCGAGCGCGCCGGCCAGCGCGCCATCCGGCCCGAGTTTCACCAGCTTGTGGAACAGCTTCTCCTGGATCACCGCTTGATCGAGCGGATCCTGGCCGATGAGGTCGGCGGCCATGTCGTGCTTGATGATGCCGAGCGAGGCAAGCCCGCCCTGCATCGGCGAGGCCTCGCCGAGGCCGAACAACCCCTCATCGGTTTCGATGCGGACCAGCGCCGCCTTCGAGCCCTTCTCCCCTTCTCCCCAGTTCAATTGAAAGGGTTCAACCTTGGTAATTTTCACAGCTGTTCCTCTTGTTTCATCGCCGCGATGTTGCGGCGAGCCTCCCCCGCGCAAGCGGCACGTGCCTCCGGGTTCAAACGGCCCGGTTAAAGCAGAAAAAAGGTAGCGCTACGTTTTGCCGCTGAACAGCCTCTGATTAACCTAATTTCCACGAAACATGACACTGCCGTTAGGCTCATGACAGGCAGTGGACCTCCGTTCGCTAATGGCGCCAGATGCTGGTGGTCGGGGCTATGGCCGTCATCCGCCACGCCGAGCGTCACGGCACGATAGGGGCCTGGCTTATGCAAGTGCTGCCCGGGAGATCGACCAAGATTGCCGCGGTGGCGGAGGCCAACAAGACTGCCCGCCTGGTCTGGGCGATGATGACCAGCGGCGAGCGCTACCGTGAGCGGTCTGTCGCGGCGGTGTAGCGATCAGGCGACCCAAGTGCGGCGCCGATGATGTTGGGAAGCGCGGATAGAAGACCGAGCAGCAACTCGAGCCTCGCAGCAGCTCTGCTCGACAAAAAGGCCGCCAGGCAGTCCGGGCGGTTGCCCGGGCTGCTGACGCTTCGTGAACCTGGCGCTGCTGCGTCAGCTCGCGCCGCTGATTGCGGCCTTGACCCGTTCGGGGCGGAACGGTGTTCGCCGCAGGCGCACGCCGACGGCATCGAAGACGGCGTTGCTGATGACGGCCGCCGTCGGACAGGTCGAGGGTTCGCCCGCGCCGTAAGACGGGTATTGAGGGGTGTTGTTGACCAGGACAATCTCGATCTCGTCCGGTATCTCCTCGAAGCGCAGGATCGGATAGCCCTGCCAGTCGCGGCTGGTGACGTGGGCCCGGTCGAACGTCACCTCCTCGTGCAGCGTCCGGCTAAGGGACTGGACGATGTTGCCCTCGATCTGGTTCTTGATCCCGTCGGGATTGATGACGAGGCCGCAATCGTGGGCGACGACCACACGCTTGACCCGGATTTCACCGGTGTCACGATCGACCGTGATATCGGCGATGGTGGCGACGCGGGCATCATCGCGATTGACCCACGCGACGCCGCGGCCCTTGGCGAGGTTTCCCTGCTGCGGTTTGGCAGGCGAGGGACGGCTTTCCCAGCCATAGGCGTCGGCGGCGGCGCGCAGGACGTCTATGGCGCGCTGATCGGTGAGATATCTCAGGCGGAAGGACAGCGGATCCTGGTTGGCCGCGGCGGCTAGCTCATCGAGGAAGGCCTCCATCGCGTAGGTGGTTTCGAACTGGGCAGGAGACCGCAGCCATGACGTCATCATGCCGACACGGCCCTCGCCATGGACGGAGACATCGGCATTGGCGAAGGAATAGGCATAGGTGATCGCCGGCCCGCCCAGACCGATGCTGCCGATGGTCGGAAATCCCCCAACCTCTTCCACCGCGATCAGGCGCGTGTCCGAGGTGGTCGGCACCCACATGTGGTGGCGCCAGGCGGTGACGTTCCCGTCCTTATCCAGGGCGCCGGTTAGGTCCTGTACGATGGCGGGACCCTTTGGTTCCCAACCGTGCTCGTCCCAGCGCATCCACTGGACCCGCACCGGACGGCCGACTGCCTGCGACATCACCGCGGCATCGGCGATGACATGATCCAGCCCGTTCCGTCCGTAGGCGCCGGACGCCTCGTACCAGTTGAACTCGATCTGGTCGACCGCGAGCCCCAGCAGCGTGGCCATATCACCACGGGTCTCGTGCGGCATCTGCGTCCCGACCCAGAACGTCGCACCGTCCTTTTTAACATCGGCGATCGCGCAGGAAGGGCCGATGCTGCCGTGCATCTGGAAAGGCGTCTCGTAGGTGGCTTGCAGTGTCTTGGCCGCGAAGGGCAGGGCCATGTCGACCGAGCCCTGGGCTGCCACCGACGTATTGCCACCCACCGTCTTGCGAAGCGTGTCCCAGATTTCCTCCTGGGGAGGCAACCCCTGCCAGTCGGACCATTTTGCCTGTCCGGCCGTGGGGCCCTGGGGGTCTAGGTTCGATCCGAGCTTGTCGGCCGCCTGTATGGCCGCCCATTGGGTCTCGGCGACGACGCCGAGGAAGTTGCCGCGGCGGACCACCTGCACGAAACCGGGAATGTCCTTGAGACCTGTCTCGTCGACACTGACAAGCTGAGCGCCAATGCCGAAGGGACGCACCACGCGCCCATGCAACATCCCATCCACCTTGACGTCGTGGATGTAGGTCAGCTGGCCGGTGACCTTGCCCGGAATGTCCTTCCGCCGAACTGACTGGCCGACGACCGTATAGGTAGAGGGGTCCTTGACCGGCGCGCTGGGCGCGACATTCATGTCAAAGCCCGTGCCGGTGGCCCCGATGTCGATATCGAGGCGCTTGCCGCCGACGAGCTCGCCATAGGTGATCGACTGGCTAGGATTGCCGATTTCGGAAATCTTGCCGTTCTTGGCCAGGAGCTGCTGGGCCGGCAATTTGAAGTGGTCGGCGCCGAGATCGAGCAGCGCCTTGCGGGCCGCGGCCGCGGCGTGGCGGATCTGCGGTCCGGCATAACGCACGCTCATGCTGCCATAGGTCGGCCCCTGGTCGACGGTCAGGGAGGTTGTCCCCATGACGACATCGAGCTGGTCGATGGGCAATTCCAGTTCTTCGGCAGCGATCTGGGCGAGGGCCGTCTCGAGGCCGGTCCCCACCTCGACCTTTCCGGTGAACAGGGTGGCGGTGTTGTCCGGGTTTATGGCGAGCCACGCATAGAGCTTGCCGGCGTCGGGCGAGGCAAACGAAGCTGCGGCGGACGCCGGCTGGGCTGCCGCCGCGGCGGCGGGACGAACGAAGGCGAAGGCGACCACGAGTCCGGCCGCGCCCTTGAGGAACGAGCGGCGGTCAGGTCCAGCGCTGTCAGGCCGGTGCAAGTCTTCAGGACGCGTGTTCATCCCTGGGCTCCTTCCTGCATGGCCTGCGCAGCGCGCTGGACGGCGCGCACGATGCGCATGTGCGTGCCGCAACGACAGAGATTGTCGTTCAGCGCCCCGATGATCTGGTCACGGGTCGGATGGGGGTTGGTGTCGAGGAAGGCCTTGGCCACCATGATCATGCCGTTGATGCAATAGCCGCATTGCACGGCCTGCTCGTCGATAAAGGCCTGCTGCACGGGATGGGGATGCTCGGTCGTCCCCAGGCCCTCCAGCGTGGTTACCTTGGACGCCCCCACACTTGACAGTGGCATCACGCAGGACCGAGTGGCAGCGCCATCGATGATCACCGTGCAGGCCCCGCATTGGGCGAGGCCGCAGCCGAACTTGGGTCCATGCAGCCCGAGATTGTCCCTCAGGGCATAAAGCAGCATGCTATCGGGATCGGCATCGATCGCGTGATCCTGGCCATTGACGTTGATGGTGATTGATTGCGGCATGAGCGTCCTCCGAACTTCCTGCGTCGCGAGCCGGCAGCAACAACTAGACCGGCATTCGCGCGGGGGTCGGCCGAAGGCCGCATTGCGCAAGAGCGAAACTGCGTTGGACTGCACGAGCTTCAGCCGTAGCGCACGAAGCCGACGCGGACTAGGTGCGCTAACCTACACAGAGTTGTGAGCTTGCTCACAAGTGCAGGAGGGCGGGATTACGGGCTGTGGGCCTGCTGCTTCTTGAGTGCCGCGCGAGGCAGGGCAGGAGAGCAGTTTGCTGGGACTAGCGGTCGCCATGCGAACTCAGCGCCTGCGTGGCCCTGATGGCGGCGGAGGCGCGGTTTTCGACGCCAAGCTTGGTGTAGATCTGCTCGAGGTGCTTGTTCACCGTGCGGGGGCTCAGCCCCAGGATATCGCCGACATCGCGGTTCGACTTGCCTTGGGCAATCCACAGCAGCACCTCGCTTTCGCGCAAGGTCAACGCGAAATGCTGGCGTAGCACGGTCTCGGGCGCCGACACCTTTTCGGCAGACAGGCGGAAAAGGTATTCGCCGGGGCCGATGGCGCCGAGGCAGGCGAGCTGCAGCGCTTCGCCTCCATTGCCCGCGGTTTCCGATGACTTGCCGGCGAGCCGACTCATGCCGCCTTCGCGTGTGGCCCAGTCCCGCACGTGGTCGGCGATCGAGCTGAGAACGTCGTTCTCCGAACTCAGCAATCTTCTGGCCTGCGGCGTCGTCCAGAGCACGCCGCCGGCTTCCGATAGGGCCAGCAAATGGCGGCCGGTTGCGTCGAGGGCAATGCGCACGCTTTGGGCGTTGCGGGCATTGGCGAGGTGGACCCGGATGCGCGCGCGCAATTCATCGAGGTCGATGGGTTTGGTCAGATAATCGACGCCCCCCGAATTGAGCGCGTGCACGACGTGCTCGGTTTCGGTCAGGCCGGTCATGAAGATCACGGGGACATGGGCGAGGTCGGGCATGGCCTTGAGCTGCCGGCAAGTCTCGAAGCCGTCCATGTTCGGCATCACCGCGTCCATGAGAACGAGGTCGGGCGTGATGCGCCGGGCGATGCTCAGCGCTGCCTGGCCGCTGGCTGCGACCAGCACGGTGCGACCGTCTGCTTCGAGCGCTTCGGTCAGGAATCCCAGCGATTCAGGCGAGTCGTCGACGACCAGCAGCGTGTCGCGCGTTTGGGGGGCGTCACTCATGCTCGGCCGCTCCATCGAGGATTTTCGCATAACCTTCAAAATCGAACGCTTGCATTCGCGCTCTCAGCAGGTCGACCAGGGGGAGATGCGCCGGCTCCATCGCGACCTCGGCGAGCTTGGCTTCGATGCCGCGCACATGACCGATCTCGCCCAGGCTCCTGAGTTCGCTGAGCGCAGCCGGGCTGGGGAGGACGATGGCCGCAGAGGCGGCGCGGTCGGCGTCGGCCGGCTTTCCGTCCGCCTCGATCCATTCGAGCCCGAGATGCGCCACTAGCTTCTCGAAGACCTGCCGGACGTCGAACGGCTTGGTGATGGTGTCGTTATGCCCGGCGTCGGCATTGGCGGCGGCGGAGCCGTCCCCGATATTGGCCGAGAGCATGATGATCGGCGCCGTTCGGCCGGTGGCCCGCAGGCGCCGCGCCAGATCCCAGCCATTCATGCCCGGCATCAGGATGTCGACGAAATAGAGGTCGGGCGAGATGGCGTCGATCAGCGTGAGGCAGTGGGGCGCGTCATTGGCGGTCAGAACAATGAAGCCGAGCGGCTGCAGCAGTTCTCGCATCAGTTCGCGATGATCGGCGTTGTCGTCGACCACGACAATGGTGCGGCGCGGTCCCGCATATCCTCCGACCGCGCGATCCTGACCAGCGCGGGGCGCAGGGCGGTCGACGCGCCCAAGCATCAGCCGGATGCGGAAAATTGAACCCTTGCCCAGTTCGCTCTCGACCGCAATGTCGCCGCCCAGCGTTTCGCTCAGCAGCTTGGTGATGGTCAGGCCCAGCCCCAGGCCAGGCGACATGCGGTTGCGCTCCGCACGGCCCCGGACGAATGGCTCAAAAACCTGGCCGATTTCCTCGGCTTCTATTCCGGTGCCGGTGTCGCGCACGGTGAAGGTTGCAACCTGCGAACGATAGCCTACCTCGAAGTCGATCCGTCCGGCGTCGGTATATTTGATGGCGTTCGAGAGAAGGTTCACGAGAATCTGCCGCAGGCGCTTCTCATCGGTACGCACGTGGGGGGGCAGTTCGGCCACGCGGGCGTGATGGAACGCGACGCCCTTGGCTTCGGCCTGCAGCCGGAACATGTCGACGAGCTGGTCCAGGAAATCGTGGATGTTGATTTCGTTGGAATAGACCTGCAGCCGCCCGGCTTCGATCCGCGAGATGTCGAGCAGGCCGTCGATCAGGCCGGAGAGATGCTCGGCGCTGCGGCGGATGGTCTTGATCGCGGATTGGCGTTTGGGCGGAATCGTCTCGTCGCGCTCGAGGATCTGCGCATAGCCGAGCACGGCGTTGAGGGGGGTGCGCAATTCGTGGCTGAGGCCAACGACGTAGCGGCTCTTGGCGCGGTTGGCGGCCTCGGCGTCTTCTTTCGCCTTTTGGAGGGCGGCGTCGGTGCGGTTGTGCGCACCGATTTCCTTGAGCAGCAGCGTCGTCTGCCGCGAGCTTTCTTCTTCGGCAACCCGGCGGCTGTCATGAGCGAGGACGAGGTACCAGCAGGCGATGCCGGTCGCGACGGAAAAGACGAAGAACACCACGGCAATGGTGCCGCCGACGACGTCCGCCGATCCCGGGGAGGCGCGCTGCGCGAACTCATAGATGAGGAACAGGATCAGGCCCAGAAGCGCCAGCGCCAGCGTGACGGCGATGCCGTAGCGGCCGAGCCGGCTCGAGAGCCTGTCGACCGCCCATTCCGGAAGGAGCTGTGCAGCGACTGCCGCCGTCTGCGCCCGCAGATGGGCATGTGGTTTGCACAGATCATGACAGCGCGCATCGAGAGAGCAGCAAAGCGAGCAGATCGGCGCGGCATAGGCAGGGCACCAGGCCATGTCCTCCGGCTCGAACGGGTGCTGGCAGATGGAGCAGGTGATGCTCTTTTCGTTCGCCCACGCCTTTCGAGGTTTTCGCGCCAGGTAGTATTTTCCTTTGGTGGCCCAGGCGATTGTCGGCGAGGCGATACCGGCGATAAGCAGTGCGATGAACGGCGCCAGCGCGGCGAGCTGCGCGCCGAACAACCCGGCTTGGGCGAGCAGCGCGACCGCCGCCGAAAGCGTCATCGAGCCGAGGCCGACCGGGTTGATGTCGTAGAGATGGGCGCGCTTGAACTCGATGCCCGGCGGCGCCAGGCCGAGCGGCTTGTTGATGAAGAGATCGGCCGAAATGGTGCAGAGCCACGCCATCGCGATGATCGAGAAGATCGAGAGCGTCTCCTCGAGCACCCGGTAAATGCCGAGCTCCATCAAGAGCAGCGCGATCGCAACATTGAACAGCAGCCAGATCACGCGGCCGGGGTGGCTGTGGGTCAGCCGTGAAAAGAAGTTCGACCATGCGAGAGACCCGGCATAGGCGTTCATCACGTTGATCTTCAGCTGCGACACGACGACAAAGACCGCCATCAGCACCAGCGCGACTGTCGGCCAGGGCAGCACATAGCCGAAGGCGACGGCGTACATCTGCCCGGGCTGCCCGGCGCGATCGGCGGGAATGCCGGAGGTCAGCGCCACCACCGCGAGGAACGAGCCCGCCAACAACTTTGGGGCGCCCATCACCACCCAACCGGCGCCGGCGAGGAAAACGGCAAGGTGATGGTGTTTCTTTTCCCCGACCTCGGCCGGCAGGAAGCGCAGGAAGTCGACCTGCTCCCCGATCTGGGTCATCAATGCGAGGATGACCGCTGAGGCGGCGCCGAATTTGGCGAGGTCGAACGGCGCCATCGTTCCCGGCGGCCCGGAAACCTCGCCGATCCCGGCAAAGGCGCGCCAAAGATCGACCTTGCCCCAATCGGCAAAGGCGATGAACACCAGCGGCAGGATGTTCAGGACGATCCAGACCGGCTGGGTCAGGATCTGGAACCGGCTGATCAGCCTGACGCCGTGCGTGACCAGGGGGATCACAGCCACGGCGCTCACCACGTAGCCCAGCCAGAGCGGCACGTGGAAGGCCAGCTCCAGCGCGCCGGACATGATCGAGGCTTCGATGGCGAAGAGAATGAAGGTGAAGCTCGCATAGATCAGCGAGGTCACCGTCGAGCCGATATAGCCGAAGCTGGCGCCGCGCGTGAGCAGGTCGATGTCGACGCCGTGCCGGGTCGCATAGCGACTGATCGGCACGCCAACCAGGAGGATAGCGAAGCACGCCACGACGATCGCCACCACGGCATTTGTGGTGCCGTAGGAAAGCGTGATCGAGCCGCCGATGGCTTCAAGGGCGAGGAAAGAAATCGCTCCGATGGCCGTATGCGAGATGCGGTTGCTGGAAAATTGCCGGGCGGATTTGGCGGTAAAGCGCAACGCGTAGTCTTCGAGCGTCTGGTTGGCGACCCAGCGATTGTAGTCGCGCCGGATCGGAATGATGCGCTGCCGCGCCATCAGGAAACGCTCCCCCCGAGTTTTGAAACGACAAACCTCATCGGCCACCTCCTGCCGAAGAAACTCCCATGCACAAATCATGCCGCCGGGGTGGGCGCCGGATCAATTGAAATAAGCATGAGATTGCAGTCGCTTCATTCCCTCGAAGGCCCTGAACATTGACCTTCGGCAGCACTCGCATCGCGCCGCTGCCCGTATTTTAAGCAGTCTGCTTCGGTAGCCTAATGCAGCAGTTACGTTGATCGACGTATAGGGGCAACGTCCTAACCTGGCCCAGACTTCACCCCGGACAGCGCGAGTTCCTTGCTCTGCGCGCGAGATCCGTAACAATCAAACGGGGAAGACATTTCATGGGCATCTCATTCACCAGGCGCACGATGCTGGCGGGTATGTTCGCCGCCTCGGTCGCTGCGGCGGCCCTGCCGGCCCTGCCGGCCGCGGCTGCGGACGACGTCATCAAGGTCGGCATCCTGCATTCGCTCTCTGGCACGATGGCGATTTCAGAGTCGACCCTCAAGGACACCATGCTGTTCCTCATCGATCAGCAGAACAAGAAGGGCGGCCTGCTTGGCAAGAAACTGGTCCCGGTCGTGGTCGATCCGGCTTCCGACTGGCCGACCTTTGCGGAAAAGGCGCGCGAGCTGATCTCGGTCGACAAGGTTGCGGCCGTGTTCGGCTGCTGGACCTCGTCCTCGCGCAAGGCGGTGCTGCCGGTCTTCGAGGAGTTGAACTCGATCCTCTTCTACCCCGTGCAGTACGAGGGCGAAGAATCCTCGCGCAACATCATCTACACCGGCGCGGCGCCGAACCAGCAGGCCATCCCCGCCGTCGATTATCTGATGAAGGAAGAGGGCGTGAAGCGCTTCGTGCTCGAGGGCACGGACTACGTCTACCCGCGCACCACGAACAAGATCTTGCAGGCGTACTTGGAGTCCAAGGGCATTCCCGACGCCGACATCCTCGTCAACTACACGCCGTTCGGGTTCTCCGACTGGCAGACCGAAGTTGCCAAGATCAAGGCGTTCGGCTCGGCCGGAAAGAAGACGGCGGTCGTGTCCACCATTAACGGCGATGCCAACGTGCCGTTCTACAAGGAATTGGGCAACCAGGGCATCAAGGCGACCGACATCCCGGTGATCGCCTTTTCGGTAGGCGAAGAAGAACTCGCCGGCCTCGATACCAAGCCGCTGGTCGGCCATCTCGCCGCCTGGAACTACTTTGAATCGGTAGAAACGCCGGCCAACAAGCGCTTCATTTCGGACTGGCACAAGTACATCAAGGACGACAAGCGCGTCACCAATGACCCGATGGAAGCCGCCTATATCGGTTTCAACGCCTGGGTGAAGGCCGTGCAGGCGGCCGGCACCACGAACACCGACCAGGTGCTGGATTCGATCATTGGGGTCTCCGTTCCGAACCTTTCGGGCGGCTATGCGACCGTGATGCCGAATCATCACATCACCAAGCCGGTGCTGATCGGCGAGATCCAGGGCAATGGCCAATTCGACATCGTGCAGCAGACCCCGGAAGTGGTCGGCGACGAGTGGAGCGATTATCTGCCCGACTCCAAGGTGCTGATCTCGGATTGGCGCAAGCCGCTCTCCTGCGGCAACTTCAACGTCGCGACCGGCAAGTGCGGCGGCGCGGCCAAGTCGGCGATGTGATCGCCAGCTTCCGCCATGAGCTTTCACCCTCATCCTGAACTCGTCGAAGGACGAGGGTGAACTCCACCACGGCGACCTCCTGGTTCGACAGGCTCACCATTAGGTCGCCCCCTTGTTGCTCATCCTCACGAGGCGCCAAGTGCTTTTCTCCAATCTCCGTTTGCTGGCTGCGCTCATCTGCCTGGCGATCGGTCTTACGGCGCTGCCGGCCTGTGCGCAGAGCAGCAATGCGGCCAATATTTCGGACCTCGTCAATGCGCTCGGCGAGGGCGACTTCAACACCCGGGTCGCCGCGATCCAGGCGCTGGTTGCCTCGCACGATCCGAGTGTGAAAAAAATCCTCGACGAACTCTCGGACGGCCAGCTCTATGCCTCGAGCGACGGCGGGCCGGTCTATCTGCAGGGCGGCACCGACGACGCGCCGACCTTTTCCGATCCCATCACTGGAAAGCAAGCCGATCCGGACTCTTACGACCCGGACTCGATGGGGAAGGTCAAGATCAACAACAATGTCCGCAACGCCATCGATGACGCGATGAGCCAGCTGACGCTGCTGAGCCCCGACCGCGATGCGCGGTTCGCGGCGGCCGAGGGCATGCTGAAGGATGGGGACCCAAAGAACCTCGACCTGCTGAACGAGGCCCTGGCGTCGGAAAAGGACGCACACGTCAAGAAGACCATGCAGGCGGCACGGGCCGTAATTCTGCTCAAAACCAACGCCAGCGATGCCGACAAGGAAGCCGCGATCGACATCATCGCCGCGCAAGGCGATCTGGATGCGGTTGGCACCCTGACTGCCGCCCTGGCCAACGCCCCGGCCGAGCTCAAGCCGGATATCCAGAAGCACATCGCCAGCATCAATGAAGCGCTGGCACTGTGGGGGATCGGCCAGAACGTCTGGTACGGGATCTCGCTCGGCTCGGTCCTGCTGCTCGCCGCGATCGGCCTTGCCATCACCTTTGGCGTGATGGGCGTCATCAACATGGCCCATGGCGAGATGGTGATGTTGGGGGCCTATACGACCTACGTCGTTGAGAACCTTGTCAACGAGCTGGCGCCCGGGCTCGCCGACTATTCAATCATTGCTGCCGTCCCGGCGGCGTTTCTGTTCACCGGCCTGGTCGGCGTGATCATCGAGCGCGGGCTGATCCGCTGGCTCTATGGGCGCCCGCTCGAAACGCTGCTGGCGACATGGGGGCTGTCGCTGATCCTGCAGCAGGCTGTGCGCACCATCTTCGGGGCGAGCAACGTCCTTGTCTCCGCCCCCAGTTGGATGTCCGGCGCCTTTGAGCTCGGGCACCTCCAGATCACGCTCAACCGGCTGGTGATCGTCATTTTCGCCATCCTCATCTTCGCGATCCTGCAGCTTGTGCTCAACCGCACGCCTCTGGGGCTGCAGATGCGGGCCGTAACGCAAAACCGGCGCATGGCCTCGGCGATGGGCATTAGGACGCCTTTCGTTGATGCCATGACGTTCGGGCTCGGCTCGGGCATTGCGGGCATCGCCGGGGTAGCGCTGACGCAAATCGACAACGTCTCGCCCAATCTGGGCCAGAACTACATCATCGACAGCTTCATGGTGGTGGTCTTCGGCGGGGTCGGCAATCTCTGGGGTACGCTTGTCGGGGCGCTGACGCTTGGCGTCGCCAACAAATTTCTCGAGCCCTATGCCGGCGCCGTACTCGGCAAGATCGCGATCCTCGTCTTCATCATCCTCTTCATCCAGCGCCGCCCGCGCGGGCTGTTCGCGCTGAAGGGGAGGGCGGTGGAATGAGCGTGATGGTGTTCGCTTCAAAGGGCGGCGGTTCCGTCGTTCCCCTCCCCCTTGAGGGGAGGGTGGCGGCAGCCGGGTGGGGGTTGTTCCCATCCACGCCTGTTGAGCTTGCCGCAACACCCCCCACCCCCAACCCCTCCTCTCAAGGGGGAGGGGAGCGAGGCTGTGCCCTGAACGCCCGCCTGGTCGGGAGCGGGTCATGATCACCCAATTCCTCCTCCGCGCCCTCGACCGCAAGGCGATCTGGCTGATCCTGGCACTGCTGGTCGTGGCGGCGCTCGTGCCGGTCCTCAATCTCGTCGTACCGGCCGGAAACCCGCTCCACCTCGACGTCGTCTGGGTGTCACTGCTCGGCAAATACCTGACCTGGGCGATGCTGGCGCTCGCGCTGGACCTGGTCTGGGGCTATTGCGGCATTCTTTCGCTTGGCCACGGCGCTTTCTTCGCGCTCGGTGGCTATGCCATGGGCATGTACCTGATGCGCCAGATCGGCTCGCGCGGGGTTTATGCCAACCCGATCCTGCCCGATTTCATGGTGTTCCTGAACTGGAAGGCGTTGCCCTGGTATTGGTACGGGTTCGACCATTTCTGGTTCGCCGCGCTGATGGTGATCCTGATACCCGCGCTGCTCGCCTTCGTCTTTGGCTGGTTCGCTTTCCGCAGCCGCGTCACGGGCGTCTATCTCTCGATCATCACGCAGGCGATGACCTACGCGCTGCTGTTGGCGTTCTTCCGCAACGACATGGGCTTTGGCGGCAATAACGGGCTGACCGACTTCAAGGATATTTTGGGCTTCAACATTCTCGCCGACAGCACCCGCTCGGCGCTGTTTGCCGCTACCGCGATCTTTCTGGCGTTGGCCGTGCTGGTCTGTTCGGCCATCGTCAATTCCAAGCTCGGGAACGTGATGATCGCCGTCCGCGACGCCGAGAGCCGGACCCGCTTCCTGGGCTATCGGGCGGACAACGTAAAGCTGTTCGTATTTGTAGCTTCTGCGATCATTGCCGGCATTGCCGGGGCACTCTACGTGCCGCAGGTCGGCATCATTAATCCCAACGAGTTCTCGCCCGCCAACTCGATCGAGGTGGTGATCTGGACGGCCGTCGGGGGCAGGGGGACGATCATCGGGCCGATCCTGGGCGCCATCCTCGTCAATGCGGGAAAGTCGTACTTCACCGCGGCGTTCCCGGATTTTTGGCTTTATGCGCTCGGGGCGCTGTTCATGCTGGTGACGATTTTCCTGCCGCAGGGCATCGTCGGGCTGCTGGCTCGCCGCCGCAAGCGGCGAGCCCCGACCAATTCCAGCGGTCGCCCCGAGCCCGCCCGCGAAGCGTCGCGGGAGGCGGAGGCCGGCTTGGAAGTCGGCCAGCTCTCATCCCAAACCCCGGCGGAGTAGCGCCATGCAAGCCACGCTGCCCGTTGGCAAGACCATGCTCTACCTGAACGGCGTTTCCGTCGCCTTCGACGGATTTAGGGCGCTGAACAACCTCTCGATCATCGTCCACCCGGCCGAGATGCTCGCGATCATCGGGCCAAACGGGGCCGGCAAGACCACGATGATGGACATCATCACTGGCAAGACCCGCGCCGATGCCGGCGAGGTGCTGTTCGATGACGCCGTGGACCTGCGGCGGCTGGACGAAGCCAAGATCGCCAATCTCGGCATCGGCCGCAAATTCCAGAAGCCCACCGTGTTCGAGAGCCAGACGGTATGGGACAATCTGGTGCTGGCCCTGAAAAAGCCGCGCGGGGTGTTCTCGACGCTCTTCCACCGGTCAAGCGGAGAGGACCATCGCCACATTGAGGAGATCCTCGCGACCATCCGGCTTTCCGGCCGCCAGCAAGACCTTGCGGCTGATCTGAGCCACGGCCAGAAGCAGTGGCTCGAGATCGGCATGCTCCTGGCGCAGGATCCCAAACTCCTGCTGGTCGATGAGCCTGTGGCCGGGATGACCGATGCCGAGACAATCGAGACGGCAAAGCTGCTCAAGGACATCGCTCAAACCCGCTCGGTGGTCGTGGTCGAACACGACATGAGTTTTGTGCGCGAGCTGGGCTGCCGCGTGACCTGCCTGGCCGAAGGCACCGTGCTGGCCGAAGGCACGCTCGAGCAGGTGAGCGCCAACCCGGTCGTGATCGAAAGGTATCTGGGACGATGATTGATCCGTTGTTCACCGGGCCCTGCCTTCCTTCTCCCCTTGCGGGAGAAGGTGGCGCGGAGCGCCGGAAGAGGGGTGAGCCGCGCGCGCCAAGCTTGGGATCT
>DATJHO010000038.1:0-49480 GCA_035493835.1 Devosiaceae bacterium
AGCCGAAGGGTGTGGGTGATCATCGGGTCGATTTCGATCTTGCCCGAGAGATACCAGTCGACGAGCTTGGGGACATCGGTGCGGCCGCGCGCGCCGCCGAACGCGGTCCCCATCCATTTGCGACCGGTGACGAGTTGGAACGGGCGCGTCGAGATCTCCTGGCCCGAGCCGGCGACGCCGATGATCACCGATTGGCCCCAACCCCGGTGGCTGGCCTCAAGCGCCTGGCGCATTACATTGACGTTGCCGGTACAATCGAAGGTGTAGTCGGCCCCGCCGATCTGGTCGGCGCCGCGCTTGGTCAGGTTGACCAGATAGGGCACGAGTTCGCCGCCGATCTCGCTGGGGTTGACGAAATGGGTCATGCCGAAGCGCTCGCCCCATTCCTTCTTGGAATTGTTCAGGTCAACGCCGATGATCATGTCGGCGCCAGCCACGCGCAGGCCCTGGATGACGTTGAGCCCGATGCCGCCCAGCCCGAACACGATCGCGGTCGCACCCGGTTCCACCTTGGCGGTGTTGAGCACGGCGCCGACGCCAGTGGTGACACCGCAGCCGATGTAGAACACCTTGTCGAAAGGGGCCTCGGGGCTGATTTTGGCCACTGCGATTTCAGGCAGCACCGTGTAGTTCGAGAAGGTCGAACAGCCCATGTAGTGGAAAATCGGCTTGCCTTCGAAGGAAAAGCGCGAGGTGCCGTCGGGCATCAGCCCCTGCCCCTGCGTCGAGCGGATGGCGGTGCAGAGATTGGTCTTGTGCGACAGGCAGGACGCACATTCGCGGCATTCCGGCGTATAGAGCGGGATGACGTGATCGCCCTTTTTGAGGCTAGTCACCCCCGGCCCGACATCGACCACGACACCGGCGCCCTCGTGCCCAAGAATGGACGGAAACAGCCCCTCGGGATCGGCGCCCGAAAGCGTAAAGGCGTCGGGGTGACAGATGCCGGTGGCCTTGATCTCGATCAGCACCTCGCCGGCTTTGGGGCCTTCGAGATCGACCTCGACAATTTCCAGGGGTTTGCCGGCCGCAAAGGCGACTGCCGCGCGCGTTTTCATGTGTGTCCTTCCGAGGGATTCGGTTTCTGGCGGGAACCTATCCCGCTCCGGCAGGAAAACACCACGTCTCTGGGGCGAGATGATGCCGCACCCCCGAGGCTGGTCCGCCGGATCATTTGGGCGGGTGCTTGATCATGGCGTTATATTCATCGGCCGAGATGCTGCCGCTGTGATCGGTGTCGGCGGCATCGAACTCGGCTTGGGTCAAATGCGGCCAGATGGCCTTCACCTCGGCGAAGGACAGCTTGGCGTCGAGATCCGTGTCGGCGTCGATGAAAGCGGGAGGCTTGCCCGGCGTGACGGCGGCCTTTGTGGGAGCCTTGGGCCACGGGACCAACCGCGCAGGTGCAGCAGGCGGGGTTACCAGCGCCGTCGGAGCGGCGGCGGGGGCCGCGGCACCAGGCGCCGTGGTGCTGCCGGGAGCGCTGCCGAAGGCCGGAGCTGCTGAAGCTGCGGGGGCGGGCGGCGAGGCCGCGGCGGCGGGACCGGCAGACGCGCCTCCAGCCAGCTTGGCGACACTCGCCGGAACCGCGGATGGCGCCGGGCTGGCCGAAGGGGAACCGACCGGGGCCGCGACAGGAGCAGGACTGGCTGGGGCCGCCGCCACGGGCGCCGGGCTGGCGGAAGGTGGATTAATGGCCGGGGATGGGCTTGAAGGCGGCGGACTGGCCGGCGCTGCTTCCGCGGCCGCCGCAGGCGCGCTTGGCGCCGGCGGCGTCATCGGCGTGCTGCTCGGCTTGCTGCTGTCGACGGGAGGTGGCGTCGAGGTTGTCGTCGTCGTGCTGGAGGCGGGCTTTGCATCATTGTTGTTGCCGCAGGCCGCAAGCAGCCCCAGCATAAGCGCCACCGGCAAAACGGCGACGATAGACCTGACCCTCATTCGGTATTCCTCTGAAAAAACGTGCGGCACGGCTCCAATGATTATCGCCATACCACGCCAGCATCATGATGGCGTCGGGAGACAGCGTCGGGGCCCTATGATCGCGCGGCTTTTATCGCACGATTGACCAGGAGATCGAGGGCGGAGAGGAACGAGGACCGATCGCGCGCCGTGAAGGCGGCATTGAAGCCCCGGCTGTCCCCAGTTTCGCGCAGATGCCGGTTGAGATCCCGCATCGCCAGCGCCATTCCGATGGAATCGGCCGTGAACAGCTTGCCCGTCGGACCCAGGGCGTGCGCTCCGCCCTTCAAGGCTCGGTCGGCAAGCGGAATATCGGCGGTGACCACGATGTCGTTGGTGGCAAGATGTTCGACGATCCAGTCGTCGGCGGCATCGGCGCCCTGCCCGACCACCACGTAGCGGACCATCGGATCGCGGGATGGCCTGAGCCCGGTATTGGCGACAAAGACGATCGGCAGGCCATGCCGCTCGGCCACGCGCAACGCCTCGTCCTTGACCGGGCATGCATCGGCATCGACGTAGATGGTGGGATCGGTCACGGCCCATGCCCGATCGACACGATCACATTCACCGCGGTGGCGAGGATCACGGTATTGAAGAAGAATGCTAGAATCCCGTGCAACAGCACGAGCTTACGCATGTGATTGGAAGTCACAGTCACGTCCGAGACCTGCGCCGTCATGGCGACCACGAACGAAAAATAGAGAAAGCTCAGCCCGTCCGGCAACTCTTTTCCGGGAAAGTTAAGACCGCCGATATGGTTGCGGTGTCCATCCTTACCCGCGGGACTGGACTCGTCGGTTCCATAATACTCGTAGGCATAGTGGAAGGCGATCATGCTGTTGAGGCCGAGCCAGCCGAGAAGCACGGAGATGATGCCAAGCACGATCTCGAAGCGTTCCGGCGACCTGCCGCCGTTAAGCAGCAGCAAGAGTGAGGCGATCGCCAGTATGACTGCCGTGATGGCAATAATCAGCAGCACGATCCCGGGGGTATCGGATTCGTCAGCATGGACGCGCAGCATGCGCGGCGTCATGCGGGGCAGCCGGCCCAGCGCGATCACGATGTAAGTGAGGAAGAATGCCGAGGCGCCACACACGACGGCGAGCCCGGGAGAAAGGGCGATGCTGGCCAGCGTGGCGACAACGCCCGCGGCTGCCGCTGCGTAGAGCGGCCAATAGCGCTGCAACCTTCGGCGCATGGGATCCGTCGAGCCCCTCTCGAGTTGCGCTGCCCTCTCCAGCGCGAACTCTGGAGTACCGGCCGGCCGCGCCGGCTCTTTCTTGCTGCTGATCGGCATTTGCGAGCCCCGTGACTGAAAACGACGACCTGTGAACGATAAGGCCGCCGGCGAATTACCGCCAGCGGCCGATTTCACGTACGCGTGTTTGTCACGGGTTGCCTAGCCCTTGAGTGCGCCTGGTCCGGGAATGGCGCCCGGGGGCGACTTGCCGAGAATGATCATCCCTAGCACCTCGTCCTTGGTCACGTCGGACGTCCTGGCGGTACCCACCACCTGCCCGTTTTTCATTACGCAAACCCGGTCCGCAAGGTCGAAGACGTCATGAATATCGTGGCTGATGAGGAAGATGCCGATGCCTTCGGACTTGAGCTGCTTGATGAGGTCGCCCACCTGGGCGGTCTCCTGCGGTCCGAGCGCTGCCGTGGGCTCGTCCATGATGAGGATGCGGGCGTTGAAGAGGATCGCGCGGGCGATCGCCACCGATTGCCGCTGGCCCCCGGACAACGCCCTCACCGGGTCCTTGAAGCGCCGGAAATTGGGGTTGAGCCGGCCCATGACCTGGCGGGCCTGCGACTCCATGGCTGCATCGTCGAGGGTGCCGAAGGGCGTCACCAGCTCCCGGCCAAGGAACAGATTGGCCGCCGCATCGACGTTGTCCGCAACGGCCAGCTGCTGGTAGATCGTCTCGATGCCGTAGGCCTTTGCATCGCGCGGGTTATTGATCGTGGCTTCCTTGCCATCGATCCGGATGATGCCGTTGTCACGTTTGTAGGCGCCCGAGAGCACCTTGATCAGCGTCGACTTGCCGGCGCCATTGTGGCCGAGCAGCGCCATCACCTCGCCCGGGAACAAATCGACCGAGGCATCATCGACAGCGTTGATGCCACCGAACGACACCGAGACATCGATCATTTCGACAAGGGGTATCTTCTTCTCAAGCATGATCGGTAATCCTATTTGGCACGGCGGCGGTAAAGCGTATCGAGCCAGACCGCAAAGACGAGAACGATACCCACGACGATCGACTGCAGCGGACTGTCGAGGCCCATCAGGACCATGCCCGACTGCAGCGACTGCATGACCACGGCGCCGATCATGGCTCCGACGATCGTGCCGACGCCGCCCGACAGCGACGTGCCGCCAATGACCGCCGAGGCGATGACGTAAAGTTCGTCGAGCGTGCCCAGCGCGTTGGTGGCCGCATTGAGGCGCGCCGTGGCGATAGCGGCGGAGACGCCGCAAAGCGCGCCCATCAGGATGAAGATATTGACGGTCACCCAGCGGGTGTTGATGCCGGCCAACTCCGCCGCCTCGGGGTTACCACCCATGGCGAAGACGTAGCGGCCGAAACGGGTCCGCGTGGCGATGAAGGTCATGACCACCCCGGCCGCGAGCGCAATCAGCACCGGCACGGCGACGCCCGTCGAAATGAAGAGGCCATCGGGCGGAATGGGGATGTTGTGCGCCTGGGCGTAGGCATTGGCGATGCCGCGCGGCCACGGATAGGAATTGGCGACCCAGATCGCCGCGATCACGACCGCACAGCCGAGCACGGCGAGGGTAACCTCCGCCCACATGGGGCGCTGTGGGAAAGCAAAGCGGCGGCGTTGCCGGCGGTTGAGGTAGAGCCCGGCAATGATGCCGATGCAAATGATGACAGCCAGTACCCAGCTCCAGAGCGCCCCGATCGAGCCGGCGGTGCCGCCGCCAATCAGCTGGAAGGTCGCGTTCATCGGCGCCACGGTGCGGCCCGAAGTCACCCACCAGGCGCCTCCGCGCCAGACGAGATAACCGCCGAGCGTGACGATGAACGCAGGGACCTGCAGATAGGCGATGATGGCGCCCTGGATGGCCCCGATGATCATCCCGAGCCCTATGCCCGCGACCAGTGCCAGGATCCAGAGCAGCGGATTATCGTAGCCCAGGAACTGCGGCAGGATGTCGGCCTGCAGCGTCCCCATGACCATGCCGACGAAGCCGAGGATCGAGCCGACCGAAAGATCGATGTTGCGGGTGACGATCACCAGCACCATGCCTGTCGCCATTACGGCAACTTCCGAGCTTTGAACCGAAAGGTTCCATAGGTTGCGCGGCGTCAGGAAGATGCCACCGGAAAGGATGTGAAAGCCGATCCAGATGATGAGTAGCGCGCCGAGCATCCCGAGCAGGCGCGTATCGAGTTCCGTCGCGGCCAGAAGACGGGAAATTGTGTTCCCTGAGGGCGCCTGCGTGCGTGAGGAGGCCTGGATTACATCCTGTTCGGCCATTGGTGTTCTCCCGAAATGCCCGACGTTCTTAGATGTTCTTTCGCCGAAGGGCGTGCGGGCCTAGCTTTTGAAAGGTGCCGCGGCGCTGTCTGCCGCGGCACCTTGATGGCTTGCTGTTACGTCAGGATCAGCCGCAGACGGCGACCTTGCCCGCCGGGACGCCCTGGCAGACTTCGGCCTTGGTGATCCAGCCGGCGTCGATCACGACGTTGAGGTTGTCCTTGGTGACCGCGATCGGCGTCAGGAACAGGGAGTGCATCGGGACGTGGTGCGGACCACCGTCGAACACCTGCGAGCCCTCGATCTTGTCGATCGTGGTGCCCTTGGCCAAATCGACCGCGATCTTGGCGGCCTGACCGCCCAGGTCACGCGCGTCCTTCCAGATCGACACGGTCTGGGTGCCGAGCGCGATACGGTTCAGCGCGGCGTGGTCGCCATCCTGGCCCGAAACCGGAACCTGGCCCGCCAGACCCTGCGCAGCCAGAGCCGCCACGACACCACCGGCCATGCCGTCGTTCTCGGCGAGAACGGCGTCGACCTTGTTGTCGTTCTTGGTCAGGAACTGTTCCATTTCCTTCTGGGCGTTGGCCGGATCCCAGTTGTCCGTATAGCTCTCGCCGACATTCTTGATGTCGCCCGACTTGACGGCGGCGCCGACGACCTCGTCCTGGCCGGCACGGAGGAAATCGGCATTCGGGTCAGCCGAATTGCCCTTGATGAAGACGTAGTTGCCCTTCGGCACCTGCTTGAAGACCGCATCGGCCTGCATGTGGCCGACGAGCTTGTTGTCGAAGGTGATGTAGAACGCCTTCGGGTTTTCGATCAGGCGGTCATAGCCGATGACCGGAATGCCCTCATCGAGAGCCTTTTGCACGGCCGGCTGGATGGCGTCGGTGTCCTGGGCCAGCAGGATGATGGCGTTGGCGCCCTGCGAGATCAGGTTCTCGACATCGGTAAGTTGCTTGCTGGCAGACGACTGCGCGTCCGTGGAGATGTACTTCACGCCGTCGGCGGCGAGCACCTTCTTGATGGCCGCCTCGTCGGTCTTCCAGCGTTCCTCCTGGAAGTTGTTCCACGATACGCCAACGACCAGATCGGCCGCATAGGCCTGCCCAACGCTGACCAAAGCGGCTGCACCCAGCAGCACCGCTGTAAGCTTCCTCATGATTTCCTCCCGTGGCGGTAGTGCCCGCCCCCTCAAATGATTGGGTGTCCTGCGACAGATCACCCGTAACGAGCATTTTATTTACTGCTCGAAAAAAATAATTGGCACACGCCTTGGAGCTATGTCAACGTCAATCGCAAGGCCGGATCCCGTATACAAAAGCCGCAGCCGGCAAAGGCGGCAGGGGCTCTGAGGCCGAGGAGGAGCAAGTGGTACGGTCGGTCGCGGACGCAGATTCTGTCCGCCGGCAGAATCGCGGATTAGTCCTTTCGACGCTTCGGCGCGAAGGGCCGATGCCGCGCACCCAGCTCGCCGGGGCGACCGGTCTCAGCCATGCTTCGATCACGGCCATCGGCGGCGAACTGATTGCCCAGGGCCTCCTCGTCGAGCAGGGCACCGGTGAAACGCCGCCCGGAGGCAAGCAGCGGGGTCGGCCGGCGGTTGCCGTCACCTTCAACCGCCGTGCCTGCCATGCCATCATCATCGAGCTCGATACCAACCGCGCGCGCCTGTCGCTCGTCGACTATGCGGGCACCCTGGTCGACCGGATCGAAACGGAGGTCACCCCCACCCTCTTCCGCGAGACGCGGCCGGCGACGCTGTTGCGCGAGCAGATCGAGCGCCTGCGCGGGCGTAACCCGACGATTGGCGCTACGCTGCAGCGGATTTCCATCTCGGTTCAGGGCATGCTTGACCGCGGCGGCGACCGGCTCACATGGTCGCCGATCCCCCATGTGAGCGGCGAGAGCATCGTCCTGCCGCTGCAGCAGGCGTTTGGCTGCGCGGTGAGCCTCAGCAAGCGCGGGCGACTGCTGGCGGAGGGGGCAAGGCTGCTCTATCCCGGCCTGCGCGACCTCAGCATTGCCACCGTGTTCATCGGCTCAACCGTTGCCATGGGAATGTCCTTTCCCGAGCGTCAGGCGGCCCAGGGCGACGATGGCGGCACCGAATTCGGCCACATGAACCACTTGCCCGATGGCGCCCTTTGCCGGTGCGGCGTGAAGGGCTGCATCGAGGCCTATGCCGCCGATTACGGCGTGCTGCGAACCGCCTATGGCGTGCCGGGAAGCGCCATGCCCGCAGCTTCGGTCCCGGCGGCGGCTTATCGGGAGCTGGTTCATCTCGGCAGGGCCGGCCGTCGCAATGTGGTGCACGCCTTCAATGTTGCCGGACAGGCGATCGGCTTTGGCCTCGGTCGGCTGATGACGATCGCGGCGCCGGCGCATGTAGTCATCGTCGGCCCGGGCGCCAGCGCCTATGAGCTGATGCGCGCCGAAATCGAGGCGGGGCTCAATGCGTCGCTGGTTTGCCGGGTCGGCGGCGTCCCGGCCATCACTGTCCATCATGACGAGCGCGAACCGATCTTTCAGGGCATGGTCGCCAGCACCCTGGCCGAGCTCGACCAAGCCCTTTGCGCCGGCACTCCCCCAGAACCCCGTTCCACCAGCGTCGAGTAGCGAACATGCTCAGAATTGCCGCCGCGATCCTGCTTTCGACCACGGCCGCCCTGCCGGCCTTCGCCGGCGCGGTCACGTTCATCGAGCGCGCCCCCTGGGATCCGGCGCGCATGCCGGCATCCGTGGATCAGCGACAATTGCAGGGAGTGCTGCCCCCCGACGACCTCACGACCCTGATCAGGGCCGGGCAGCAATTGTTCAACGCCAAGTTCAGCACCGGCGACGGACAGGGCCGCCCGACGGCCACCCAGGCGATCATCCCCACCCACTTCAAGCATCCGCGCGAGCTGACAGCGCAACGCGCCTCCGGTCCCGATGCCGATAGCTGCGCCTCCTGCCACAACGAGCCGGTTGTCGGCGGCGGCGGCGACTTTACGGTCAACGTCTTCACCTCGGAGGGCACCGAGAGCGCCGATTTCGATTCGGTAGACCCGCAATTTTCCAATGAGCGGAACACCAACATCCTGTTCGGCGCCGGGGTGAAGGAGCTCCTGGCCCGGGAAATGACCGACGACCTCTGGGCGGAGCAGAAGCAGGCGGTGCGCAAGGCCGCCGCCTCCAAGCAGCCGGTCACACTCGACCTCGTCAGCAAGGGCGTCAATTTCGGCTCGCTCACCGCCAACCCGGACGGCACGCTCGACCTGTCGCAGATCCAGGGGATCGACCGCGACCTCGTCGTCCGCCCGTTCAGCTGGAAGGGCGTCATTCCTTCCATCCGGGAATTCACCATCAATGCCCTCAACCTCCACACCGGCATGGAAGCCGATGAGCGGTTCGGGCCCGCCCTGACGGGCGAAACCGATTTCGATGGCGACGGCAAGACCGACGAGGTGAGCGCGGGGCAGGTTTCGGCCCTCGTCGCCTTCCAGGCGGCGCTCCCCTCGCCGGTCGAAATTGCCTATTCCAAGCCCGACTGGCAGGCCCGGTCGGTGGCGGGCAGGGCCCTGTTCGACAAGATCGGCTGCGCCGCTTGCCACGTGGCGAGCCTGCCGCTGCACAACCTCAAATTTGAAGACCCCGGCCCCTACGATACCGCCGGCACGCTTTCGAGCCGCGACGTCGCCTCGCCCGCCGTCTACGACCTCGCCCAGCTTCCGTGGGTAAAGGCTTTGCCGCGCGACCAAAACGGGGACGTGCTGGTGCCGATGTATTCGGACTTGAAGCGGCACTCGATCGCCGATTCGGGGCAGGATCACTTCGCCAACGAGGTGCAGAGCCAGGCTTTTGTGGCCCGCGACACCTTCATGACCCCGGGCTTGTGGGGCGTCGCAGATACCGCGCCTTACGGCCATCGCGGCGACGTCAGTACCTTGCAGGAGGTGATCACGGATCACGGTGGCGAGGGCCGCCCGTCTATGAAAGCCTTTTCCGCCCTGCCCAAGGATCAGCAGGACGACATCGTGGCCTTTCTGATGAGCTTGAGGACGCCGCAATGAAAACGCTTCTTTCCATCGCGCTGATCGGCCTCGCCGCGCTCGCGCCGCCCGTCCTCGCCGATGATGCAAAACTTGCAGTGCCGCCGCCAGACCGTGCGGCGCTGTTGCAGAAACTGACGGTGCCGAGCTTCGTCGAGGAGGCCTCGGCCGCCGGTATCAACCGGGTCTATACCGGCGGGTTTGAATTCTTCGTCGGCGGCGGCGGCGCCTCGCTCGACTGCAACGGCGACGGGCTGCCCGATATCGTTTTGGCCGGCGGCACCAATCCCGCCGCCCTCTACGTCAACCACTCCCCGATCGCTGGCAACCTCAAGTTCGCCAGATCGGCCGATGCCGACCTCGGCCTCGACGCCAAGGACCTCGTCAGTGCGACGGGCGCCTACGCCCTCGACATCGATGGGGATGGAATCGAGGATGTGGTCTTGCTCCGCAACGCCGGCAACCGGGTGCTGAGGGGGCTCGGGGCCTGCAAGTTCAAGCGCATGGACCAGGAATGGCACATCGATCCCGGCCACGCCTGGACCACCGCCTTCGCCGCCACCTGGGAAGCTGGCAGCAAATTCCCGACCCTGGCCTTCGGCAACTATATCGACCGCACGGCCCCGGGAACGCCCTGGGGCACCTGCTCCGACAATGTGCTGATGCGGCCAAAGTCCGGATCGCAGACGCCGGACTACTCCGACCCAACGCCGCTCACGCCCGGCTATTGCGCCCTTTCCATGCTGTTCACCGACTGGAACCATTCGGGTGAGGCCGCGCTCAGGATCGCCAACGACCGCCAATATTACCGCGGTGGCGAGGAGCAGATGTGGAAGGTGTCGCCGGTCCAGCGGCCGCGGCTCTATACGCGCAGCGACGGCTGGGCGCACCTTTCCATCTGGGGCATGGGCATCGCCCAGGCCGATCTCAACAATAACGGCCTGCCCGTCTATGCGATCAGCTCGATGGGCGACACCAAGCTGCAGGCGCTCGACAATCCTGACGACCCTTCGAGCCCCGACTACTACGACATCGCCTATGAGCGCGGCGCGACGGCGCAGATGCCCTATGTCGATGGACCCAAACTCCCCTCGACCGGCTGGCACGTCGAGTTCGCCGACTTCAACAATGACTGCACGCTGGACCTGTTCATCGCCAAGGGCAATGTCGAGGCCATGGCGGATTTCGCCAAGTTCGACCCAAACGACCTGCTGCTGCAGACCATCGACGGCAGGTTCGTCGAAAGCGGCGACGCAGCCGGGGTTGCCCTCAACCGCATCGGACGCGGCGCGATCATCGACGATTTCAACGGTGACGGCATGCTCGACGTGCTCGTGGTCAACCGCAAGACCAATGTCTCCCTCTTCCGCAATCTGGGCGCCGCGACGCCATGGGGGCACCGCTCGATGGGCAATTGGGTCGAGATCGCGCTCGATGACCCGACCTCCGGCAATCGCGATGCGGTCGGCGCGCGGCTGCTGGTCAAGGCCGGCACTCACACGATGACGCGCCTCGTGTCGATCGGCGGCGGCCATGCTTCCGGCCATGTCGGGCAGGTGCATGTGGGCATCGGCATGGTCGACCGCGCCACCGTGCGCATCCAGTGGCCGGACGGCAGCTGGAGCCCCGACTACCGCTTCAACGCCAACCAGCACATCGTCATCACCCGCGGCACCACGCTTGCGACCTATCGCGACCTTGACGCGGACGGCCAAGGCCAATAGCCGATGGGGTCCGGGCCTCGGGCCCTTTTGCGGAGCTTCGATCTTGTTCCAGGAACCGCGCCGTCCGCGCCTGCAGTTCGACGAGTGGCCAGCAGCCGTCTACGCCATCGGCGACGTGCATGGCTGCATCGATCAATTGCGCTTGCTCGAAGCCGGGATCGTCGCCGATGCTGCCGCCATGCCCGGCGAGAAGTGGATCGTCACCCTTGGCGACTACATCGATCGCGGCGCCGCCTCCCCGGCAGTGCTCGATCACATCATGTCGCCGGCCCCGCCAGGGTTTCGGCGCATCGCGCTGATCGGCAACCACGAGCAATTGCTGCTCGATTTTCTGGACAATCCCCCCGCGAGCCTTGAGTGGCTGCAATGGGGCGGACTGGAGACCGCCGCCGCTTACGGGCTTACCGATCCCAGGCAGGAGTGGCGACGTTCTCCGCAGCGCTTCGCCGCTGCACTTCAGCCGCTAATCCCGGCCCGGCACCTTGAGCTGCTAGGGGCACTCCCCACCTGCCTTTCGCTGCCCGGCTTCTTCTTCGTCCATGCCGGCATCCGGCCGGGCGTCCCGCTCGAGGCCCAGGAGGATGACGACCTGATCTGGATCCGCGCGCCGTTCCTGCGCGCCAAATTCGGCGGCCAACTCATCGTGGTGCATGGCCATACCCCAGTCGATGCGGTCGAAATCGTCACCGGCCGCATCGATATCGACACCGGCTGCTTTTTCAGCGGCGTCCTGACGGCACTGCGCGTTCTGCCCGATGGCAGCACAAAGATCTTGCAGGCGCGCGGCGCTCCGGCGAACTATTCACCGGTGGGTGATCGCTAGAGGGGAGCGATCCCGCTGAGATGAAGCATTCGCCGCGCTTCGCTCCGGGCAGACAGCATGGGTCCCGGGGTCAAGCCCGGGGATGACGATGCAACAAGGTCGCAGCCACGTCCGACGCCGGACTTGCAGCTGCTCGCCCAAGCGCTCGCGACTTGCGTCAGCTCAGCCGGAGCCGACTTTAAAGCCCGGCCGCCTTCCTCAATGCCTCATTCATCCGATCCTGCCAACCGGGGCCGTCTTCCTGGAAATGGGCGAGCACGTCGCGGTCGAGACGCAGCGTCACCATTTCCTTGCCGGACGGCGGTGCGGGGGCCTTGGGCGGGGCCTCCGGTTTGGGCGCGGCGGGCTTGAACACCGACTCTGCCCTTTCGAGCGCCGATTGAGGCCGGCGCGGCCTTTCGGGCGGTTGCGACATGGGATCGCTACTCCTTTGATCTAGCAAACGGCTTGCCACGAGCGCCGCCTGCGCACAATCGGCTAGGCACCTAGAACAACAGAAATCACAATCCGGCAATCTGGTCGCCTTGAATTGGCCGGGACTTGGCGTCATCTTGCAATTCAGTGTCTGTTCACCAAGACTTGTAGAAACCAGTGGTCCTGAGCCGCATTATTCATCCCGAGCCACTCTACCGGCCAGGAGGCCGCGATGAACGCCATACTGCTCCTATCTTCCCCCCAACGGCTCCGCCGCTCCGAGGCGGGCGGCGTGGGCCGGGTACCCGCCAATGACGAGGTCTTGCCGATGATTGCGCCCGCCGGGTCGCCGGAAGCTGCGATCGCGATCTCGTTTGTCGGGCTCACGCCCGATGAGCAGCACAGGGCCCTTGCGTCGTTCCCCGGGGCACGCCGCTGCCTGCTGGCAGGGGACTGATCTCCAGCCCTCGAAAGAGGGATAGCGCTTGCCAAACCCTTTCCGCTGCGGGAGCTTCTCCCGCAGTTTGCATGTGGGAGGGACCAAATGGAAAATGCGCAACTCAACCCGGCCGGCTTAGGCAACTGGCAGAGCCGTACCTATCATCGGCAATGGCTGATGCAGCGGGCGGATGAGCTTTTTGACTACTTTCAATATCGCGCGGTGCATGCGACGGGCGGTTTCATCGACCTCGACCCGCATGGCAAGCCGATCAACCCGGAAAATCCGGTACGCCCCATCCATGGCACTGCTCGCATGGTGCATTGCTTCGCCATCGCGAGCCTCCTCGGGCGGCCGGGCGCCGACGAGATCGTCGACCATGGCATGCGATTTCTCTGGGAGCGCCACCGCGACCCGCAGTTCGGCGGCTATCTCTGGTCGCTCGACAATGACGGCCCCCGTGACGACACCAAGCAGGGCTATGGCCACGCCTTCGTGCTGCTTGCCGCCTCGAGCGCCAAGGTGGTGGGGCATCCGCTCGCCGACCGCATGCTCGCTGACATTACGGAGATCCTCGACACCCGCTTCTGGGAAGAGCGCCACGGCGCCATCGCCGAGGAATTTTCGCGCGACTGGGTGGCAGTCCCCAATTATCGCGGCCAGAATTCCAACATGCACCTCACCGAGGCGCTGATGGCGGCATTCGAGGCGACCGGCGACAAGAACTATCTCGACAAGGCGCAGAGCATCGCGAAACTCATCATCCACGACCGCGCCGGCGAACTGGGTTTCCGCGTCGCCGAGCATTTCGACGCCGATTGGCAGCTCGATCTCAATTACCAGGGATCGGAAATGTTCCGGCCCTCCGGCGCGACGCCGGGCCACTGGCTGGAATGGGCCCGGCTGACGCTGCAGCTCTGGATATTGGGCGGCAAGGTGCACGACTGGATGCCGGGCGCCGCGGCATCGCTTTTCCGCAACGCCATCGAACTCGGCTGGGACAAGGACAAGGGCGGGTTCTTTTACACCCTCGACTGGAACAACAAGCCGATCATGCGCTCAAAGCTCTGGTGGCCGATGGCAGAGGGGGCCGGGGCTGCGGCTTTCCTCAACGCCCACCAGCCTGACGCCTTCCACGAAGAATGGTATCGCCGCATCTGGGGCGGCATCGCCCAGAACTTCCTCGACCACGAAAATGGCGGCTGGTTCGAGGAATTGAGCGAAGACCTGTTGCCCTCGCACAAGCTCTTCGCCGGCAAGGCAGATATCTATCACGCCCTGCAGGCCTGTCTCATCCCGCTCTTTCCGGCGACCGGCAGCCTCACCAAGGTCATTCCGGAAGCAGGCGCAAAGTATTGAGCCTCCAACCGGCTTGACAGTGTCGAGCCGCTGCCCTCTTGTTGCAGCAACGCAATCCGCACGAAAATAACGCGGATGCCGGCCGGCGGCCAAGATGGTCGCCGGTATGCATGATTGGGAGGAACATCATGAAGAGATTTGCGGCCGCGCTCGCGGCGTTTTCCGTTGTTGCCGCGGCCCTTGCGATGCCCGCGACGGCCCAACCCGCCAAGAAGTACACCATCGCCCTGATCCCGGGCCTCACGACCGATGCCTTCTACATCACGATGCGCAAGGGCGCCCAGAAGGCGGCGGATGCCCTCGGCGTCAACCTGGTCTTCCAGGGCGCGCCCGATTTCAATCCTGTCACCCAAGTGCCGGTGCTTGACGCGGTGATCGGCAAGAAGCCCGACGCGATCCTTATCGCTCCCACCGACAAGATCCAGCTCATCGCCCCGCTGAAGAAGGCCGTGGATGCCGGCATTCCCGTCATCACCGTCGATACCTTCATCGGCGACGGCAAATACCAGACGCAGACGGGAGAGGCGGATTTCCCGCTCTCCTACATCGCCTCCGACAATCTGCTTGGCGGCGCCATCGCCGCTTCGGCGCTCGCCAAGGCCGTTGGCGACAAGGGCAAGGTCTACGTTTCGAACGTCAACCCCGGCGTTTCCACCACCGACCAGCGCGAGGAGGGGTTCAAGGCTGAGATGAAGGCCAACCACCCCAACATCACCGTACTCGAGACGCAGTTCAACGGCGACGACGCCAACAAGGCGGCCTCGCAGTTCCAGTCCGTGTTCGCGCGCAATTCTGATCTGGTGGGTGTGTTTGGCGCCAACCTGTTCTCCGCCCTGGGCGCCGCCAACGGCGTGCAGCAGGCTGGCCAGACCGGCAAGGTCCGGGTGGTGGCGTTCGACGCTCCCACTTCGATCGTCGACAATCTCAAGACCGGCCTCATCGACATGGCCATCGCCCAGCATCCGGCCGAGATCGGCTATTACGGCGTCGTTTCCGCCTATGCGCACCTGACCGGGAACTCGATCCCGACCGCGATCGGCACCGGCTTCACCGTCATCACCAAGGACAATGACACCGACCCGGACGTCGCAAAGTTCATCTATTCGAACTGATCGGCGCTCGCCTGCTCCTCCCCACCAAGCGGGGAGGAGCATCACCGGCGCCCACGGCGCCGCCCTTGTTTCTGTCCGGCGCCAAAGCTGCCGGCCTCCCTTCGGGGTATTCTTGATGGCAACTTCACACTCGGAATCGGAAGGCATTGCGCCACCGGCCGATCATGCCGACACCACGAAAACCTGGATTGCCTGGATCGCCGAGGGGCGGGCCTGGCTGTTCCTGATCGTGCTGATCCTCGCCTTCGAAATCTGGTCGCAAGTCAGCTTCGGCGTGAGCTTCGCGTTCTCGACTTATAACATACAGTCGATCGCTGTCTTCGCCACGGCGCCGCTCCTGCTGGCGATCGGGCAGACTTTTGTGATCATTTCAGGCGGCATCGACCTTTCGGTCGGGTTCACCATGGGGCTCGCCGCCGTGGTCGCCGCCCATGCCACCAACATTTCCGGCCAGTATCTGCCGCAACCATTGGCGGTGCTCGTCGGCGTGGTCTCGGCGGTGGTGGTGGCCGGCATCCCAGGACTGGTCAACGGCCTCCTGATCTCGCGCCTGCGCATTCCGCCCTTCATCGGCACCCTGGGGATGTACGGGGTGGCGCGTGGCGCGGCCTTTCTCTTGGCGGGCGGCACCACGGTGCCGGTGAGCAACGCCTTCTTTGCCGCCCTCGGCAATGGCCGCATCTTCGGCGTGCCCTACCTCGTCATCATCACGATCCTTTTCGTCCTGCTGATGCACTACCTGCTGAGCCAGACTCGCTTCGGGCAGCACAATTATGCGATCGGCGCCAACGAGCAGGCGGCGCGGCGTGCGGGCATCGACATCAAGCGTCACATCGTCTGGCTCTATATTCTATCGGCGATGTGCGCGGGGCTCGGCGGTGCGCTTTACGCGGCCCGCTTCACGGCCGGCGCGGCACAGGCGGGCGAACCGCTGCTGCTCGACTGCATTGCCGCGGTGGTCATCGGCGGCGCCAGCCTCTTCGGCGGCTCGGGGTCGATCTTCGGCACCGTCGCCGGCTCGCTCGTGATCGCGGTGATCCAGTACGGGCTGGTCTTCGTCAATGTCGAGCCGTTCTGGCAGTTCATCGCCGTCGGCGTCGTCATCATCATTTCGGTGCTGATCGACCAGCTACAGCGCCGGTTCAACGGAGCGCGGCAGGATGAGTAAAACTGACGGCAACCCACCGCTGCTCGAAATCCGCAATCTCTCGAAATATTTCGGCGCAGTGCGCGCGCTCCATGATTTTTCGATGGAGGTCAGGGCCGGCGAGGTCGTGGCCGTTGCGGGCGACAATGGCGCCGGCAAGACCACCATGATCAAGGCGGTCTCCGGCGTCTATCCGCCCACCGCGGGAGAAATCCTGCTCAAGGGCCAGCCAATGCACTTTTCCTCGCCGCAGGACGCGCGCAAAAAGGGCATCGAGACGATCTACCAGGATCTCGCGCTGGCCGACAATCTGACCATCGGCGGCAATATCTTCCTCGGCCGTGAGCCGATGACCAAGGCCTTCGGCTTCCTGCCGGTGCTCGATCGCAAGGCGATGGCCGAGGCCGCCCGCACCACCATGAGCCGGCTCGATTTCCACGTCAGCCGGCTCAATGCCCCGGTCAGCAACTTCTCGGGCGGCCAGCGTCAGGCGGTCGCCATCGGCCGGGCGGTCTATTGGGACGCGCAAATCCTGATCATGGACGAGCCTACCGCTGCCCTCGGCGTACCGGAGCAGCGGAAGGTGATTTCGCTCATCCACCAGCTCAAGGCACAAGGTCGCGGGGTGATCTTCATTTCCCACAACCTGCAGGACATTTTTGCCGTCTCCGACCGCATCATCGTGCTGCGCCGCGGCATCCTCGCTGGCGAACGCAAGATAACCGAGACCGACCACGACGAGATCGTGAAACTGATGGTGGGGGGCAGCTGAGCATTCCCAGCGCGCCGACACCGCCGCAAAAACACCACGTCATTCCCGCGCAGCCGGGAACCCCCGTTTAACGAGGCTCGGTCGGTTCTGGAGGGAAACAGAGATCGCGCCTGCGCGGGAACGACACTGTGCCTCGGACGAAGGAATAACCTCACCCTGAGCTTGTCAAAGGCGAGTTTGCCCCTTCACCTCCACTTTTCCCGCCACGTCGGCACCGGATCCGCCGGCGCAGGCGTTGCCAGGTAAATCGCCCGGGAAATAGCCCGCGCGAGGCAGCTGGCGGCGGCGTGGCCGAGCATGATGGCGTCGAGGATCGGGTCTTCGAGCGGCCGGACGCCCGTGGACACGGCAAAGACCAGGTCGCCGTCGACGGGAGTATGCGACGGGCTCACCGCGCGCGCCATCCCGTCCTGGGCGGCAACGGCGAGGCGCTTGGCCTGCGCGGTGGTCAGGGCGGCGTCGGTCGCAACGATGGCGATGGTGGTGTTCGATAGCGCATTGCCGCGGTTGCGCTTGGTCATGGTGGTGTCGGCATAGGGCACCGGGCCGGGGAAAACGCCGACCCCGCCGAACTCCCGCTCCATTTCGAACGGCGCCGCCCAGAAATTCGGCCGATCGCCGACAGTGGCGCTGCCCGTCGGGTTCGCGGCCACCAGCGCGCCGACGGTGATGCCGTTGCCGAGCACCAGCGAGGCCGAGCCAAGGCCGCCCTTGAGATTGGCCGAGGTCGCCCCCACCCCCGCACCGGCGGTGCCCAGCGCAAAATCCTCCGACGCATTGGCGAGCGCCCGCGCGCCCAACGCCCGGTATGGATTTTCCATCCAGTTCTTGTCGCCGCCGTTGATCAGATCGAAGAGGATCGCCCCGGGAACGATCGGCACGGTCGCCTCGCCGACGCGAAAACCCCGCCCCATCCGGCGCAGGCCATCGGAGATACCGGAGCCGGCATCGAGCCCGAAGGCCGAACCGCCGGAAAGGAACAGCGCATCGACCGCTTCCACCAGCTTGTCGGGCGCAAGCAATTCGGTTTCGCGTGTCCCCGGCGAGCCACCCATCACGTCGACTGAGGCGATGAACGGACGATCGCCCACCAGAACCGTGGTGCCGGTCTTGATGAGATGGTCTTCGGCATTGCCGACGCGCAAGCCCGCGACGTCGGTGATCAGATTACGTGGTCCCGGTTTCATGCTCGCTAGATCACCCGCCCGCCATCGACCTCGAGCGCCACGCCCGTAACCATCGAGGCTTCATCCGAGCAGAGATAGCAGGCTGCATTGCCTATGTCCTCCGGGGTGGAGAAGCGGCCGAGCGGAATGGTGGAGAGGAATTTTGCCCGCATCTCGGGCGTGTCCTCGCCCATAAAAGTCTTGAGCAGCGGCGTTTCGCCGGCCACGGGGTTGAGGGCGTTCACGCGAATGCCGTGGGGGGCGAGTTCCACCGCCATCGACTTGGTCGCGGTCACCACCCAACCCTTGCTCGCATTGTACCAGGAGAGCCGCGGGCGCGGGCTCACGGCGGCGGTCGAGGCGATGTTGAGGATGGCGCCTTTCTTGCGCGCTTTCATGTGCGGCACCAGCGCCTGCGCCGTCAGATAGACCGACTTGATGTTGACGCCCAGCACCCGATCGAAATCGGTCTCGGAAACATCCTCCATGGCCATCGGCAGATGCGACACGCCAGCATTATTGACGAGGAAATCGAGGTGGCCAAAAGTCCTGAGCGCCGCCTCCGCCATCGCCTCGACGCTGTCCCGCCTGGACACGTCTACGCCCATGGCAATGGCATGCTGGCCCAGATCATGCGCCAGCGCGTTGGCCATCTCGGCATTGATATCGGCGATCACCACCCGCGCGCCCTCGGCCACGAACTTGGTGACGATCCCTGCCCCAAACCCCGACGCCCCGCCGGTGACGATTGCGGTCTTGCCTGCAAGTCTCATTCGTTCCTCCCGAAACACTGTCTTCCCTTTTCCCCCAAGGCGGGTGAGGCGTGGGCCACCAACGCAACGCCCGTGGCTTACCCCTTTGCACTACCCTGGATCGCGTCCGGGGCAGGCTCTTCTCCCGCAGAGGAGATTGTAGAAAATAAGTGAAAGGGCAAGGACGGATCGGTTGCATCGTTCAGGCATCCCGGCAAGCGACGCCGCCAAACGATAGGCCATTGATAGCGGAGTGGTTCAAAGCCGCGCTAACGCCGCGACAAACGCATCTTCATGCGTCGGAGATGGAATGACGCGATTTGGTCCGTACCGAGGCCTGGGCGGAAGGCCTGCGGAGCAAGGCGGGTCTTTCCTTCGCGGCCCGTTTCCCTTCCAGCGGCCGCTTTCCGGGCCGGGGAGACCGTGGGGGTAACGTTGCCGCTTTGGTCCCGCTATCGGCGATCCAAAAACCGCTCGCGAGGAGAAAGAGGAAGACGCAATAGGTCGCGTTCCAGAAGTGCAGCGTCCAGCCACAGAGAAAAAAGCTCGTCATCGAGAGGAGGTAGGCAACCCGGTAAAGCTGCGCCCGATCGTCCTTCAGGGACTTGAAGCCCACTGTCGCCACGCTTCCTACGAAAATCAGCATCATCAGGAAGGCGCCCGGTAAGCCGAAGTCGACGCCGTGGGTAAGCCAGAACATGTCGATGCTCCGCGCCATCCAATCCGGGCGGTCGTAGGCCTCGAATCCGATGCCGAAGATGGGGTGACGCATTATCGTGGCTACGCCGTAGTCCCACTCGAGCAATCGATAGTAGGCGTCAAAGCGGTCAAAAACTGGCGCATGCGTAACGTAGAAGGCCGGAACCGACTGGGTGGACGTGAGCGAGATGCCGATCCACACCCCCGCGAGCAGCCCCCAAAGGAGTTTCCACCGTGCCTTGAACCGACCGAGCGCCCAGTTCCACAACAGCAGCACGAACTGTGCAGCGACGCCGCTCAGCGGCCCCGAGGAGAGCGACAGAAACGCGACAAGGGCAACCAGTGCGGTCTGCAACCATCGTTTCAGCAAGGGCTGGCCCTCGCCGAGGACGAGATGGGTCATGGCGAAAATGCTGCCGCAGAATGTCCCGAACAGGAGCGGATGCTCGAACGGCCCTTGGGCTCGGTACAGGCCCCATCGAATATCCATCATCGTGACGTCGATCGCCGGCATCACGAGGCGCGCCATTGCCAGAATCGGCTTCTGCCCAGTGAGCACTTCGAACAAGGCAAAGGGCAGGAGAACGAGGATGATCTTGAACAGCAACGCGACCACGTTCTTGAAGTCGTCAGCGCTGCGAATGTAGCAACGTGCGAGGAAATAGGCTCCGGCGGTCTCGACGAAGATCAGGCCGCCCGACCGTATCGCCGTGGCGAAATCGTAGTTTGCGGTGAAGGCAATCACGGCCCAGAGGCAATAGCCGAGGACAGCGATGTCGGCGATCCGGATGCGACCGGCCTTGCCGCTGGCCCACATCGCCAGGCAGGGCAGCACACTGAAAAGTAGAAAGATGCGAGAAGGCGAAAGTCGCGAGTCACCTATGTTGATGACCCATGGCACGACGAGCAGAATTAGGAAAATCGTGACCGGCCATGGCAGCTTTCGGGTGTCGGGGCGCGCGCCCAAAAGCCCCCTTCCCTGTGGCACACCCCGCCCAATTGCCTCCGCCAAAGCCATACCGGCACATCCCCAAAGGCGCCGTGTCGACACCGGACCGGGATGCAACCTTCGACTTTCAGAACAGCAAACTCCATACACCCGGCATAATCAAAACGTTCAATATGGCACTCGGCCTGATTGGATTGAACGAGCAAGCGAATAGCCACTGGATATAGTGTTCGTTTCTGGACCAACCGCTCGGCTAGCCCGTTTTAATCCCCGCAGAGTCGTGACAACGAAGTGAATGTCGGAGGCCGTTTTGAAATTCAGTGATGTGCGTTGCGCCTGAGCAAATTTCCGCCCGTCGCGACGAGGATCAGCAAATCGCCGCGCAAGCCGGCAACGTCTTCTGCAACCCGTCGACCGCTCGGCCCCCAAGGATATTCCAGCTAAATAGGTCCAGCTTACATCTATTGAGCAGACACCTGATCTCAATGGGGGGTTTCCTTATTTCTGGCTGCGGTGTCGTGTCTGCAACTGGACTTGTTCCTATTTCTGCTCCTCGTCGGAAACGGCGTTTGGCTCGCCGAAGACGGCAACGAGCAAGCAGCACAAAGAGAGGTCACCAGTGCCAGATGGGGAATCCAGATGAGCGTTAATCAGCCGCCGGCGACCAGTGGTCGAGTGCAGAGCTGGGAGCGCGATACCGGCGAGGCGATGTCCCCGGCAGCGGCGTTGGCGCAGGCCCAGGACGTGATCGTCGCGAGTTTTCGCGACAAGCCCGTTCGCGTCTACGAGGCCGGTGGCGGATCAGTATCGGTGTTGCCCCTCGATAGGTTCAAGGGGCACCGGATTACTGTCGTCGACATCGACGAGGTGCAATTGGGCCAGAACCGGTACGCCGACGAAAGGGTTCTCGGCAACATCGAAACCCACCGGTTTCCGCCGAACAGCTTCGACCTGGTCGTCTGCCACAATGTGCTGGAGCACCTCGAGGCCGCTGACCAGGCCGTGCGGCGCTTTTACGAGGCGTTGGCTCCCGGCGGGCTTGTCTTTATATCGGCGCCGAACCCAGCCTCGTTCACCGGCATGGTTACCAAATACACGCCGCACTGGTTTCATGTGTGGGTATATCGTGTGCTGCTGCGGGACAAGAATGCAGGCAAACCAGGTCAACACCCGTTCCGCACCGTGTACCATCCCATCGTAAACCCGCAAGCGCTGCTGAAATTCTCGAACTCGGTCGGGTTCGAGGTGCTGCAACTGAACCAGTTCGTCAGCAAGAACCTGTCGGAACTTCGCCAGTCACGGCCCTTGTTCGCGCGGAGCCTCGAATACGGGATCGCAATCCTCGATGTGCTCACCTTGCGCAGGCTGCCGCTCTTGCTGGGCGATTATCACGTCATTCTGCGCAAGCCCGGATAAGTCGCGCTGGTTGCTGTGAGATTTCCAGAACGGCAGCTTCACCAATAGCGACAACGGCCGCAAGGAAGGAGCTGTCGCCCTACCCGTGATGGGCCGCTACCGTCTTCAGCACCGAGAACCCGTACAGTGCCTCAAAACCTTTCTCGCGGCCATGGCCGGAACGGCCGACGCCGCCGAACGGTAGTTCCACGCCGCCGCCGGCGCCATAATTGTTGATGAACACCTGCCCGGCCCGGATCCTTTTGGCCAGCCGCATCTGGCGACCGCCATCCAGCGTCCAGACGCCCGCGACCAGACCGTAGTCTGTGCCGTTGGCGATGGCGACCGCTTGCTCCTCGTCATCGAACGGGATCACCACCTGCACCGGCCCGAAGACCTCCTCCTGAGCCACGCGATCAGTGGGCGAGATGCCGGCGAGCAGCATCGGCGGCACGTAGTGGCCACCAGGAGGGGCTTCGTCGATGACCGTTCCCTGCCCCGCGACAACGGCGCCGCTACCGAGCGTGCTCGTAAATCCCTCCACGATCTCTTTCTGCCGGGCCGAAACCAGCGGGCCGAGGTCGAAATCGGCGAGCGCCGGCCCCACTCTCAGGGCGCGGTAGCGCTCGCCCATGCGTTCGACCAACTGGTCGTAAATCGAGCGCTGCACCAGGATGCGCGAGCTGGCGGAGCAAGTCTGGCCGGCGTTCTGGATGCCGGCGTTGACCAGGAAGGGCAGCGCCTTGTCGAGGTCGGCGTCGGCAAAGACGAGTTGCGGCGACTTGCCGCCGAGCTCGAGCGTCACCGGCACGACATTTGCGGCCGCCGCCATCTGCACCAGTTGGCCGACGGCATTGGAGCCCGTGAACGAGATATGATTGACGCCCCGGTGGGTAGCAAGCGCCGCACCGGCCTCTTCGCCGAGGCCCGGTACGACGTTGAGCGCACCGGCCGGCAGGCCGGCCTCATGCGCGATTGCGGCGAAGGCGATTGCCGTGAGGCAAGCTTCCTCAGCGGGCTTGAGCACGGCGGCATTGCCCATGGCGAGCGCGCCGCCGACCGAACGGCCGATGATCTGCATCGGATAGTTCCACGGCACGATGTGGCCGGTCACCCCATGCGGCTGGCGCAGCGTATAAACCGTGTAGCCGTCGAGATAGGGAATGGTTTCGCCATGGATCTTGTCCGCGGCGCCACCATAAAACTCCATGTAGCGGGCGAGCGCGATCGCATCCGCCCGCGCCTGCTTCAGCGGCTTGCCGACATCGATGGCCTCGAGCCGGGCAAGCTCCTCCACGCGCTCCAGCACTTTCTGGCCGATGCGCGTGAGGATGCGCCCGCGTTCGCCGGCCGACATGCGCCCCCAATCCCCCTCCAGCGCAGCCTGCGCCGCCGTGACCGCGCGGTCGATGTCGGCAGCGCCGCCGCGCCCGATCTCGCCGATGATGGAGCCGTCGGAGGGATTTTCGAGCGGCAGCGCCTCGCGCGATTCCGTCGGCAGCCAATGGCCACCGATGAAGCACTTAGTCGGGTCGAACCAGAGATTGAGGTTGATCATGGTGGTGCTCGGCTTGGGTTGATCGGCTTATTGTTTCGTCTGGGCGTTGTTCAGGTTCGTTTCCTTGGCTACCCCTCACCGGCCTGCCGGCCACCCTCTCCCCGGAGGGGGCGAGGGTTTTCTCACCTGCAACCCTCGCGGTGCATCGTCCCCTCGCCCCTCTGGGGAGAGGGTCAGGGTGAGGGGGAGCCAAACAATTCAGCCCTTCTAGCCAACGCCGTCTCCAGCGTCGGCGCAGCCGCGATCAGTTCGCGGGTATAGGCGTGCTGCGGATGGCTGAAGACTTGGTCGGTCGGACCGGACTCTACAATTTCTCCCGACTTCATAACCAGCACCCGATCCGTGATCGACCGGACGACATGCAAGTCGTGCGAGATGAAGAGATATGAGAGCTTCAGCCTGCCCGAAAGCTCCGCCAGCAAATCAAGAATTTGCGCCCGGATCGAAACGTCGAGCGCCGACACTGCCTCGTCGAGGATGATCAGCGCCGGCCGGATGATCAGCGCCCGGGCGATGGCGATGCGTTGCCGTTGGCCGCCGGAGAATTCATGCGGGTACTTTTCCCCATCCGAAGCAACAAGGCCGACGGTCTCCAGCGCCTCGACGATGCGCTTTTCGCGCTCCGCGCCGGTGGGAGCCTCTGTGCCGAGCAGGTGAAATGGTTCGGTCACCAGCCGCGATACCCGATGGCGCGGATTGAACGAGCCGTAAGGATCCTGGAACACCACCTGCATTTTCCGCCGTGCCTTGGCTGAGGCGCCCGTTACCGCGTTGAGTGTTTCACCGTCGAGCGCCACCACCCCGCCCTGCAGCGGATCGAGCGCCATGATGGCCCGGGCGAGGGTCGACTTTCCGGAGCCGGATTCGCCCACCAGCCCAACATTCTCGCCCCGTCCGATGGTAAGGCTCACGCCCTTCACGGCACGGTAGTGGTCGGTCTTGCCGAACAGCGACTTGCGCGGCAGGCGATACTCGCGCACGACGTTTTTCGCGCTGAGCACAGGCGGAGTTTCCGGGTCTGGCGCCGGCGGGGACTCGCGAGCCGGAACGTGGCTCGAAGCTTCGAACAGCGCCCGGGTATAGGGATGGCGCCTGTCGCGGAACACGGCACCGGTCTCTCCCGCCTCGACCAGCTCTCCACCCCGCATGAGGGCCACGCGGTCGGCAAGGCCCGCGACCACCGCGAGGTCGTGGGTGATGAAAATCATCCCCATGCCGTCCTCGCTGACGAGGCGCTTCAATAGGATCAGGATTTGCGCCTGCGTGGTCACATCGAGCGCCGTCGTGGGCTCGTCGGCAATCAGCAGGCGCGGCCGCAGCGCGATCGCCATGGCGATGACGACTCGCTGGCGCTGGCCACCGGAGAGCTCGTGCGGATAGCGATCGAGAGGAAACCGTTCGGCAGAAAGTCCCACCCGGTCGAGCGTCTCGCGGGCGATATTTGCTGCTACCGCACGCGAGGCCTTGGTGTGGGTAAGAACCGTCTCTGCCACCTGCTCGCCGATGGTCTTCAGCGGATCGAGCGCCGTCATCGGCTCCTGGAACACCATGCCGATGTCCTTGCCGCGGATGCCGCACATCTCGCGCTCGGATTTTTGCAGCAGTTCCACCCCGTCGAGCAGGATCGAGCCGGAGGCCCTGGCGCCCTCCGGCAGCAACCGCATGATGGAGAGCGCGGTCATCGACTTGCCCGAGCCGGATTCGCCGATGATGCCGAGGATCTCGCCCTTGCCCACGGCGAGGTCGATGCCCTTGAGAATCCGGGCGCTGCCGATCTCGAGCGCCAGTCCTTTGACGTCGAGGAGACTCATCGCCGGCCTCTCCTCAGGCGCGGATCGAAAATGTCACGAAGACCGTCGCCCAAAAGGTTCAACCCGAGCACCGTCAGCACGATGGCAAGGCCGGGAATGATGGCTGTGTGCGGCGCAACCGCGATCAACGTCTGCGCGTCGGCGAGCATCTTGCCCCAGCTTGGGGTCGGCGGCTGCGCCCCGAGCCCGACATAGGCGAGACCGGCGTCGGCGAGGATGCCGAGCGCGAACTGGATCGTCACCTGCACCACCAGGGTGTTCAGGATGTTGGGAAGGATATGTTCGACCGATATGCGAACCGGCCCCTTCCCCGCCACCCGCGCGGCAAGGATAAAATCGCGCGTCCACAGCGATAGCGCCGCGCCGCGGCTGAGGCGGGCAAAAACCGGAATGTTGAAGATGCCGATGGCAATGATTGCATTGACCGCACCCGGGCCGAACACAGCGGTGATCAAGACCGCGATCAGCAGCGCCGGGAAGGCGAAAACGAGGTCGTTGGCCCGCATGATCACTTCGTCGAGCAGCGTGCCGCGCCGTGCTGCCGCGGCAAGCCCGAGCGGTACGCCGATGACGACGCCCACGCCCACCGCGATCAGCGCCACCGCGGTCGAGGTGCGGGCGCCGACCATGATCATCGAGAACATGTCGCGGCCGAAATGGTCGGTGCCGAACCAATGGGCAGCCGACACGCCTTTGAGTTTGTCGGGAATATCCAGAGCGGCATAGTCGTAGGGTGTCCAGAAAAACGAGACCAGCGCCAGCAGCACGAAGACTGCGGTAATCGCGGCACCGACCATGAAACTGGGGGACCGCAGCGCGGCGCGCCAGTAGCTGTCCGGCCGTTCGGAGACGAGGACGAAGACATCGGCCATCAGCGCTGCCTCCTCAGCCGCGGATCGACGATGGCGTAGCTCAGGTCGACCAGGAAGTTGACGAGGATCACCGCGAAGACCAGCAGCATCACCACCGATTTCACCACGATCAGGTCGCGCTGGGTGATGCCCTGGAACACCAGCCGTCCGAGCCCGGGCAGGAAGAACACGTTCTCGATGATGATGCCCCCGGCGAGCAGGAACGAGAATTGGAGCCCGAGGATGGTCAGGACCGGGATCAGGGCATTGCGTAGCGCATGGCGCCAGAGCGCTTGCCTGCGCGTCAGCCCCTTGGCGCGGGCTGAGCGGATATAGTCTTCTCCCAGCGTATCTAGCAGGGCCGAGCGCATGACGCGGGCCAGGATCGAGGCTTGCGGCAGGGCGAGCGCGATCGCCGGCAGGGTCAGCGCCCGCAGCGCCAGCCAGGGATTGCTCCAGCCCGGAAAGCCGCCGGCCGAGAACCAGCGCAGGGTGATCGAAAATACCAGCACCAGCAGCAAGGCGAACCAGAAGTTCGGGATCGCAAGCCCCAGTTGCGTGGCGCCCATGACGGAAAGATCGGTCCTCGAATTCCGCCGCGAAGCCGCGATGATACCCGCCGGAAAGGCGATGATGATGGTGAGGCCCAGCGCGTAGATCGCAAGCGGCAGCGACACGCCCAGGCGGGCGCTGATTAACTCGCTGACCGGCACGCGATAGGTGTAGCTGGTGCCGAAATCGCCGTGCAGCATGCCCAGCACCCAGCCGAAATAGCGGGCGATCAGCGGGCCGTTGAGGCCGAGCTGTTCGCGCAGTGCCGCAAGAGTATCGGGCTCGGCGTTCATCCCCAGCATGAACTGCGCGGGATCCCCCGGCACCACTTCCAGCACGAAGAAGATGACAACACTGGCGGCAACCAGGCTGAGCAGCAGCGAGGCGATCCGGCCAAGGAGATAAGTGGGCATCAGCCGGATATCCACGGAGAAAGCGCCAACCGAGCATTAAGCACCCCTCCCCCCTGAGGGGAGGGTGGCGGCAGCCGGGTGGGTGTTGTTCCAACCAGCACACTTAGCGCCTCAGATAACAACCCCCACCCCCGCCCCCTCCCCTTAAGAGGGACGGGAGATGAGGCACGACCACGCCCCTTCGTCATTGTGGGCAGTCCCGGAGAACGGGATAGCAGCGCAGCCATTCGCCCCCTGCCCGCTCGCACCTCGCGGCTCACTGCGCCCAATAGACCTGCGTCAGGTCGTCAGCGGGGATCGGCGCGTTGGCCCAGAGACCCTTGAGGCTCTTGTTCTGCACAGTGATATCCGGAAGCTCGAAGAGGAAGGCGACCGGCATGTCCGCCGTGAGCTGCTTTTGCGCCTGCTGCTGCAACTGCTTGCGCTGGGCAGGATCGGTGGTGGCGTTGAGGTCCGCCATGATCTTCTTGAACGCATCCGAGTGGTAGTTGAAGTAGTAGGTGTCGCGGGCAAAAATGCCGATATCGTTCGGCTCCACGTGGCTGACGATCGTCAGGTCGTAATCCTTGTCGGTGAAGACGTTCTGCAGCCAATCCGCCCACTCGACATTGGTGATGTTGGCGGTGATGCCGACATTGGCCAGCTGCTGGGCGATAATCTGGCCGCCATTGCGGGCATAGGGCGGCGGCGGCAGCTTGAGGCTCAGGGTCAAATTGGAGACGCCTGCCTCCTTCAGCAATTGCCTGGAGCGGTCGGGGTCGAATTTCGATTCCCCCGTCAGATCGACATAGGCCGGATTGTCGGGTGGGAAGAACGTGCCGATCGGCGTGCCATAGCCGAACATGGTGCCGTCGAGCAGCGTCTTGCGGTCGATGGCGTGGGCAATCGCCTGCCGCACCCTGAGGTCATTGAGCGGCTTCCTGGCGTTATTCATGGCGAGGATGGTCTCGCCTTCCGTGTTGCCGACCACGACGTCGAAGCGCGGATCGGACTTGATCTGGTCCAGCGCCTCGGGCGCGGGAAACAGCGGGAACGCGTCGATATCGCCGGCAAGGATCGCGGCGGTCGCGGCGCTCGGATCGCTGATGAACTTGAAGGTCACCTTGTCGAGCTTGACGGGCGTGCCCCAGTAATCGGGGTTCCTCGCAAGGTCGACATGGTCCCCCTTGACCCAATCGACGAACTTGAACGGACCAGTGCCGATCGGGTTGGTGACGTTGGTCGCCGCGCTCTTGGGCGAAACAATCACCGCATCGCCCCAGCCCATATTATAGAGGAAGTCGCCATCGGGCTGGGACAGCGTGATTTTCACCGTCGCCGGATCGATCACGTTCACGGATTTGATTGCCGCAAAGAGCTGCTTTTGCGCGTTGGTCGACTTCGGGTCGCGGGCACGATCGAGCGAAAACTTCACGTCGTCCGCGGAGAACGGCGTGCCGTCGTGGAATTTGACGCCCGTCTGCAGGTGGAACATGTAGGTCAGGCCGTCAGGCGAGATATCCCAGGATTTGGCCAGCGCCGGCTGGACGCCACCGCGGGAATCGATACGGGTCAGGCCCTCGAAGATGTTGGCGTAGGTGACCTCGCGGATCGGGGCCGCGGCCCCGCCGGTCGTGGGATCCAGATTTGGCGGCTCGAGCACCATGCCGATATTCAGGTCGCTGCGCGGCGCGGCCATCGCCGGCGCGAAGGCAGTGACCGCGGCAAGGCTGGCGCCCAATGAGAGCGCAAGAAGAGTTCTACGCAACATCCCTAAGTCCCCTGTTCATGTCGGCGTCTTCGCAGGCAAATTCTCAGCCAACTCTAGCGAGGTCAGCGCGGCCCCAGCAATCGCAAAAGCGTCAGGGCCATGATCTTGGCGGAGTCGATCATGTCGTCGACCCCTACGTATTCGTCCGGCTGGTGAGCGAGGTCGAGAATGCCCGGACCATAAGCGATGCAGTTCTTCAGCTTGCCAATGCGGTCGATATGCTTCTGGTCGTAAGTGCCGGGCGAGACCACGTAGTCGGGGTCCTTCGCCAGCACCTCGTTGATGGCCTCGGAAACCGAGCGCACGATCGGTGCGTCGCGATCGGTTAGCGTGGGCGAAACCTGCCACATCTCGCGCAACTCGTATCTGAAGTTCGGCCGGCGCGCTTTTACGCGTTCCAGCACGTCGACGATCTCCTGCCTCACCTCCGCGCCGGACTCCTCGATGAGGTAGCGACGGTCGATCACCATGCGGACGCTGTCGGCAACGGCAGCGGAGGGAAACCCGGTAAAACCTTGTTCGGGCTCGGGTAGCCCGCCATGCAGCGAATTGATGTTCATGGTCGATTGCCGTGCCTGGGGCGGCACCACCGGCATGGCGGTGTGCTTCTTCTCGAGCGCCGGATAGAGAGTTTCTTCGATTTCGGCCAGCACCGCGCCCATGTGGCGGATGGCGCTGTCGCCCAAAAACGGCATCGAACCGTGCGCGATGCGGCCCTTGGTCTCGATCTCGGCCCACCAGACGCCGCGATGCCCGAGGCAGACGCGATCCTTGTTGAGCGGCTCGGGAATAATGACGTGATGCACGCGGCCAGGTGAGAAAAAGCCCTTCCCGGCCAGATAGGCAACGCCCCCAAAACCGCCGGTTTCCTCGTCGGCCGTGCCCGAAATTTCGATCGCCCCGGCGAAATCCGGATAGATGTCGATAAAGGCCTCCGCGGCAATGATCGAGGCGGCGAGGCCACCCTTCATGTCGCAGGCGCCGCGGCCGTAGATCTTGCCGTCCTTGAGCTCGCCGCCGAACGGGTCAAAGGTCCAGCCCTGCCCGGCGAGCACGACATCGGTGTGGGAGTTAAAATGGAGGCACTCGCCCGGGGCACTCCCCTCCTTGCGCGCCAAAACATTCCAGCGCGGATATTTGTCGCTGTCGCCCGGCGTCCCCTCTGCGCGAATGAGTTCGATCGAAAAGCCCTTGGCCGAGAGTCGCTTGGCGAGATACTCGCAGATCTCGCGATAGCATTCGCCCGGCGGGTTGAGCGTGGGAATGCGGATGAGATCCTGCGTCAGCGCCACGAGGTCGTCCCGCCGGCGCTCGATTTCCTGCAGCAGCTTCTCGCGTCGGTCCGTCACTACCCACCCCCTCAAATCAGACAGGCAAGCTTGTGACGCGCGAGAGGCCGAGTCAACGGCAAGGCCGAAGCAAAAAGCCCAATGTTCCTTTGCTTTTAGAACCTCAAGTGGGGGCAGCGATCAGCCAATGCCGTAAATGCCGCCACCGGGCCTGATTACGCTCCGACACAACGGAACCTCGGGCACAATGCTCCGTTTGAGACATGCGTCATTGTCACAGCCAGCTACCGGAGATTGAACAAATGCCTCAAGAGAAAAAACTCGAAGATCTCTTCATCGATACGCTCAGGGACATGTATTACGCCGAAAAGCAGATCCTGAAGACGCTGCCCAAGATGGCGAAGGCGGCCGAGGATCCACAACTCAAGGCCGGCTTCGAAGAACATCGCGTCCAGACCGAGGGGCACGTGGAACGGCTTGAGCAAATCTTCGAAATGCTTGGCCAGCCTGCCCGCGGCAAGACCTGCGAAGCGATCCTTGGCATCATCGAGGAAGGCAAGGAGATCATGGATGAGTTCAAGGGCTCGCACGCCCTCGATGCTGGACTCATCTCTTCAGCGCAGGCCGTCGAGCACTACGAAATGGCCCGCTATGGTACGCTCAAGGCCTGGGCGACGCTGCTCGGCCGCCAGGATGCGGCGCAGTTGCTGGACGAGACCTACAAGGAAGAATCGGCCACCGACAAAAAGCTCAGCGAACTGGCCATAAACACCGACAACGCCAAGGCGGCAGCGTGACGCCAATGCAGCGCGGATCGCCTTTCCGCGCTGCAGCGCCTTCGGAACATTCTCTCAGCGCCGCCCGTTTATGCCCAGCGCAACCGAGGAGGTGAGCCAGATGTCTCCGTCCGCCGACACCCAGCTCAAGACCTATCGGCAGAAGCGAGATTTTTCCAAAACGGCCGAGCCCTCCGGCAGCAGCGCCAAAACCTCCGGCGGCAAGGCGCTGAAATTTGTCGTGCAGAAACACGACGCTACCCGCCTCCACTACGATTTCCGTCTTGAACTCGACGGCGTGCTGAAAAGCTGGGCCGTGACCAAGGGCCCCTCCTCCGATCCGGCCGACAAGCGGCTTGCCGTGCAGGTGGAGGACCATCCACTCGACTATGGCGACTTCGAGGGCACGATCCCCGAGGGCGAGTATGGGGGCGGCACCGTGTTGCTCTGGGACGAGGGCACCTGGGAGCCGATCGGCGATCCGCACCGGGGCCTTGCCAAGGGTGATCTGAAATTTCGCCTCAACGGCAGGCGGATGAAGGGTGAGTGGGTGCTCGTCCACATGAAGGGCCGGGATCAGGGCGGTAAGGAGAACTGGCTGCTGATCAAGCACAAGGACGCGTACGCCACCCCCGGCGAAAATCACCTCACCGAAGAATTCACCACCAGCGTCGAGACCGGTCGCGACCTCGAGGGCATCGCCAAGGGTCGCAAGCCGCGCACCAAGGCGGCGAAAGGGAGGGCCGAACCGGAAGCAAAGGTCTGGACCGGCGGCAAGGCCGTGGCCCTCCCTGCTTTTCGCCCTCCAGAATTAGCGACGCTCGTCGACCGCGTGCCCGAGGGGCGCAACTGGCTTTTCGAAATGAAATACGACGGCTATCGGTGCCTCGCTGCCCTCGCCGGCCCCGAAGTGCGGCTCTATACGCGCAACGGCAATGACTGGACGCGCCAGTTCGCGGCCATTCGCGAGCCCCTCGCCCAACTCACCAACGGTTCGGCGCTGATCGATGGCGAGCTTTGCGCCTTCAAAGATGGGCGCACCGACTTTTCCGCCCTCAAGGAGGCGCTGTCGAACGGCGACCCGCTGGTCTACTTCGTCTTCGATCTGCTCGAGCAGGACGGCGAGGACCTCACGGCACTGCCGCTACTCGAGCGCAAGGAACGTCTGCGGGCGCTGACGGGCCCCGTCGAGAAGGACGGGCCTATCCAGTTCTCCGAGCACGTGCAGGGCAATGGCGAGAAGGTATTCGACGCTTTGTGCAAGGGCGGTTTCGAGGGCGTCATCGCCAAGCAGGCTGACTCCCGCTATCGCGGCGAGCGGACGAAGGATTGGCTGAAGATAAAGTGCCTGCATCGGCAGGAATTCGTCATCGGCGGCTGGCGGCCCTCGGAAAAGCGCAATCACTTCGCTTCGCTCCTCCTCGGCACATGGGACAATGGCAAGCTCGTCTATCACGGGCGGGTCGGCACCGGCTTCAACCAGAAGGATGCCGAGGCTCTGCAGCAGGCGCTTGATGCCCTGCCCCGCGACACGCCCCCCTTCGCCGAACTGCCCCGCGACATTGCGCGCCGTGCCCGCTGGGTCGAGCCGGACCTCGTGGCCGAGATCGCCTTCACCGAAACAACGCCTGATGGCGCGCTGCGGCATCCCTCCTTCCTCGGGCTGCGCGAGGACAAGCCGGCGCGCAGCGTGGTGATGGAACGGGCCGAACCGAACACGTCAAGCAAGCCCGCGGGAAAAACAGCAAAATTGGATCCCAAGGAGGGCGAGGCGGTTGCCAGCAAACTGGGGATTGAGCTGACGCATCCCGAGCGGGTGGTCTATCCCGGCCAGGGGATCACCAAGGCCGAACTCGCCGCCTATTACGCCGGGGTCGCCGAGCGCATGCTGCCCTACATCGCCGACCGCCCGCTGAGCCTGCTCCGCTGCCCGCAGGGCCGTTCGAAGTACTGCTTCTTCCAGAAGCACGATACCGGCGGCTTTCCGAAGTCCATGAAATCGGTCGAGATCACCGAAAAGGACGGCAGCATCGAGGACTATTTCTACATCGAGGATCTCGCCGGGCTGATCGGCGGCGTGCAGATGAACGTGCTTGAATTCCACATCTGGGGTTGCAAGCGCGACAACATCGAAAAACCCGAGCGCATCATCTTCGACATCGACCCCGACGAGGGCCTGGGCTTCGAGCATGTGCGCGACGCTGCCGCCGACATCCGCAACGCGCTGGGCGATCTCGGGCTCGAAACCTTCCCGATGCTGACCGGCGGCAAGGGCGTGCACGTGATCGCCCCGCTCAAGCCGAACTTCGAATGGCCCGAGGTAAAAGCGTTCTGCCATGGCTTCGCGCAGTGGCTCGAGGCGCGCGAGCCGGATCGGTTCGTTTCCAACATGTCAAAGGCCAAGCGGAAGGGCCGCATGTTCATCGATTATTTGCGCAACGAGCGCGGCTCGACCGCCATTGCGCCCTGGTCGTCCCGCTCACGCGAAGGGGCGCCGGCGGCAGTGCCGGTAGGCTGGGACGAGCTGCCGGCAATTGCGGCGGCGAACGCCTTCACTCTGCCGGCGGCGGCCGCTCGCGCTGCCTTGCCGGACCCATGGAAGGGATATTTTTCGACCCGCCAGACCATCACGCCGGCCATGCTGAAAGCCGTTGCGGAGGGCCGGCCGGGCAGGCGTTGATCAGCGGCCCCCGGCATTTTTGCAGCCCGCGATTTCGGCAAGCCGGATTTTCGAGTACAGCGACAAAAAATCCCTTGTCCGCCGCCTTGACATATTTGCCGTAAGGTTTTGTTTCTCAACACATTGGCTGCATCGGCGGCCGGAGAACCTGATCTTTGTGCGACCCCCGCCAGAGCACCCCACACGGCCTGAATCGGCGACCCGATTGGACGGTTTCCGACAGTGGGGCAGGCGTCGCCTCGCGGGCTAAATCCTATTCATTAATTGACGGATTTGACTTTTCCACAGGAAGGGTTGGCCGCCAGAATTTTGCTCCAACCGACCGCTACACACAATCCAGCAAAATCTGCGACGGGAAGCCGGAAATGGTTCTAAGTGGGCCTGCTTCAATGGGAAAATGGAGGACGGAAACCCACCTCCGGGCCGCTGGATTCGCCCTCCCCTGCGCAAACCGCATGCCTGACATGCACGAACCGAATGCACGCCGCCCCGTTCTTGCGACACGTTTCGTTTATTTTGCCGCGTCTTCCGTATCGAGTTCCCTGCAGTGAGCGACAACACTCCCCTCCTCCGCCGCGGTTTTCTGAAGTTGTCCGCGGCGCTTCTGGGATCCACAGGCGTGGCCGGCGTTGCGTTCGCGCAAACGCCGCCGCCGCCCGCCGACGCTCCCGCGCCGGCGCCCGCCGCGCCGACCGTAGCCGCTGGTGCCCCTCCGGCCCCGGTGCCGGCGCCGTTTACGTTCGATACCCTCACCGACCAGATGAAGCAGAAGGCGAAGACCGATTACGCCTCGGGCGAGATCAAGCTGCCGGACTTCATCGCGCAACTGGGCTATGACGATTACCAGCATGTCCAGTTCCGGCCGGATCACGCGCGCTGGAACTATCCCGGCGGCCTGTTTCGCATCAACGCCTTCCATATGGGCTGGCTCTTCAAACAGCCGGTTGAGCTCTACGAGGTCGCCAATGGCTCGGCGACCGAGATGCAGTTCGTCACCGGCGACTTCAACTACTACAATCCGACCATCGACAAGCTGGCGGCAAACACGCCGCTGCCCGGAATTGCCGGCTTCAGGCTGAATTTTCCGCTCAATGTCCCGAACTTCTTCGACGAGCTCGTGGCCTTCCAGGGCGCAAGCTACTTCCGGGCTTTGGGGCGGGACAACAATTACGGGCTGAGCGCGCGCGGCCTTTCCATCAACACAGGCACCCCGCAGCCCGAGGAATTCCCGCGCTTCACCGATTTCTACCTGGAAAAGCCCGCGCCCGGAGCGCGGCGCGTCGTGGTCTATGCCGCCCTCGACAGCCAGAGCTGCACCGGGGCCTATCGCTTCGAGATCCTTCCCGGCGATGCCACGGTCATGAACGTGACCATGCGGCTGTTTTTCCGCAAGGACGTCGTCGAGTTCGGCGTCGCGCCGCTGACCTCGATGTTCCTGCTCAGCAGCTACAACGCCGCCGACTTCGACGATTATCGGCCGGAAGTGCACGACAGCGATGGCCTCTACATGAAGCGTGGGGATGGCGAGGAGCTATGGCGGCCGCTGAACAATCCGCCCGCGCTCGCGAACAGCTTTTTCGACGACACCAGCCCCGCCGCCTTCGGCCTGATGCAGCGGCAGCGCCAGTTCAGTGCCTATGAGGACGCGTCCGCCGGCTACGAACGCCGCCCATCGGTTCTGGTCGAGCCGATCGGGGACTGGGGCAAGGGCACCGTGCGGCTGGTCGAGCTGCCGAGCAAATTCGAGTACAACGACAACATCGTTGCCCTCTGGCGGCCGGCACAGGCGGCCAAGGCCGGCGAGATGCGCGAGTTTTCCTACAAGCTCAGCTGGGGCAACCTTCCGCCCGATCCCGAGTCGGACCTGGCGTTTGTCGCGGACATGCGCATGGGGCATGGCGGCAATGCAACCGACCCGCCGAACCCCAATGTGCGCAAGTTCGTTGTTGATTTCAGTGGGGGTTTGCTCAACGGCCTTGCCGCAGATGCAAAAATTTCGGCGGTTACGACCATCGACGGCGGAACCATTGTTCAAACCGCTGTGTTCAAAGTCGGCGCAACCAGCGACTGGCGAATGATTATCGACGTGCAGATGGGTAGTGGCAAGGTCGTGGAGCTGAACGCTCACCTTGCCGGCTTCGATCAACGTCTTTCTGAAACTTGGCTGTATCAGTGGAGGGCTGCGTAATGATGGGTGACGCCGATATTTCCGCGCGTGAGCGGGCAATAGGCGATATTTTGGGACGCGCCGGCTTGCCAAACGCGCCGCTGGCGATGCCTAAGCAGGTGCTTGAGCGCCAGCCCAAGTGGCTGTTCGCAATCTATGCGCGCTTCCTCCGTCGCACCTGAGCCGCTCGGGCGGCCAGCCTCCACGCAGTCGTCTAGGGGTCTCTTGGTGGCCGTCTTTTTGCGCCGCCTTTCGGCGGTTATCTTCAGCCTGATCGTAAGCGTGGCGGCGACCAGCCTGTTCGTGCGTTACGCCAATACCGATGGCATGAGCGCCGTCGATTACTTCCGTTGCGTGCTGATCGCCGTAACCACTGCCTGGCTCGCCTGGGGCGCGGCGCTTTCGCTGCTCGGCCTGTTCTATATCCCCGAGCCGATTGCGCGCCTCCCCGAGGGACAGGCCGTCAAGGGGCGCACCGCCATCCTCGTCCCGGTCTACAATGAAGATCCGATGGCGACTTTTTCGCGCGTCGCTGCCATGGATGAAGGGCTCACTGCCCTTGGCGTCGAGCAGCAGTTCGATTTCGCCGTGCTCTCCGACACCACCTCCCAGGCGATTGCCGAGGAGGAGGCGCTATGGTGGGCCAAGCTGGTGGCCGATCGCGAGGCCGAGGGCCGGATCTTCTACCGCCGCCGCACCATCAACACCGGCAAGAAGGCCGGCAACGTCGAGGATTTCATTCGCCGCTCCGGCGCTGCCTACGAATATGCGCTGATCCTCGATGCAGACAGCCTGATGGATGCGCGCACTATCCTCGAAATGACGCGGCGGATGGAGGCGGACCCCGAACTCGGGTTGCTGCAGACGCTGCCCACCATCATCCACGCAAGCTCGTTCTTCGGCCGCGCGATGCAGTTCTCGGCGACCTTTTTCTCGCCGGTGTTCGCGCGCGGCGTCGCCATGCTGCAAGGCCGCGAGGGCCCGTTCTGGGGTCACAACGCGCTTTTCCGCATGCACGCCTTTGCCGAGAGCTGCGGCTTGCCGGTCCTGTCGGGCAAACCGCCCTTCGGCGGCCACGTGCTCAGCCACGACTATGTCGAGGCGGCGCTCCTGGCGCGCAATGGCTGGAAGGTGCGGCTCGATCCCGACCTCGTCGGTTCGTACGAAGAGGGGCCGCAGAACCTTTTGGAGCACGCCAAGCGTGACCGGCGCTGGTGCCAGGGCAACCTCCAGCACTCAAAGCTGCTCTTTGCGCCGAACCTGCACCTGTGGAGCCGCTTCATCTTTGCCCAGGGCATCATGGCCTATGTGGCCTCGCCGGTCTGGCTGATGTTTCTCGTCACCAGCATTGCCGCGCCGTTCTTTGCGCCCCGGCCCGACTATTTCCCGGAACCGCACTTCCCGTTCCCGATCTTCCCGGCCGACGAGACCATGATGGCGGTGTTCCTTGCAACCGGCATCTGGTGCCTCCTCGTCCTCCCGAAGCTGGTGATCGTGGTGCGCGGCCTCATCACGGGAGAGAATGCCGGTTTTGGCGGCACCGTCCATGCCCTGCTGTCGACGCTCGTCGAAGTGCTGTTCTCCAGCCTCGTTGCCCCGCTGATGCTCTGGTTCCAGAGCCGGGCCGTGTTGCAGGTTCTGTTCGGCGCCGATGGCGGCTGGTCGGCCGCCAATCGTGGCGGCGGCGTGATGTCGTTGTCCGATGCCTGGAGGGCGTCGCGCCTGATGGTGTTGTCCGGGCTGGTGATCATGGGGGTGACCGTCACCATCGCCCAGAACATCATTTTCTGGCTGCTGCCCATCGCCGGCCCGATGATCATTGCACCGGTGTTGATCTGGGCGACCTCGCTCAACGCTGAGCACAGCATCTGGCCCTTCGTCTTCCAGACCTATAGCGAGACCGCCCCGGCCGACGTCATGGTCGTGCGCGAGCGCATCCTGGCGGAGTGGGAGCGCGCCGGCGCGCCGATACCACCGATAGAGGAAGAGCAGCGGATCGCAGCCGCCGGCTAATCCCTCCAGGGCGGCCGCCCTACCCCGCCGCGGTGCCGGAACGCTGCGCGTCGGGGTCGTCCTGCGGGCCGGACGAGGGTGGATCTTCCAGCCGGCGCAACTGCACAGAGAGCAATTTGATGGCCCGGAGGTGAATGTCGCTGTCGTGCGGCACCATCTCGGCGGCGTTCGGATAATCGAGGGCAATATCGAGCCGGCCCGGGCCAAGAAGCGCTTCCGAAATCGGCAGGTCGAGCACTCTTGTGGCTCCCGGGGGGATCGTCACCTCCCCCAGCGCGAAACCGTTTGCCGACAAAACCACCCGCTGTGCGCGGCCATCCGCCGTGGTGATCGCTGCCATCTGTAGTCTCAGTATCAGCTCGCCGGACGCCTCCGGAATGGCGAACCGCAGCAGCGACCTCGTCCCCAGCGAATGCGTGCCATCGGCCACCGGCCCATCCCAGCCGCAGACGCGCAGCCGCGCGGCGCCGGCAATATTGTCCGGCAAGAACGAAATCGTCTGGCCGAGCGGATATTGCCCGCTCGCCCCCTTGTCGAGGCAGGTGGACGTCTGGTCGATGTAATAGGCGCGATAGCCGTCGCTGACCTGGGGGTGAAGCGCCAGCCAGCCCACACAGAGCTCGAACCCCGCAACCGGGACGATGAGGGCCAGAACAAGGGGCCGGCGCCAGAAGCGCGAACCGGTTCTAGACAAGGGGCAGCCACTCCTCCAGCCAGCCTACGGTGAAGAAGTAATCTCCCGCAACGATCGCGAGCAGGGCAACAACATAGGTTGCTCTCCAGCTCGCGAGAAAGCTCGTGGCGAGGAGAACCAGCGGCGATAGCGCCACCACGAAGCGCAGCATGGAAGCCAGGCCCGCCGACATCGGCAGAAGCAGCGCAACAAAGCAGAAGAGCGCCATCGGATATTGGCGTCGCACCGCGAGGATGGCCGTTGCGAAAAGGCCGCCGATAGCGGCCAGCGCGAGCCATTGGGTGTTGGACGGCCAAAAGCCCGATTTCGGCCAGGTGATAATCCCTTCCCACAAATAGGCGAGTGGACTGCCCGACAACCGGCCCCAGGCCCGCTGCACGTGCCCGAACGCCAGGGCATCGCCCATCTGCCAGTGGAGGTACGCCATATAGGCGAAGAGCCCCAAGGGCGTGAGCAGCACCGCCAGCACGATCTCCGGCTGGCGCCAGAGTTGGCCCGGCAGGCCCCGCAAGGCCCCGCCCTGCTTTCGGTAGTCGAAAAAATATTGGAGGGCGACGCTGAAGGCGATGAACACCCCAACAAGGCGACTCGCCGAGAGCAGTCCCCCAAGGGCGCCTGCCGTCACATAGCTGGAGCGGCGCAATGCGAGCATGATGCAATTGGTCAGCAGCACGAACACCGCCTCCGTATAGAAGGTGGTGAAATAGAACGAAAACGGCCCGCACAGCAGGAACGCACAATAGAGCGTATAGGCGCGCAGGTTGCGCTCGAGCAGTGGCCAGGCGACGAGCGCCGCAGCCGAGGACAAAAGAAACGAGAGCGCCGTTGCGACCGCCATTACCGGCAATTGGACCAAGGCATGGACGCCGCCGACGATGAAGGGGTAGAGCGGAAAGAACGCCCAATTGCCGGCATCAATCATGGTCGGCGGCGGAAAGGTGTCGTAGCCGCTGGTCGCCAGCCGCAGGTACCAGACGCAATCCCACTTGCAGAGGCCATCGACGAATTTCGACAGGGTCGGCTCCTGGCCGGCCTCGAAATAGGCGGCAAGGCGCAAAAGCACGCCAAGCAGCGCGAACGCCAGGGGAATAGCCACCAGCACCGCCCCGCGCGGCACGCTGCGCTCGACTTGCGGCAGTGCTGTCTCTGCTGACATGCAAGCCTCCCGGACGCCGATCCGCCCCACCGACATTAGGATCTACTTAGTTCAATATGTGCCCCGCTCCCGGGCAAACGTAAAGGGAACATTCTGGGGAAAGTTTTATTTGGCAGGAAGTTGCGGGACCCGAAGGAAGCTCGGCCTGCTCCAGGTCGCCCGCCGGGTCACGCGCCCGCTTGCACCAATGCAACCGGGGATGCTAGCTAGCCGTGGCGGCCGGTATAGCTCAGTCGGTAGAGCACCTGATTTGTAATCAGGGGGTCACGGGTTCAAATCCTGTTGCCGGCACCAGCATTCCCGGGCCTTCCGGGGCTGCGTTCCACGCCAACAGTTTACAGCCTTTTCGGCGGTTTACAATTTCGTTGCCGAGTCGTTCTGCTGCCGCCGCCGGAAAAGCTCCATCGACAGCACCTTAATCGCCTCATGGACCTGCTTCCCATGGATGCTGCCGCCGTCCTTCTGCCCCTTCCATATCGCCGTCAGATCCTTCATCAGCTCTGCCAGTTGCGGCTGCGGCAGGTTCTGGAAATCAATGTCGGCGAGGTCATAAAGGCCTGTCTCGACCAACCGGTCGACGAAGGCGCGGATCGGGCGCTCCTCGCGCTCGCTTCGGTCCACGAGGGCGACTTGCAACCGCCATTGCTCAGTGGCGCGGTCGGCGCCCTGCTGTTTGGAATAGGCCCTGTCGGCGAAGCGGAAGCGCCCTTCCCATTCGACTAGCCAGTGCCACTCAGGGGCCCCTTCCGGTTCGCTTGCCGCCTTTTGGACCCAATAGAGGGTCGCGCGCTGCTCTGGCGATCCCTCGCCGTTGGGGTAAGCGATGAAGCCGCCTTCGGCATGTCGGCGCCATGGGAGCCTGTCGGCCATCCTGATCCATCCTTTGGTGCCGTAGCATCCTGCCGGATTTGTGGGCAGGATCAAGACGGGAGGGAATGGTGGCGAGAAAGACGGATAAACGCCCATTTGCGGGCAAGCCGAGCAAGTTCCTGCCGGGCGACAAGGTCATCCTGCACGCCACCGTTGAGCACACGCGGGATGAGGACGGCCGGGAGATGATCTCGGTTTCGGTCCGCGGTTCCAAGGTCTACAACTTGGTCTATCTATCGGCCGATGATGCAGAGCCGGACCCGAGCACCCCTGGAAGGGAGATATCGGATGGGAACGTTTGACTACCTCAGGGTCGAATACCCACTGCCCGATGGCCACAAGCCAGCGGCCCCGATGCAGACCAAGTCGCTCGATTGCGATCTGACCCAGTATACCCTGGGGACCGAGGGTGAACTGAGGCTCGGCGACGATCTGGTGGAGTTCACCGGCTTGCTGGACTTCTACGACTTCGACGACGCCACTGCCCAAAGCGGCTGGCACGAGTACGCGGCTCTCTTCGAGCGCGGCCGACTTCTGCACTTTGTGCCGGTGACTTCCGATGAATCTCGCTAGTCGCCCGGGTCTGGCTTTGGCTTCGGGTTTGTAATCGCCTCGAGCTTCTGTCGCACCATGGCGTCCTGCCACGTGAGCGCGTCGGCAAGATCTTCGGCATCCTCCCAGTCCAGCCGATAGAGCAGCACGCCGTTGATCTCAACCGGACCACCAGTCAGAGCATCAATCACGCTCCACCCGCTCTCGTAGTGCTCGACAACGCGGTATCGGTCGGCCATGCAGAGAGAATATACCCTCAGCCCTGAGAACGCAAAAAACCTCGCCCCGCCGAGGGAGGCCGACCAATACTTAGGTAGTACTTGGGTTCGCCGGTAAGGTTTCGGTAACGCTTGTCGCCCACGGTCCGAATGCGGCATGTGAGTCCTGCTCCAACCGCCCACCCTTAGCCCCCTAAGGGCCCGCCCGGGTCTGATGCCCCTCGTCAGACCTGGGCGGACGGCAAAACTGGCGAGTAACCGCAGTTCAGAAGCCTTTCAGACATCACCGGTAGGCTCAGCGCATGAAAGTCGCTATCGCTTTACTGCTGGCCATTGCCGGCGCGTCACCGGCGCTTTGCGCCGAGTTTCCAACTCGAATGCATCCGGTGGATGCGGACGTCTCGGTTTGCTTCACGCCGGGCGAGAACTGCCAATCTGAAATCGTCCAGGCGATCAACGGCGCCGAAAAGCAGATCCGAGTTCAGGCCTACGGCTTCACGTCGCTACCGATCCTTCAAGCGCTCCAGCAGGCGATCTCTCGCGGTGTCGATGTTGAACTCGCGCTCGACAAGAGCGACGCCTTCGGCAAGGACAAGCAACCGAAGCTCGACGGCCCCGCGGCGTCCATGGTCGCTGCCGGCGCAAAGGTCTGGATCGATGATCACCCGGGCATCGCCCATAACAAGGTGATTGTGATCGACGGATGGGAGACGATTGGCGGCTCGTTCAACTACACCAAGAGCGCTGCAACCCGGAACCGGGAGAACGTGACGTTCATCAGCAGCCCCGACATTGCATCGGCGTTCCTGGCGAACTGGGAAGCTCGGCGAGCCGTCTCAGAGCCTTTCGTCTTCACCTCGCCTCAGGGGCTGCAGTAGGCATTGCGCCCGACGGGGGGCACCTACCTTAATGCGCTATCGAGGCGAAGCCGTGCGAGGAAAGCCACCACTCGACTTGGCGACCTTCGACGGCCGAGAATAGTTCGTACTGATTTCTCGGCTCCCCGCCTGTGCGGCCGATAGGCGGCGATAGATACCAGTGATCAGATCCGGCACTTCCCCCGCCTCTAGGGCGTTGTGTTTGAGATACTCGCAGACGATGTCGGAAGTTGCTTGGATCAAGCGCAGTCGATACGCGCCATTGGCGACAGCTATCGCGCCGATGCTCAAGTTGGTATTTTTTGGATCGGAAATAAATCGCTTTATGGCGCTGTCAATTCGATCGATCATTGATTACCCCCACTTTTATCCAATACCAATCCCGAGGTAGAAAGCAAGTCGATCATAAACGGCGGCGTTCGATTCTGATCTACAAACTGCATCCGACTTGGCGGGATCGAAACGGAACAGCGCGGCGGCCGCTGAAACAGAAAAGCCCCGACGTTGCAAGCCGGGGCGAGTTTTAGCAATGACGATATACTAGAGGGCCTGGGACAGTGATGCGCTTCATTGGGTCGGCGTGGTCGGCGTAGTCATCGGGTTCGCTGGGGTTGCCTGACAAAGCGTCGGATTAGTAGCTCGGGCCACCGGAGTGGTGCAGTCAGTGGCGTCAGGATTGCTGCCGGCGCCCTTGCTGCTGGTGTTACCGGAAAGCGGATTCTGACCGCCGCCGCTACCTGTGCCGGTGGCGCCGCTGTTTGCACTACCGCCGGCTCCCGAACCGCCCCCACCGCCCGAGTTGTTTTGCGCAAGCGCCGGCAATGCCATTGTGAAGCTTGCGGCTGCGACGATGACAGCAATCGATTTGGTCAAGTGCATTTGTTGTCTCCTCTATTCCAATAGGAGGCGAACTTGACCTTATGCGGTTGGTTCCGCTTGAGAACGAGAAAAGCACCGGCCCCGCCGAAGCGAGACCGGGGCAAGCATTCCGTTCAGTTTGGCGCTTTCGCCAAGTCGGCTATTCGGCCTCCCACACCGTCATCGGCGTTATCGGGTCCGTGGCTGCGAGTTCCGCGGAAGTTTGCGGCTCCTGTCCGCGTGGCCAGTCCGGCACGACGCCGGTCTCGGGCCAGGGTTCGGCGAGCGGCGGCATCACCGACAGGTCGATGTAGGGGCCGCCGCCGAGATGGAAAGACCACGCGAGCCGACGGTGAGGTTTGAGCCCCGGCTTGCCGCGCCAACAGAGTTCGTCGTTTTCATCGGGCTTGTAGAAGGCCACGCCGACGATGCGCTCCGCTTCGGCTCGGATCGCCTCGGCCAGCACGACAGGGTCGCAGGCCTCTTCTGTCCACGCCACGGCGATTAGGTCGATGTCACGCCGCTGCGAGCCATGTTCGGCCAGCGCATAACCGTTGGCGCGAGCTACCGCGCGAAGTGGCTCTATAAGCACCTTGGCGAGGCCGAGGCAGAGCGCTTGGTCGCGCAAGGAAAGTGATGTCTTGGCCATCAGCAGCTCGTCCAGACGCCTCCCTGCAGCCAGCCGTGCCAGTGGCCAACTCGATGCACCGACGGAAGGAGTGTCGGCTGCTCGCGATTGCCGTCCCAATCCCATGAGGGGGACGGCTCCGGGCGGAACGAGAGCGAGCCCAACTGGCCGCACCCGCAGGGACACGCGAAGATCATTCCGGCATCGGTCCGATCACCAGAGGTGAAGAACTCGAAGGCACCGGGAGGCACATCATCGCTGTCGATATCGTTGACCCGCTGGGCCCGGACGGGCTCGGTTTTGATTTCAGCCATTGATGCACACCCCGCTGTCCGCCCATGCCGAGCTGTCTCTCGGCGTGCCACAAGCGGGTCACAAATGTTCTCTAGCGCACACGGCGCGTCGAGCACCGCCGGCCGAAGGCATTGGCCCTCCTATGCCGGCACCGCTGCCGTGGCTACGACGGGTACCCGATTTGACAATGCGCCCTCTGGCGCAAGGAGACTGATTACTATGTTGAAGATCCTGACGACGACCGGACTAGCTGCCGTTTTGGCGGTGGGCCTCGCACTGGGCCCGGGCGTCGGTTCCGCCGTTGCCGCCCCCTGGGGCTGGCACCACCACCCGCATCACGTGTGCCACATCGTGTGGCGTCACCACCACCCCGTTAAAGTGTGCGCCTGGCGCTAATACCGGAGTGCCGGTGGCCCGTTGTCTCGGGCCACCGTTTCCCTACCACCGAACCCGGATATGCACACCCTCGCCGTCCCGTTCATGCCTAGCCGGCGCGCCGCCGCCCGGCTCAAGTCGATGATCCTGCCCTTCGCATACGGCCCGCGATCGTTGACCCTGACCACCACACTCCGGCCGGTCCGCAGATCGACGACGCGCACCATCGTCCCGAACGGCAGGCTCCGGTGCGCTGCCGTCATGCTGCTGCCGTCGAAGTGCTCGCCGTCGGCGGTGCGGTGGCCGGACTCCGACCCGTACCAACTGGCGATGCCGCATTGCCGGAACTCGGCCGCTTGGCCGTGCGTGACGGCGAAAATGAAAAGGCCGCCCATGATGAGAGCGGCCCATAGCGTCACGGCCATGAGGGCGCGCATCACTTGATCCCCAGCCAGTGGGCGAGCCAAGACTTGAAGGCCTCCCCCCAGGCCACGGCCGCCGCCAGGGCTGCAAGCCCGCCGCCGCCGATGAACCACAGCAGCACGGAGCCAAACTTTTTGGCATTCTCGACGTCGGCGATTGTCGGCGCCGCCTTCTCGACGGCCGCCTTCAGCGTGGCGACGGTGTCCCTCGCCTGAGCGGCAACCATCGCTGTCACCTTGACGTCGCCCTTCAGCGTGGCGACGTCCTCGGCAACGCCGTTGACCTTGTCGTAGAGCTCGCGGCGGCTTTCGCGGCTCTCCTGCCGCTCCTGCTCAAACGCCTCGTCCCGGCGCTCGCCGTCGCGCCGAAGGCCCGCCAGCTCGGCGCCAAAGGTCGCCATCTGGGAAATGATCCGTTCGGATTGATCTTCGTTCACCGCGCCGCCCTCCGGTGTGCTTCAGGGATCAGGGCTTCAGCGGCATCGGCGACGCGCCGGGCTCGGGGCTCAGCACCTGGCCGCCATCGGCCCCGGGCTCGAGGCTGAGGCGGGCGAGGATCTTCTGCCGGATGGCGTCTTCCCCGCCGAGCCATGCGATCAGCTTGGCCGGCCCGTGGTCGATGACGTACTGGGCGGAGGTGGCCAGTACCCGTGAGCCGACGGCCACGTCCAGCGTCTTGCCGACGGCGGCGCCCTCGACCCTGTTCAGCCCGAAGTCGACACCACGCTCGAGCAGCTGCTCGGCAGCATCGATGTTCTGGGTGGTGACATAGGCCTTGAGCGCCGCAGGGAGATATCGCGCGAGCCAGGTGAGCGCGGCGGTGAGGATGATGCCGACGACCGGCAGGACGAAGTTGATCAGCGCCACCAGCCAGTCGCCCCATGGGACAACGACGGCATTGGGGTCGGCGGCGAGAGCCGGACCGACCAGCAGAAGGGCGAGCACGAGCGCGCCCGCGAGAGCGAGTTTCATAGGATCATATCCTTTGTGAATGGATAGGTGGTAAGTTGCAGTGGCCTGCTAGATGGCCTCATGAACCGATGGCAGGCTGGCGCCCGACCTCACGCGACAGTTGGCCGGGCGCCTTTATCGCCGCCCGAACCCTTGCTCGGGCGGTTTCTTGTCAGCTGCCCGGCTGCGCCGCTTCGTCGGCTGCGACCTGGTTGTCGATCGCCGTGGTCTGCGCCGAGAGCGCGGCGAGCTGCGCGGTCCAAGCGGCATCATCCGGCGCGCCGCCGCTTTCGATCAGCGAGACGCCGGCAGCAATGAACGGTTCGGCCGAGGCGACCCCGGAGACGATGGCGGGCTCGGCCGCTGCAAAGGCCCCGAGGAGCTGGGCGACATAGGTGGCGCCGAGACCGCCCGCCGCGGCCGCCGCGACAGTGAGAGCTTCCTGAATGTCCGCGCCGATGGCGGAGGTGGTGCTGTCGCTCATCACGAAGCCTTTCCGATGTTGTACTGCGCTTCGATCTGGCTGACGGTCGCAATCGCGTCCTCCGCCGTCTGGAGCAGTTGGCTGAAGTTGAGGCCGGGATAGTTCGCCGGGTTGCGCGCGAACGCCTGCAGCGCCGTGTAGGCGGTATCCGCCGCATGCACGTCCTTCTGGATCGTCACCAGCACGCTCTTGCTGTGGCAGATGTTGGTGGTGCTGATCGCCGTCCCGACCGGGCACAGCGGCAGCGCCGCGTAGCCGACCGCCAGTGCCTTGGCGGTCCCGGAGGCGTTGCCGAGCTGGAACACCTCGGTCTGGTTGATCGGGTTGGTAACGGTAGCGAAGGGGTTGAGCGTGGCGCAGTCGGCAAGCGGCAGCACCAAGCATGCCAGGGCGGCGAGCCCGAGCACGGTTTTCAGTTTCATCGATGTCTCCTTGGGGTGAGGCTTTGCCTCGGGAAATTTCAGCCCTTGCGGGTCGTGGTCGTCGGCACGAACGGGGTAGCTACCCAGTCGGCAGGCGCCGGCAGCGCATAGGCCGCCTCTACCCGGGCGACAAAGGCCGCCCAGATCTTGGGATCGGTAGTCGGGTCGCTATGGCCACCTCCGGCCTTGCCGAGGTCGAAGTGCGAGCAGAACCCCTGCCCGGCCCCGCCCTCCGCCCAGCGGCACGGCAGGTCGAACTTGTGCAGCAGGAAGGCGATGATGTTGGCGGCCGCCTGCCATTCCGGGGCGGCAAAGCCCTTGGCGGTGTAGCCCGCCATCTCCACGCCGATCGACGCGGAGTTGAAGGCGACGGCATGCCAGGCCTTATTGGCGAACGGCACCATCTGGGTTGCCTCGCTGCCATCCTCGCGCAGCACGATGTGGGCACTGACCTGCGAGGCCTTCTGAGAGAACCAGGAGATCGATCCGCCGTAGCTGCCCTCGCAGTCGTGCACCACTATCAGGCGGACCGCGGCCCCATTGCGGCTCGAATGGTTCGGGCTCGCGACTTGCTTCAACGGCGGCAGGACGAGCGAAGTCGCCGCGCCGCGCGGCACGCTGGAATGCATGGTGATCTCCGGGAAATGGAAATGAAAAAGCCCGCGCGAGGCGGGGCGGAACGTGCTTAGCTGCTGATCGGGGGAGATCGACATGAGCGACTGGTGGTTGGAAACGATCGTCTGCGTGATGCTCGGCGTGTCGGCCGGGATCTACTGGCCAAGCATTGGCGTTGCCATTGCGACCGCGGCGATGTTCGTCATCACGTTAATCATTGCGATCGCATCAGGCGCTTGGGCCGAAGCGATCGCGGGGTGGATAGGCGGCAGCCTTGCGATTGGGCTGACGCTGGCCGCACGATCAGTTGCCCTGTCCGGGAGGCGGTGACAATGTCCACCGGCGGACTGTTTGGCCCGCGGGGATCATTGGGGGTTCACGATGTTCGGCTGTTCTGGCGCTCTTCTGCTGAGAGGCGGTGGTACCTGACGGTCAATCCGGTGAATTGCGGTGAACGTGGCCAAAATGCGACAGTCCTAGCTGATCTTACTCTATAGTTAGGCTGTATACATTTGTGGAGATTTCAATGCGTCGTTTGGTACTATCTAGCCTCGCTCTGATCGCACTTTCATCGGGCGGCGCCTATGCCGCCGATCTCGCCGTTCCTGCTGCGCCGGTTCCGGTTGCTTCGCCGGTTGCCGCTAATTGGACCGGCTTTTATGCCGGCATCTTTGGTGGCCTGGCTGCTTCGACCGATGCGCTCGATATGGCCGCACCGGGCGCTGGCACCGTCAACGCCAATATTACCGGCAATGGCTGGCTCGGCGGCGGTCGCATCGGCTATGACTACGATCTCGGCGGCCCGGTACTCGGCGCCTATGCGGACTTTGCCGGCGCCAATATCGGGGCGCAGATCGACGGCAGCGAAGACCTCGGCGGCGGCGCCACCGCCACCTTCAATATTCACGACACGCTGCAGACCCTCGGCACAGTGCAGGGCAAGGCCGGCTATGCGTTCGGCGACCTGATGGCCTATGTTCACGGCGGCTTCGCCTACGGCCACACCGAGACCGGGTTCTCCGAGTCCATCAGCGGCGGCCCCAGCGTTTCGGGAAGCACGAGTCAGAACCGCACAGGCTGGACCATCGGCGCCGGCCTCGCCTATCAGCTACCGAACAACATCGAGATCAGCACCGAGTATGGCTACTACGACCTTGGCACCGCCTCGGTCGCCAATGTTGCCGGTGTGCCAATCAACGATCGTCTGACCTTCAACACCGCAACGGTCGGCCTGAACTACCGCTTCTGACGCCTGGTTCTTTTAGGCAAATCGGTCAGCTCCCCCGGCGCCACACCCTCGGCGCCGGGATTTTTGTTTGCGCCCCGCTGGGCGCCTGAGCGGCTTCGTTCCTCCGGAACCTGCCAACGGCCATCGGCATTCCAGTACGCCGGCGGAGAGCGCCCCAACCTCTGTCGGCACCAGCTAGGCCGCTCAATTCTTCGCTGGGCGGCCTCATTTTTGGTCGCGCCTTTCGGAACGGCGGAGTCCATGATTTTTTCCCGATGCATTTGTGCGCACATAAATGCGCATTGCCCGTTGACGATCGCCCCGCATGTGTGCGCATATATTTGCGTACGGACGAGGCAGACATGCAGCACGAAACCAACACCGCCAAAATAATCCGCCGCCTCGAAAACGAAGGCTGGGAGAACGTCGGCGGGACGAAGCACACCAAGTTTCGTAAGGCTGGCTTTCCCTCGATCATGGTGCCCCGGCACCGCACCGTCACCGCCGGCGTGGCCCAGTCCATTGCCAAGGCGGCGGGTTGGACCAAGTAGGAGAAAGCGATGAGGTATGTTGCTCTGATTGACGGCGAAGCAGGCGGCTACGGCGTTCAGTTTCCAGATGCGCCGGGCTGCACTGCCATGGGCGAAACGGAAGATGAGGCGCTGCGCAATGCCGCTGAGGCTCTATCCGAATGGGTGGCCGATGAATTGGCCGAGGG
>DATJHO010000039.1:0-14952 GCA_035493835.1 Devosiaceae bacterium
GTGCCCGAAACCGGTGCCAGCCGGCCATCCAGCCCCAATTCGCCCAGCGCCAGATGGCCGATGAAGGCATCGGGCGGCACGGCGCCAATGGCCCCCATCAGCCCCAGCGCGATCGGCAGGTCGTAATGGCTCCCCTCTTTCGGCAGGTCGGCAGGAGCAAGATTGATGGTGATCCGTCGCGCGGGCAGGCTCAGCCCCGAAGCGATGAGCGCGGCGCGAACCCGTTCGCCCGCCTCGCGCACCGCCTTGTCGGGCAGGCCGACAATCAAGAAGGCGGGGATGCCGGGCGCAATCTGCACCTGTACGTCGACGAGCACCGCCTCGATGCCCTGAAACGCCACGGTTTGAATGCGCGTGACCACGTAAGGCTTCCCCCAAACCCTTCGGCACGCTAGCAGGCAAGCGGATCGTCGGCAAGAACGTTTGAAGAACAGTTCCGTCCCTGGCAATTCCTACTTAACCACGCGCCCAAGACCTGGGCTGCGGGCAAGACTTTGTTAACCGACTGCATTCGATTCAACATCGTTTCGTTTTGTATTGAGTAATGCGTCGATGGATTTTGCGCGGTTCCGTGAAACGGTCTCTCCGGCTTTCCGGCTGCTCTGCGCGCTGGTCGTCGCCCTGATGGTTGCAAGCTGCGCCCAGTTGCCCTCCCACGCCATTCGTGGCGACAACCATCCGCATCCGGGGGTGCGCCGCGCCCGTGGCCTGCCGGTACAGGGAATCGACGTCTCCCGCTATCAGGGCAAGATCGATTTCGAGCGCGTGCGGGCGGCCGGCGTGCACTTCGCCTTCATCAAGGCGACGGAGGGGAGCGACTATGTCGATCCCAATTTCGCCCGCAACTGGGCCGCGGCCCGTGCTGCCGGCCTGCCCCGCGCTGCCTATCACTTCATGTACTGGTGCGGCACCGCGGCCGAGCAGGCGAGATGGTTCGAAAAGAACGTGCCCAACGATCCGGATGCGCTGCCGCCCGTCCTCGATGTCGAATGGACGAGCCATTCGCGCACCTGCCGCGGCCGGCCCAGCCCTGACGAAGCCTTCGCCAAGGTCGAGGCGATGCTGAAGCTGCTCGAAGAGTATACCGGCAAGCTTCCGATCATCTATACCGACATCACCTTCCACCAGGAGGTGCTCGAAGGGCGGCATCTGCCCAACACCTTCTGGCTGCGGTCGGTCGCGGCCGAGCCGCACCGGCGTTACGGCAATCGCGGCTTTACCTTCTGGCAGTGGACCGAGACCGGCACCATGCCCGGCATTCGCGGCGAGGTCGACCGCAACGCCTTCTATGGCAGCCCGAACGACTGGATGGAGTTCGTGCACACCGGGTGCGATCCCAGGGTACTGGCTCGGCCGGACATGGGTGCGCGTTGCAACGTTTCAAATAGCGGCTAGTCGGCGGCTAAGACCCTTGTCACCCGGCATTGGAAGTCCTAGCTTTTTGGCGGTATTGCCGGACGAACTCGTCCGAAGGCGAGAAGGAGAAGAGCATGGCCAAAGGTCAAATGCGTTCCAACAAGGAAGCCAAGAAGCCGAAGAAGGAAAAGCCGAAGGTGGTGGCGACTGCCGGTCTCTCGCAGCCCGCCCTCGCGCCGGCCAAGAAGAAGTAGCTTTCCGTTCGTGCAGCGATGCGTTCCCACGGGGCTGGCGCCTGGGCGCCGGCTCCTTTTTTTGGATGGCAGCTTGCCCACTCAGTGGAGAAGGCCGCTGCCCTTGATGCCGTCGAAGATGAACTGCACCGAGAGCGCCGCCAGCAGCACCCCCACGACGCGCGAAACGACGGCGAGGCCGGTCAGCCCCAATAACCGCTGGATGGGGATGGCGGCGAGCATCGCCACATAGCTCAGCGCCAGAATGAGCAAAAGCGCCGCGACAACGGCGGCAATCTTCAGGTCATCGCCCTCGGCGCCGCTGATCAGGAGGATCGTCGCGCTGATGGCGCCCGGCCCGGCGATCAACGGCATGGCCAGGGGGAACACCGAAATGTCGGCGCGGGTCTTGGCCTCGGCCTCCTCCTCGCTGGTCGTGCCGGTGCCGCCCGAATGGCGCGCGAACACCATGTCGATCGAGATCAGGAACAGCAGCGCCCCGCCGGCCGTCCGCAGCGCCGGCAGGGAAATGCCAAAAATCGCCAGCAGCGCGCTGCCGAACACCGCAAAGAACAACAGGATCGCGCCAGCCACCAGAATGCCGCGCAGCGCGAACACCCGGCGCTCCGCCGCCGTGTTGCGGCTGGTCAACGCGGCAAAGACCAGCGCCAGGTCGGCCGGGCCGACCGTGGCGAAAAAGGTAGTCAGCGCAAGGAGCAGCGTTTCGGATGGCATGTTGCAACCTTGCCCTGTTTCGCCATTGGTGGCGAGCGGCCGAGCGACGGATTACCCGAGTTTTGCGATCGCGCGGGGTGCGCCTGCGCGCTGTGTCCACTCGATGGCCTCGCAATCACGCTGAGCACTGATCGAAACGGAAACTCCCGCCTTCGCGGGAATGACCAGACCTGTTGCAAATCCGTGGCAAGTGCACGTCATTCCCGCGAAGGCGGGAATCTCCGTTGTTTCAGCAAAATGGGATCACGCTCAGCGCCGCTCGAAGCTGAAATAAAAGCTCAGCAGCCGGCCTTCCTGGCGGGCTTTTTCCTCGTAGCGGGTTGGCTGCCAGCCGGGATAGGGCTGATGCCAGCTGCCGGCCGGGCCGGGGATGAAGCGGAAATCCGGCGAGCGCAGGATGTGGGCCAGGGTCCAGTTCGCATAGTCTTCGATATCGCTCGCAAACCGGAATTTTCCCCCCGGCTTCAGCGTCCGCGCCAGCTGGGCCAGCGTCGTAGGCGACACGAAGCGGCGCTTGTGGTGGCGGGTTTTTGGCCAGGGATCCGGATAGAGCAGGAAAACCTCGTCGAGCGCGGCATCCGGCAGCTTCAGCAGCAGTTTCAGCGCGTCGTCGGTGAACAGGCGGATATTGCCGAGTTCCTCGGCGTCGATCTTTTCCACCATCTTGGCGATGCCGCCGGAAAACACCTCGCAGCCGATGAAGCCGGTCTCGGGGTTTTCCCTGGCCTTTCGCGCCAGATGCTCGCCACCGCCATAACCGATCTCGATGGCGTAGAACGACTTTTCCGGGAAGAGCTCCTGGGGGACGACAGCCCCCTCGCCGAGCTTTAGCTCAAGTCCCGGCAACACCTCGCGAAAAAGCTGGTCCTGGCCCTTGTGCAGGCGCTTGCCGCTGCGGCGGCCGAAAAAGGCGCGGGGGGTGCCGTCGCGGGTGAGGGGAAGTTCGGGCTTTTGCACCACGCTTCGTCCAATACTCCAGGTCATTCCCGCGAAGGCAGGAATCTCTGTTTCAATGCGGTGAGGGTGTATCAGAAAACGGAGATCCCCGCTTTCGCGGGGATGACGCTGCGTGGGGCGCGGACCTCATGGTGAGCTTGTCGAACCACGAGGGCGGGGCAGAAAGGTTTACCGCACTGCAGCCTTGATGGCCGGCACGAGGTCGGTCTTTTCCCAGGAGAAAGAACCGTCGCGGCCGGGCTTGCGGCCGAAGTGGCCATAGGCCGAGGTCTTGGCGTAGATCGGCTTGTTGAGGTCGAGGTGCCGGCGGATGCCCGAGGGCGACAGGTCCATCACATCGCGCAGCGCGCGCTCCAGCACGTCATCGGCGACCTTGCCGGTGCCATGGGTGTCGACATAGAGCGCCAGCGGCTGGGCGACGCCGATGGCATAGGCGAGCTGGATGGTGCAGCGGTCGGCGAGCTTTGCCGCCACCACGTTCTTGGCGAGGTAACGCGCGGCATAGGCGGCCGAACGGTCAACCTTGGTGGTGTCCTTGCCGGAGAAGGCACCGCCGCCATGCGGGGCCGCGCCACCATAGGTGTCGACAATGATCTTGCGGCCGGTGAGGCCGGCATCGCCATCCGGGCCGCCGATGACGAAGGCGCCGGTGGGGTTGATGTACCACTTGCAATCATCGGCGATCGCCAGATCCGACAGCGCTTCGCGGATATAGGGCTCGCCGATCTTGCGCACGTCGGCGGAGGAGAGCGAAGCATCGAGGTGCTGGGTCGAAAGGACGATTTGCGTCACTTCAGCGGGGACGCCGTTCTCGTAGCGCACCGTCACCTGGCTCTTGGCATCGGGACCGAGCACCGAGGCGCCGTTCATCTTTTCCTTGCGGGCGATCGACAGGATTTCGAGGATCTTGTGGGCGTAATAGATCGGGGCCGGCATCAGTTCCGGGGTTTCGCGCACGGCATAGCCGAACATGATGCCCTGGTCGCCCGCGCCCTCGGTGTTGGTGCCTTCGGCGTTATCGACGCCGCGGCCGATATCACCCGATTGGCCGTGCAGCAGCACGTCGATCTTGGCGTTCTTCCAGTGGAAGCCGGTCTGCTCGTAGCCAATGGCCTTGATCGCCTTGCGCGCGACCGACTTGAACTTGCTCGGGTTGACGACCGGGCTGCCGGCGGCGTCATGGACAAGGTTACCTTCCTTGTCCTTCTTCAGCAGCGAATCCGGCACCCGCACCTCGCCGGCGATGACCACACGGTTGGTGGTGGCCAGCACCTCGCAGCCGACGCGGACCTTCCAGGGGTCCATGCCGGTCTTTTTGGCCTCACGATAGATCATGTCGACGATTTCGTCGGAGATGCGGTCGCAGACCTTGTCGGGATGGCCTTCGGCGACCGACTCGGAGGTGAAAAGATAGGAATTGCGTGCCAATTGATGCCCCAATTGCTCGAGCGCCCAGAACCCGTGCCGGACCTTGGCGGTTCTTGCAGAGCCGCGGATTTGGGTCAAGCGGGATATAAAGAAAGCTTGATATCCTTATCGGGGAGGGAAAGCAAAGTTGTTCTGCTGGTGCCGACGGCGATGTTTTGGACCAGAGGCCCCCTCACCCTACCCTCTCCCCCGAGGGAGAGGGGTTCTGCGGCACAGCCTCGCCCTTCCTCTCCCTTGGGGGAGAGGTCCGGCTGGTAAGCCGGGGTGAGGGGGCCTTCGCCAAAAGCTCAGCCCCGCCGCTTCCCCCGCGCACTCAAGACCGCCAGCGCCAGCCCGGCCAGCACCGCCCCCAGCAGCGGCCAATAGCCGAGGCGGGCGAAGAGCGTCGATGGCAGCCGGTTGGCCGGCACCACGTCGAGGAGCCCGATCTGCTCCTGCGGCAGGCTCTGCGTCACCCGGCCGAGCGGATCGATCACCTCCGTCAGCCCGGAATTGGCGACCCGGATCAGCGGCAGCCCCTCTTCCACCGCGCGCAGCCGGGCGTGTTCGGCGTGCTGGGCGAGCCCGATCGAGCCGTCGAACCAGGCATCGTTGGTGATGTTGAGGATGAACTGGGCGTTGTCGGTCTCCCGGCCGAGATCGCCGGAAAAGATCGCCTCGTAGCAGATCAGCGCCAAGAAGGGTGGCGCGTTCGGCAACACCATCAGCCGGTTGCCGGTGCCGGCCTGCCAGCCGGTCGCGCCGGGCACGAACTGTTTTAGCCCGATCGCCGCAAAGAGCTGCGGGAATGGCAGGTATTCACCGAAGGGCACCAGATGCGATTTGTCGTAGCTGGCGATGATCTCGCCCTGCTTGTCGATGGCGATGAGCGAATTATAGGCGGGGGGTTCTTCGCCCTGCGGGACGCCGGCACCGAAATCTTCCCGCGCCGCCCCGGTGAGCAGCACGCCATTGGGCGGCAGCATCTTGGCGATGCGGGGCAGGGCGTCGGGATAATCGGAGAGGAAAAAGGGGAGCGAAGATTCCGGCCAGACCACCTGGGTGACGGTTGCAAGGCCCGGATCATCCGGCCCGGTTTTGGTTTCACTGAGGTCGATCAGCTTGGTGATGATGTCGGCGGGTTTTGCTTCGGCCCAATCGGCGTGCTCCAGCACCATGGGCTGGATCACCCGCATGCGCATATCGGTGCGGTTGGTCACGACCGTGTCGGCGAGACGGTAGTGGCCGTAGACCAGTTGGGCGACGATGACCGCAAGGCTGAGGAAAAACGGCGCGAGGCGCCGGCTGAGGCCGCGCCGGTCAGCCGGCCAGATCAGCGCCGGCGTCATGCTGAGAAGCGCCGCCAGCGCCGTCAGGCCGTAGACGCCGATGACCGAGGCGAGCTGGCTCATCTCGTCATTGGCGGTGAGCGCATAACCCAGGAGGTCGAAGGGAAAACCGGTGAAGAAGTGGCCGCGCGCCCATTCGGCCATGGTGAGGAAAGTCGCGAGCGTCACGATTCTCAGCGCACCGGTCGACCACAAGAGATGCGCGAGCGAACTCGCGAGGCCCCAGAACAGCGCAATCACCGCCGCCAGCGCCAGGATGGCGAAGGGCATAATCGCCAGCATGATGCCGCCTTCGACAAAGAAGGCGGCGCCCAGCCAATGGAAGGCGACGAGGAAATAGCCGAGCCCATAGGCAAAGCCGATCCAGAAGGCCGGCCCGAAGATTTTTCGCCAACCCGGCAGCCGCTCGGCGCCATCGAGCGCCCAGACCCAGACCGGCATGGTGAGAAACAGGGCCGGCAGCACGTAAAAGGGCGGCACGCTCAGGCCCGCGATCGCCCCCGCCACCAGCAGCATGAGAAAACGCCGCCAGCCATGGGCGAGCATGGCGGTTTCCGCGAGCCAGGTCATGCGCCGGGAGAATCAACGAGCATCAGGCAAACTTGCCGGAGGCGGGCGCGGGGTCAAGTGAAGGATGCGTGGGGACGCCGACCTACTCTGCCGCGCGCGCGTCCTCACCATTCTGTTCCTCGCCCGGCGTTTCCGGCGGCGCGGACTTGGCCCTGGCGCGAGGGGTCGTCCTCGGCGCGGCAGGGGACTTTATGCGCTTGATCTTGAGCTTCTGGATCTGACGGCCATCGGATGCCAAAATTTCGAAATCAAAACCCTTGAGGCCCTTGACCACTTCGCCTGGGGCGGGGACGTGGCCGGCGAGGTCGAACACCAGGCCGCCGATGGTGTCGACCTCATCGGCGAGTTCGCCGGGGTCGAATTCGGGGCCTACCACTTCGCGCACCTCGCTAAGCTCGGCCCGGGCGCTGGCGATGAAATTGCTGGAATTAAGTTTTCGGATCAGCGGGGCATCCTGCTCGTCGTGCTCGTCCTCGATGTCGCCGACGACGGCCTCGAGCAGATCCTCGATGGTGACGACACCGTCGGTCCCGCCATATTCGTCGATGACGATGGCCATGTGCACGCGCTTGAGCTGCATCTGCTGCAGCAGGTCGCCCACGGGCATCGAGGGCGGCACAAACAGCACCTCGCGGAGAAGGTCGAGCTTGCCGATGCGCGTCCTGAGGCTCACGCCCGTGACCTTGACCGGCGCTTCCTTGGCAGATTCGTCCAAGGGCGGCACCTCGACGATGCGCCGCAGCGCATCCTTGACGTGGATGAAGCCGGAAATGTTGTCGAGGTCGTCGTCATAGACCGGCAAACGCGAGTGCCCGGCCTCGAGGAAACGGGCGAGCAGCACGCCCAGCGGTTCGTCGATTTCGATGGCGACGATATCGGCGCGCGGCACCATCACGTCGTCGACGCGAAGCTCGTCGAGCTTCAGCACGTTCTGCAGGATCTTGCGCTCGGCTTCGGAGAAATCTCCTGCCTTGGCGCCCTCTTCGTTCTCGAGCAGTTCCTCGAGATCGTCGCGCAGCGAATTGTTGCGCAGCGTCAGCAACGCCTTGAGGCGATGCCACAGCGATTGCCCCCGCCCGTTAGCGGGGGCGGGACTAGAGGAAGGCTCGGGATTGCTGGCGGTCTGTTCGCTATCGGTCATGGTTCATGGCCGCAAGAACGGCTCATCCTTCGTAATAAGGGTCCGCGATGCCCAAGGTTGCGAGAATCCGGGTCTCGAGCCCTTCCATCTCTTCGGCATCGTCCTCTTCGATGTGATCATAGCCCAGGATGTGCAGGAATCCATGCACCACCAAATGGGTGAAGTGATCGGTGAGGGGCTTTTGCAGTTCCTCGGCCTCGCGCTCCAGCGTCTCGCGCGCCAGGACGATGTCGCCGAGAATGCCCGCGACATTGCCGAAGGGCTCGATCTGCGGGAAGGAGAGGACGTTGGTCGGCTTGTCGATGCCGCGCCATTCCTTGTTGAGCTGCTGCTGCTCGTCATCATCGGTCAACACGATCGAAAGCTCGGCCACACCCGTGACCTTGGCCTCCGATTGCGCCAGCGCTTCGAACACGGCCTTGTCGGCGAGCGTCTCCAGCCCATCGGGCCAGCCATCGCTGTTGATGGCAAACAAAATCTGCAGCGGCGGTTTGACGGGCTTCAGCGCAGGCGGCCTTCAGTTTCGCGCGCGCGGTCGGCTTCGAGCCGGCGGGCGGTATCGGCTTCATAGGCTCGAACGATCCGGCCGACAAGCGCGTGGCGGACAACATCCTTGTCGTTGAAGCGCGAAATATGCACGCCCTCGACACCCTCGAGCAGCGACACGGCCTCGACGAGTCCGGACTTTTCGCCGCGAGGCAGGTCGACCTGGGTCGGATCGCCGGTCACGATCATCTTCGAGTTTTCGCCCAGGCGCGTCAGAAACATCTTCATCTGCATGGAGGTGGTGTTCTGCGCCTCGTCGAGAATGACCACGGCATTGGCGAGAGTGCGCCCGCGCATAAAAGCGAGGGGGGCGACCTCGATGATGCCAGAAGTAATGCAGCGCTCCACATGCTCGGGCCGCATCATGTCATAGAGCGCGTCATAGAGCGGCCTCAGGTACGGATCGACCTTGTCCTTCATGTCGCCCGGCAGAAACCCTAGCCGCTCGCCGGCCTCGACCGCCGGACGGGAAAGGATGATGCGGTTGATATCGCCGCGCTCGAGCAGGGTCGCCGCATGGGCGACCGCCAGATAGGTCTTGCCGGTACCCGCCGGGCCGATGCCGAACACCAGTTCGGAACGCTCCATCGACCGCATATAGGCGTCCTGCGCCGGGGTGCGCGCGACGATCGTGGCCTTGCGGGTGGCGATCTGCGCCATCCTGACCTTGCCCTTTTTTTCGAGGGTCGGAAGGGTCAGCTGGCTGTCTTCGCTCTCGATCATGCGGATAATCGAATCGACATTGGCGATATCGATCTGGCGGCCTTCCTCAAGCAGCGCATAGAGCGATTCGAGCACCCGCCGGCCCTGATCGATGCCGGTGGCCGACCCCTTGAGCAAAACGTGATTGCCGCGCGGGGTCGCCGTCAGGCTCAGCCGCTGCTCGATCAGCGCGAGATTCTGGTCGAAATCGCCATAAAGCTGGGCAGCGAGTCGGTTGTCGTCAAAAGCAAGTTCGAGCTGGGAAGAAAGTGCGCTGTCGATCGTGGGGGACAAGTGCCTGCTCAAACGCCGTGACTCCGCTGCGCCAGTGGTCGCGCCCGAAGCATCGCCAACCGATGCTCAGTGGACCATCGATTCAACAAGGCTAGCAGATTTGCGTTCCGAGTCTGTGACAATCTTGCCCGAAATTGAATTGTTTCCCGCGCCCGTTATTTCGACCCGCTGGATCGTCCCCAACAGATCTTCCGGTGCCTCGATGTGAACCGCCTGCAGATATGGGGAGCGGCCGCCGAGTTGGCCAGTGAGCCGCCCCTTTTTTTCGAGCAGCACATCCATGGCGCGGCCGACCGAGGCGCGGCCGAAGGCCCGCATCTGCTCGGTGGTGAGCGCCAGCAGCTTTTCGAGGCGCTCCGATTTCACTTCCTCGGGCACCTGGTCGCCAAGGAGGGCGCCGGGGGTACCGGGACGCGGCGAATATTTGAAGGTGAAGGCGGAGGCGTAGCCGACTTCCCGCACGATCGCGAGGGTATCCTCGAACTCGGCGTCGGTTTCGCCCGGAAAGCCGACGATGAAATCGCCCGACATCGCCATGTCGGGGCGCGCCGCCTTGATTCGCTCGATCAGGTGCAGATAGTCGGCACGGGTGTGGCGCCGGTTCATCGCCTTCAAAACCCGGTCGCTGCCCGATTGCACAGGCAGGTGCAAATACGGCATCAGTTTTTCGAGGTCGCGGTGTGCCTCGATCAGGGCCTCGTCCATGTCGCGCGGATGGGACGTGGTATAGCGCAGGCGTTTCAGGCCCGGCATGTCGCTGAGCCGGCGCAGCAATTCGCCGAGACCCACCGTGCGGCCCTTTTCATCGACCCCATGATAGGCGTTGACGTTCTGGCCCAACAGGGTGAGTTCCAGGACACCAGCATCGACCAGCGCCTCGGCCTCGCGCAGCACCTGCGCCACCGGCCGGCTCATCTCGGACCCGCGGGTGTAAGGCACCACGCAGAAGGAACAAAACTTGTCGCAGCCTTCCTGCACGGTGAGGAATGCCGTCAGCCCGCGGGCGATCGTCGCTTCGCGGCGCGGCAGCGGCAGGCGCTCGAATTTTTCGGCGATGGCGAACTCTGTCGAGACCAGCCCCGCCTTCATCGCGGCGGCAGCGGTTTCGCGCTTGGTGGCAAAGCGCTCGCGCGAGGCGGCCTTGGCCACCAGCTCCGGCAGGTGATGATAGGATTGCGGCCCGACCACCAGATCGACGCCCGGCACGCGGCGGACGATCTCCTCGCCCTCCGCTTGCGCTACGCATCCGGCAACACCGATCAGCATGTCCTCGCCCCTGGCCTGCCGCTCGGCCCGAACCTCGTTCAGCCGGCCCAGCTCGGAAAACACCTTTTCCGAGGCTTTTTCGCGGATGTGACAGGTATTGAGGAGGACGAGATCCGCCTCCTCCGCCGACGTCGCCGCGGTATAGCCCTCGGCCGCCAGCGCATCGGCCATGCGGTCGCTGTCATAGACATTCATCTGACAGCCATAGGTTTTGATGAACAGCTTTTTGGGCTGCGGCGTGGGTTTGGTCTCGGTCATGGGAGCGCGTATTAGCAGAGAATGCGGGGGGACGCCAATGTGGGGGCGCATCCCGGTAGGCTCGTGATCTGACTCCCCCCCTCCCCAACCCTCCCCGCAAGGGGGAGGGGGGGTGCAACGAACACTGCCTTGCCCAAAGCCCCACACCCAAGACCTCATCCTGAGCCTGTCGACGGACGAGGTCTCCCTCGGCCCGTCCTCGTGGTTCGACAAGCTCACCATAAGGGCTACCTCTGTGAAGGGTGCGCCGCTTCTGCTTCGGAATTGGGCAGCGGCAGGCCGCGGTTGAGCGCGACCAGCATGCGGCGCACCTCTAATTCGGCCGCTCTGGTCACCACCTTGCGGTCCGAATTTTCGTCGAGGGGCATCGGCGTGCCGAAGGCGATGGTCACGTCCTTGACGCCGCTCGACAGCAGGTTCTTCAGCACATCCTTGAGTGATTTTGCATTGATGCCCGAAACAAAGCTGCGTTCGCCGCGGCTGACCGGCATGCCCTGGAGCTTCGTATAGGCGATAGTCACCGGCTGGAGGGCGACGTTGCCTGCCCCGCCATCCCGCATCGCCGCCTGGGCCGCTCCGACCAGGGCCGACCGGAACGGCTGCACATGGGTGCCGAGGTCGCGGTGGCCCTCGGCGAACAGCAGCACGGCGGCGTTGCGCGACAGGCGCGAGGCCATTTCCTTGTTGGCGCGGTGCGTATCGCGGCGACGATTGTAATCGACATAGATGGTGCGCTGCAGCGAGGCCATGAAGCCCACGAAAAACCAGTCGCGCACCGACGATTTGGCGACGAACGTCACGTCGGCCTTGGAGCCGATGGCGATGATATCAGTCCAGGAGATGTGGTTCGACAGCAGCAGCGTCGGCCGCCCATGCGCCGGCTCGCCGATGACTTTCACCCGAAGGCCGAGGAACACGCAGCCGGTCGCATGAAAGAGCCGTGGCCAGAAATTCGATTCGATCCCGAGCCGGGTGACGATGAACTGGCCGGGAATCGCCAGGAGCATCACCGGGATAAAAACGAAGATAAAAAACAGCGCCCGGCTGATCATTTCCCGCCTCCGCCACCGGCGAGCAGCCCCCGTGCCGCCGATCCGACCGCCGGGTTAACCAAGATCGCACGACATGACAAGGGCGGTCGCGGGAGTGCCGTCGGGGCGGGGATAATAGCCGGTGCGCCGGCCGATCTCGGCAAAGCCGTGCCGGCGGTAGAGCGCCAGCGCCGAAGCGTTGTCCTCCGCCACCTCGAGGAACATCTTTCTCGCCGGCGACATCAGCAGGTCGGCAAAGGCGGCCCTGAGCAGGGCAGCGCCGATCCCCTTGCCCCGCCATTTCGGTGCGACGGCGATGGTGACCAGTTCGGCTTCATCCGCCGCCAGCCGCAGCATGGCAAAGCCGGCGACGCGGTGCCGGCTGTCACAGGCGACATAGGCCGGAGTGCGCGCGCGATCGGCGAGAAGCGCCGCAAATTCCTCGCGCGGCCAGCCGCGATAAAAGCCCTGGGCGTGGAGTTTTGTCACCGCCTCGGCGTCAGCGATGCTCGCCGGCTCGATATGCAGGCCCGCCGGGGCCATCCACAGTTTTTCCACTATGCGGCTCCCTGGCGGGCAATGCGCGCCTTGTCCTGCGGCTTCGCATCGGCGCTGCGGACATAGCTGGCCTCGGGCGGGAAGGCCTGAGGATCGGCCGTCGCGGCGAAGCGGGCGAGGGGGCCAAGATCAGGAAACGGGGATTCGAGCAGGGTCGCGCCGGCAGGCACGAGGCTGCGCGCCAAATCCATCGGCAGCAGCTGCGGCGCGCTCTCGGGAAGGCCGGGAGCGGAAAAGGCCTGGAAATAGGCCTCATCGCGGCGAGCATCGAGCAGCACGGCAACCGGCATTCCGGGCGGCGCGGCAAGTGAAATGGCGAGGAGCGTCGGTACGCCCAGCACCGGGATTTCCCGCGCGAGGGCCAGTCCGCGCGCGGCCGACAGCCCGATCCTCAGGCCGGTAAAGGAGCCCGGACCGGTCGTCACCGCGATCCGGTCGAGATCGGCATAACCCAGGCCGTTGCGCTCGAGCAGCGCGGCGAGCCGCGGAAACAGCAGCTCGGCGTGCCCTTGCGCCAGCTCATCGACGGAACAATCGACAACGCCGTCATGGCGCAGCAAGGCAAGCTGCAGGCGCGGCGCGGCGGTATCGATGGCAAGCAGATTCATGAGGGTGAGATAGTCCGCCCGCGCGGCTGCGGCAAGCGGCCCTGTGGCTGGGGCAAGTTCCAAACGAGCCCACGCTCGGCGTCATCCCGATTTCTGTCGGGATGACGGGCATATTGGGAGCGGACCAGGCGTCGGACCGTCAGCCCTCGAACAAGTGCTTCAGCTTTGCAAAAAATCCGTGCGAGGAGGGGCTGTTGTCCTGGGTGGAGAGCTTTTGGAATTCCTCCAGCAGATCCCGCTGCTTGCGCGAGAGGTTTTGCGGCGTCTCGATATCGAGCTGGACGTAGAGATCGCCCATGTCCTTGCTGCGCAGAACCGGCATGCCCTTGGCCTTGAGCCGCACGCGCTGGCCCGGCTGCGTGCCTGGGGCGACCTTGACCTTGGCCCGCGTTGCATCGAGCGTGGGCACCTCGAACTCGCCACCCAGCGCCGCCGTCGTCATCGCGATGGGCACGCGGGCGTAAAGATCGGCGCCGTCGCGCTGGAACAGATCGTGCGGCTTTACCGAAATGAAGATGTAGAGGTCGCCTGGCGGGCCGCCGCGCAGGCCCGCCTCGCCCTCGTTGGCGAGCCGGATGCGGGTGCCGTCCTCGATGCCCTTGGGGATATCGACCGAGAGCTTCCGGTGCTCCTGCCGACGGCCCTGGCCACCGCAATCGGTGCAGGGCTGCTCGATGATCTGGCCGCGGCCCTGGCAGACCGGACACGTCCGCTCGATGGTGAAAAACCCCTGTGCCGCCCGCACCTTGCCGTGGCCGTTACACTGCCGGCAGGTCGACATGCCGGTGCCCGGCTTGGCCCCGGTGCCATCGCAGGTGTGGCAGGCAACCAGCGTCGGCACGTCGATTTCGACGGTGCGTCCGGCAAAGGCCTCCTCGAGGCTGATCTCGAGGTTGTAGCGCAGGTCCGAGCCGCGCAGCCGGGCCGAAGCGCCGCCGCCGCGCCGGCCGCCCCCGCCGCCCATCATATCGCCGAACAGATCCTCGAAGATGTCGGACATCGAGGCGCCGAAATCGGGCCCAAAACCCGGTCCCGGTCCACGCCCGGCGCCGTTTTCGAACGCGGCATGGCCGAAGCGGTCATAGGCCGCGCGCTTTTGCGGATCCTTCAGCGTGTCATACGCCTCGGAAATTTCCTTGAACTTGTGCTCCGCCTCGGCGTTTCCCGGATTGCGATCCGGATGAAACTGCATGGCGAGCTTGCGATAGGCGCTCTTTACCGCTGCGTCTTCGGCGCCCTTATTGAGCCCGAGCACATCATAAAAGTCACGTTTGGCCAAACCGGCAGATCCCTGAACCGCGAAACGGCTGGTAGCTCGCGCGTTGCGCGCCGCCGTTCGAATTTGACTAGCAATTGCGAGGCCCGCTGCGCAAGGCGGCGAACCGTTTCCAGCGTAAATAGGTAATATCGGTCGCGCTTGCCATAGGGCGTGTGCGGAAGAAGCGCTGACGGGCGCATCAGACCCGGCGGAATGCATACAACGTGCTCGACACAGCCGAGCCCGCGATGAGCATCAGGATGGACCCCGGCTTCCGCCGGGGTGGACGTGGTGGCTGGGGGAGTGTCGCGCCCCCATTCGCTCCGCATCTTCCCTCGCCCCTCGTGGGAAAGGGTGTCGGCAGGCGGGTGAGGGGGCCTTGGGGGAGCTTAGCACGCGTCCCGCCCCCTCATCCGGCGCTACGCGCCACCTTCTCCCGCGAGGGGAGAAGGAAGAGGGGCGAGGAGGGCGGTAGACAAAAAAGGCCCGGGTCAAAAACCCCGGGCCTCCGTGATTCACGTGAAACGCTGCAACAGACCCAGCCCAAAAGCCGGTCCAGCCGAATGGCTGGTCAGGCGGATTTCTTGTCGTCGTCGACTTCTTCGAAATCGGCGTCGACCACGTCGTCATCGGCTGCCTTGGCGTCACCAGCGGCCTTGGCCTCGGCTTCGGCCTGGCTGGCC
>DATJHO010000040.1:0-23613 GCA_035493835.1 Devosiaceae bacterium
ACGTAGGCGCCGGAGAGCCAGCGGTTGAGGTCGATATCGGCGCAGCGGGCCGAACAGAAGGGGAAAAAGGCCTGGGCTGAAGGCTTGCGACAGATCGGACACGGCCGCGTCGGTTTCAGCTGGATGACATTATCAGCGGGCATTGGCGCTAAACGACAGTCAGCGTCGATTGGTTCAGCCAGTTGAAATGTACTGGGTACCCCTCGCCCGCGAGAAGATCGACCGTTTCGTGCAGCGGCAGGCCGACGACGGCGGAATAGGAGCCGGTCAGCCGCACGACGAAGGAGCCGGCAATCCCCTGGATGGCATAGCCGCCGGCCTTGCCGCGCCATTCGGTGCTGGCGAGGTACGCCTCCATCTCGCGCGCCGAAAGGCGCTTGAAGCGCAGGCGCGTTTCGACCAGGCGCCGCCGCGCCTGCCCCTTGGGGGTCAGCAGGCAGATGCCGGTATAGACCCGATGATTGCGACCCGAGAGCAGCCGCAAGCAGTGGCTCGCCTCCTCCATGGTCTCGGCCTTGGGGAGGATTCGGCGGCCAACGGCAACGACGGTGTCGGCCGCGAGAATCAGCGCATTGGCGGCAAGGCCCGATTGCAGCGCCTTTTCCCTCGCGGCCTCAGCCTTGAGATCGGCGAGCCGAACGGCCAGCTTGCGGGGGAGTTCGCCCTTTTCGGGCGTCTCGTCGACATGGGCCGGCATGAGGTGTTCGGGATCGATGCCGATCTGGTTCAGCAGCGCCAGCCGGCGAGGCGAGGCGGAAGCCAGGATCAGGTCCGGACGGCTGGCCATGGGGAAAGCTCCAGGAATTCCTAGTGGTCGCGCAACCGAGCCGCGGAATCGGGCTCACTTGTGCTGATCGCGCCGCCAAAAGGCCTCACTTGAAGCGGTAGGTGATGCGGCCCTTGGTGAGATCGTAGGGCGTCATCTCGCACAGCACTTTGTCACCGGCGAGCACGCGGATGCGGTTCTTGCGCATGCGGCCGGCCGTATGCGCGATGATTTCGTGCTCATTCTCAAGTTTCACCCGGAACGTCGCATTGGGCAGCAACTCCAATACCACGCCCGGAAATTCGAGCACTTCTTCCTTTGCCATTCTGTCTCCTGAATACCCAAGCGCGCGGTGAGGCGATTTCGAACGCCTGAACCGCCGCCGTGGGTTGAAAGTTGGCGCAAGCTATATGAAGTCAGTCGCTTTGTGAACCACCTGCGACCAAGGGTTCGAGCCGCTCACGCACTCGGCTCTGCAACGTGTCGCGGAGCGTCCGATAGGCGCTCAGCACCGCCTCGCGATTGCCCTCGATCGTGGTGGGGTCGATCACCGACCAGTGCTCCATCGCGCCGATCTCGAAGCCCCGGCGCTTAACCGCCTCGGCGGCATCGGACGAAAGAGTAACCACCAGGTCAAATCGGTTGGCCACCAGTTCATCGAGGATATGGGGAGTATGGACCGACATGTCCACGCCAACCTCCTCCATCACCTCGTGGACGAACGCGTCGGCCTTGCCGGATTGCACGCCGGCCGAGCGCGCAATCAGCCGGCCGGGAAAAACTTTTCGGGCGAGCGCGGCGGCGATCGGAGAACGCACCGAGTTCATCGAGCAAACGAACAGCACCGTCGGAAGATCGCTCTCGCGCTCGTCGATCCGGGCGGCATAAGGCTGCACCGCGCAGACCAGCGTGAACAGCCGACGCGCCGTGTTGAGGTCCATCTCGAGTTTGCCGTGAAGGCGCGTGCGCAACAGCTCGGCCGCCTCGTTGTGGATGGCGCGGCGCGCCATGTCGACGGTTTCGATCTGGAAGGTCGAGGCGCTCTTGATCGCCTCGTAATAGCTGTCGCGAATTCGAAAATAGTCGCGGATCAGCCGCCGGAACGGGGTCAGCGACAGGTAGTGCGCGGCGATCGGCTCAAAGGTTTCCGGATTGCGCACATCGAGGACGATGTAATTGCCGATGATGGAGGCATGGAGGGCATAGGGGCCGGTCGAATTCACCCGGGCGGGGGCGAACTTGTTGTCCTGGACGAGGTCGTAGATGGCGACCCGCCACTCATGCACCTCGTCGGGATCGATAGAGGTAATGGTATTGGGATCGAGCGTGACGGTGACGATGCGGTCCGTATCGGCAAAGACGCGCGGACTGAGCACTGAGGTTACCGGTTGAGCCGGATGGCGACGGAGCGGCCATGGGCATCGAGCCCTTCGGTGGCCGCCAGCGTGATTGCCGGTTCGGCAAGGGCCGCGAGCGAGCCGGGATCGCAGCCGAGGACCGAGGTCCGCTTCATGAAATCGAGCACGCCAAGGCCGGAAGCAAAGCGCGCCGAGCGCGCCGTGGGCAGCACGTGGTTGGAGCCGCCGACATAATCGCCAATCGCCTCTGGCGTATGATGGCCCAGGAAAATCGCCCCGGCGTTGCGGATCTTCGGCAGCAATGCCTGAGGGCTGTCCAGCGCCAGTTCTACGTGTTCTGAAGCGATGCGATTGGCAAGCACCACCGCCTCATCGAGGTTTTGTACCGTGATGACGGCGCCGAACTCCTGCCACCCCTCGCGGGTGATCTCCGCCCGGGGCAGCAGGGCGACCTGGCGGATGACTTCCTGCTCCACCGCATCGGCGAGCCCGTGATCGGTAGTGACCAGAATGCCCTGCGCGCCACCGCCATGCTCGGTCTGGGCGAGAAGGTCGGCCGCAACCCAGGCCGGATTGGCAGATGAATCGGCGATCACCAAGACCTCAGAGGGCCCGGCGATCATGTCGATACCGACGGTGCCGAAAACCTGCCGCTTGGCCGCCGCCACATAGGCATTGCCCGGGCCCATGATCTTGGCCACGGCCGGAATGCTTTTCGTGCCATAAGCCAATGCGCCGACGGCCTGCGCGCCGCCGATCCGGTAGATTTCGGTGACCCCGGCAATTTTGGCCGCCGCCAGCACGGCATTGTTAACCTCCCCGCGCGGCGTCGGCACCACCATGGCGATCCGCTCGACACCGGCTACCTTGGCCGGCACTGCATTCATCAGCACCGAGGAGGGATAGGACGCGGTGCCACCCGGCACATAGATGCCGACCGCTTCGATCGCGGTCCAGATCGTCCCGAGGGTGACGCCGAGGGCATCCTGATAGATGTGGTCGGCCGGCTTCTGCTTTTCATGATGCGCCTTGATTCGGGCGTGGGCCGTTTCGAGCGCGGCGCGCACCTCCTGGGAGGTCGCAGCGGCGGCGCGATCGATCTCCGCCTCGGAGAATCGCAATCTTTCGGGGGTTAGCTGTAGATGATCGAACCGCGCCGTGTAGTCGATCACGGCCTCGTCGCCACGGGCACGCACGTTTTCGAGGATAGCGGCAACCGTGGCGCCAACCTCTTCGGAGGCCTCGCGCTTCGAACCGAGCAAGGTTTCGAATGCGCGGTCGAATTCAGGCTGTCGCGTGTCGAGGCGGACGGACATCAGACGGAGTGCTCCGGTTTGGCTTTCGCAGCCCAGACGGCGCCGAGATCCTCAAGGCGCGCTTCGATGACTTCAATGCCGAGGCGAATGGTGCCGCCACCCGCGAAGCGAAGCTCGATGGTGCCGGCCGGCGCCTCAGTCGGCTCGAACTTGATGTCGAGCAGTTCAAGCACCCCCTCGGCGGCATTCATGTTGATGTGGGCATAGGCGACCTGCTCGACCCGGGCGAAGCTGAGGGCCGCGCGCCGGCGCTGCCCCGCGCTACGGCCACCTGCGACCTCCCAGGCGTACCGGTTCATCAGCGCCGCGAAGCGCTTGTCGCCGACGGCATAGCCGAGATCCGCCACCCGGATCACCGCATCCTGGGTGACAGCCGAAATCACTTCGAGGTCTTCGCTATCGAGGGCGAGGAGCTTGAGTTCGGTCATATTGCTTCCGACGGTTGGGCTCTCGTGCCGGTCTACAAGCTTGGCCCATCTGGGGCAACGGATTTTGGCCACGCTCCCTCCACGGGAGCGAAGCGGGCTGGTCTCAGCCGGCCAGCCGCTCGATCTCGGCGCCGCAGCGCGACAGCTTGTCCTCGAGCCGCTCGAAACCGCGATCGAGGTGGTAAATGCGGTTGACGATGGTCTCGCCGCGCGCCGCGAGCCCGGCGATCACCAGCGACACCGAAGCGCGCAGATCAGTCGCCATCACCTGCGCCCCGGTCAGAACCGGCTTGCCGGTCACGGTGGCCACCTGGCCCTCGACCTTGATGTCGGCGCCAAAGCGGGCAAGCTCGGCCACGTGCATGTAGCGGTTCTCGAAAATGGTTTCCCTGATATGGGAAACGCCCGCGGACATTGTCATGAGCGCCATGAACTGGGCCTGCAGATCCGTCGGGAAGCCCGGGAACGGATCGGTTTCGATATCCACCGGCTGGATGCCGTTGCCGTTTCGGCGCACCCGGATGCCATTGGCCTCCGTGGAAATATGGACACCCGAAGCCGCCAGCGTATCGAGCGCTGCCTGCAGGTGTTCGGCACGCCCGCCGCGCAGCAGCACGTCGCCGCCGGCCATCGCCGTGGCCATGGCATAGGTGCCGGTCTCGATTCGATCGGGCAGCACTTCGTGGGTCGTGCCATGCAGCGACGACACGCCCTCGATCACCAGCCGGGTGGTGCCGACGCCGGAAATTTTGGCGCCCATGGCGACGAGGCATTCGGCCACGTTCGTGACTTCGGGTTCCATCGCGGCGTTTTCGATAATGGTGGTGCCGCGGGCCAGCGTTGCCGCCATCATGATGGTGTGGGTCGCGCCCACCGACACCTTTGGCAGGATTACATGGCCGCCGACGAGGCCGCCCTTGGGCGCCCTGGCGACAACGTAGCCTTCCTCGATCTCGATCTCGGCGCCGAGTTGCTTGAGACCGTAGAGGAAGAAATCGACGGGACGCGTGCCGATAGCGCAGCCGCCCGGCAGCGAAACGCGGGCATTGTGCTCGCGCGCCAGCAGCGGCCCGATGACCCAGAAGCTCGCCCGCATTTTCGAGACCAGCTCATAGGGCGCGGTTGTATCGACGATATCCTGCGCGTGGAAAGTCATGCGCTGGCCCACGCCATCCCGGTCGCCCCGGCGGCGTCCATGCACGGCGATATCGACGCCATGATTCTCGAGGATGCGCTCGAGCTGCTTGACGTCGGCGAGGCGCGGCACATTTTCCAAGACCAGCGGATCATTGGTCAGGATCGAGGCTATCATCAGCGGCAAGGCCGCGTTCTTGGCGCCTGAGATCAGGATTTCGCCCTTTAGTTCATTGCCGCCGACCAGACGAATTCGATCCATGCTTAAATCCCGAAATGCCAGCTGATGCCGGGGCGCGTCGCGCCGAATGAAGATAGGAGGTATCTGAGTCTCGAACCGGCGTTCAAGGCGGGGGCAGATGCAAGGTCAGCCGCGTCATTGCTTGCCATCATCCTTTCGCGGCTGAGGCGGTTTTGCGGCAGATGAGGCCCCTTCAACGCCACGCACACCCACTGCCTCCTTGCGGCGCCGCAGGTTTTCCCGGAGCTTTACGGCCAATCTGTGCTCCCGCGCCTTGGCTTCGTCGGATTTTGCCATCGAGATATTAAGAGTTGGTTGGGTGTTGCAGCCCTGCCCCTCCCGGAACGGGGGAAGGCAATGCATAACACTTCAGCGCCTTGAGTCCATCGACATCCGCCGTGAGAAAGGGCTCAGGCCAGCCGACTGGGCACGGGGCGCTTTTGGCCTTGCGTCGGCGAAGTCCCTATGGCAGTAAGCCGCCCGTCGCGACCGCAAGGTTGCGCCGCCGCCAGTTGGCATTTGCTGCCGTAGCTCAGTGGTAGAGCACCCCCTTGGTAAGGGGGAGGCCGACAGTTCAATCCTGTCCGGCAGCACCAGTCTAAATCCCAGCCAAACAAAGGCTTTCTTCCTCACGCCGCCGTTGTCGACCATAGCGAAGATGCGGTGGTCCGGCGGCGCTGCTGCTTCTGGCAGTCTGGTCGCTCTTGGTTCGCCCGCTACCCCAAGGCCACGCGCATGGTTTCGCTCGGCCCGATAGCCAGGCGGAGAACGCTAGCGATTGTTTCCCTTGCAAGGCCTAGGGCAACTTCACGACGGTGAACCAGAAATCATCAATCGCGTGCACCACCTGGAGAAAGGTGGTGAGATCGAGCGGCTTGGTGATGAAGCAGTTGGCGTAGAGTTCGTAGGCTTTCATGATGTCCGTCTCGGCCTCGGACGAGGTCATGATCACCACCGGAATAAGCCGCAACACCGGATCGGCCTTCATCTGCCGCAGCACCTCGCGCCCATCCATGCCGGGCAGGTTCAGGTCGAGAATAACGACGTCCGGCTTGCAGGCGTTCTTGTAGTCCCCGCGGCGGTGGAGGTAATCCAGCGCCTTCCGCCCATCCATGACGGCATTGAGCACATTGGCGACCTTGGCCTCCTTGAGCCCTTCCCGCGTGAGCCTGATGTCGGCGGGGTTGTCTTCGACCAATAGCACCTGGATCGGGCTGAAATTCCGTTCGGTCGACATCATCGCCTCGCCCCGGCGGCGAGCGCCCGCAGCGTGAACCGGAAGGTCGAGCCCCCTGAGGGACTGGCGTCAACCCAGATCCTGCCGCCATGGCGCTCGACGATGCGCCGACAGGCGGCAAGGCCGATGCCGGTGCCCTCGTACTGTTCACGGCTGTGGAGGCGGGTGAAGATCTCGAACACCTTTTCACGGAATTCGGGCTGGATGCCGATGCCGTTGTCGGCGACCGAAATCTCCCAGAAGCCCCCGGCACGCCGGCTGCTGAGCTCGATCCGCGGCGGCGCCGACGAGCGATATTTCAGCGCGTTGTCGAAAAGATTGGTGAAAAGCCGCTCGATGGTGGGCGGGTCGGCACTGACCTCGGGCAGTCTGCCGATGACGATCTCGCCCCCCGCTTCGACGACGCGGCCCGCCAGCGCCCCGGCGACGCGGTTGGCGGCTTGCTCGAGATCGAGCGGTTGCTGGGCCAAGGTTACGTTGCTGACCCGGGCATAGGTTAGCACGTTGTTGATAAGCGCCTTCATCCGCGTCGCGCCATCGACGGCATAGCCGATGAATTCGTCGGCTTCGGCGTCGAGCTTGCCCTGGTAGCGACGCCTGAGCAGTTGCAGGTAGCTGGCAACCATTCGCAACGGCTCCTGCAGATCGTGCGAGGCGACGTAGGCAAACTGCGAGAGCTCGTGGTTGGACCGCTGCAACTCATCTGCCTGCGCCGCAAGCTCGGACTCGCGCGATCTCACCTCCCGCATCATGGCTTCAAAAGCTCGCGCCAATTCGCCGGTCTCGTCGCCGCGGCGGCCGAGCGGGCCGAGATCGACGGTCCGATCGCCGGCCGCTACCCTGGTCGCGAGCTCGGTCATCTGGCGCAGCGGCCGGACGATCAGACGGGCCAGCCAGATCACCGCAAGAAAGACGATGAGCAGGCAGAAGGTCGCGGTCAGCGCAGTCTTGTTCCGCAAGCTGGTGATATCGGCCAGCAGGCCCACCTGGGATTGCAGGGCCGCGACCACGAGAAACCGCCCCGGCAGTTGGGGATCGAAGTAGATCCGCCGGGCGGCCGCCAGATAGCTTTCGGACGGCAGCCTGACGATCCCCGAGAAACGCTCCGCGCCCTGGCCAAACAAGTCCGCCAGCTCGGGCAGGCCCTGCTGCAATTTCTGCCGTGGCAGCAATTGGAGCGTGGGCACCTTGTCGAAGTCGGGCGGTTGCAGATAGTCGCCGTCCTGATCGGCAAAATATTGCGACGAGGATTGCTTGAACTGCTGGTCGAACGCATCGAAAAACTGTGCGGCATCAAGGCCGACGCTGACGATGCCGAGGAGTTCGCCGGATTTGGAATAGGTCGGCGTTGCAACATTCATCACAGGCTCGCCCCCCTGCCCTGAAGCGATATCGGACGTGTAGACCGCGCCTTCCGGCAATTTTGCGGTTTTCTCGAACACCGAGCGGGTAACCGCGATTTTGGTTTCGTCGGCCGGTAGGGCCCGAATATCGTCGCCGCTGGTCCGGGCGACTCGGGTGATGTCGCGGCCGCCTCGATCAACGCCGATCCAGGTGATCTGCGCGTATCGGGGCCGCGAGACCAGCATGGCCGAGAACAGCTCCGTCAGCCCGGCAGCCGCCGGCGCGGCGCCAGTTCCTTCGCTGGATTGAGAGCTGGCGGGGGCCGCAGGGGAGCTGCCCGAAAGGGCCGGAGTCTTGGAGAGGAACAGCACGTCCCCGCGCGCTGCGGCCAGCCGGGCGTTCAGCCTCACGTCAACGGCATCAAGCGTTGAGACCATCACGGCTTGCTCGCGCGACACGATCGCCCCCGCGCTGCCCGAATACATGAACAACGTGATCGAGACGATTGCTGCCAGCCCGATCGCCGCGGCCCAGGCGGCCAGCTGGGCGGCTATGCCGAAATGGATCTCGGGGCGGCGCCAGATTGGCTTGCGGTGCGCCCCGGCTGTCGCGGCGGCTTGCGGCGCATCACCGCCGGAAGGGGTGGCCCGCGGAATCGACAGGGCGTCTTCGCTCATCAGCACGTCCCAAATGAACCCAGCCTCTCAGGCCTGCAAAGTATTCGAATCAATCTCCTAAAAAATCCACAACCGCCACATTAGTATTTATGCGCCTCTGATATGTACAATATCCATTAATTGACGATCCATTTTCGCTTGATCTGCTTATCTTTGTGATCAATAGCGGGCGAGATTGTGACTAATACTATCTCGATGGAACTATCATATGAGTATAGAGACGACGGCGCAAACTGCACTGCGTTTACACAGGTAGGGCCGGCATGTCCGCGGATGTAGACGTGATTTCGATTCTGCTGATCGATGACAATCCGGGTGATCGCCGCATCGCCGAGATCGCGCTGAAGGAGGGCGAGCGCGATGCACAGATGTCCTGCCACATTCTCTCCGCTGGATGCCTGCGGGATGGTTTGGCGCTGCTGACGGCGGAGGATGCCCAAATCGATGCGATCATCCTCGACCTGGGGCTTCCCGATGCCAGTGGGTTCGAGGGCCTCCGCCGCCTGCGCAATGCGAACCCGGCCGTTCCCATCGTCGTGCTGACCGGCCAGCCCGACCTTTCGATGGCAATTGCTGCATTGAAGCGCGGGGCGAACGACTATCTGGAAAAGGGCGAGATCCAGCCCAAGGCGCTGTGGCGGGCCATCCGGTATGCGATCGAGCGCAAGCAGAGTGAGGCGGATCTGCTCGCGCTCGCCAATACCGACCCGCTGACTGGCCTGCTGAATCGGCGGGCCTTTTTCGGCCAGCTGGAAGCCGCCATCGAACAATCGCGCCGCTCGCAGCTTGCCTGCGCGATCGTCGCCTTCGACCTCGACAACTTCAAGGAGGTCAATGACGTCTTCGGCCACCAGGCGGGCGACAACCTGCTGGTGGAGATCGCCCGGCGCGTGCGGGGGCAGATCCGCAAGACCGATTCGGCCGGCAGGCTGGGCGGGGACGAGTTTGCCGTGGTTGCACCCAACCTCAAATCGGGCAGCGGGGCGATCGAGATCGCCGAAAAGATCAAGCTGGCGGTTGCCACGATCGACGAACTCGACGGCGTCCACGTCAAAACCAGCATCAGCATCGGCATTGCGGTGTTTCCGATGGACGACAGCCCGGCCGACGTCCTGGTCTCGCACGCGGACATGGCAATGTACCGCTCCAAGGGGCGAAAATCCGGCCCGATCAATTTCTATGACGAGGAGATGGACCGGCAGGTGAAGGCCCGGCACGTGATCAAGAAGAGCATGCTCGGCGACATCGCGTCCGGCAAGTTCTTCCTCCACTACCAGCCGATCGTCGATACGCAGACCTACGAGATTGTCGCGGCCGAGGGCCTGGCGCGCTGGCGCAACCAGAACGATGAGGTGATCGCCCCCGGCGAATTCATCCCGATCGCGGAGGAGACGGGCTGGATCTCGGCGCTCGGCGCACGCCTGCTCGAGGATGCCTGCGCCTACATCCAGCATTCGGTCGCCGGCGGTCGGCCCACGGTTCCGATCTCGCTCAACCTCTCGACCGTCCAGTGCCGCAACCAGCACTTTGCCTTGCAGTTGGTCAGCATCATCCTTCGCTACGGGATCGATCCGCACCTCATCAATTTCGAGATCACCGAGTCCGCCATCATCCAGAACATCGACATGACCCGGCGCAATATCGGCATGCTCAAGGACATCGGCATCGGCGTCCATATCGATGATTTCGGTACCGGCTATTCCTCGTTGTCGATCCTCAGGGATTTGCCGCTCGACGTGCTCAAGGTGGACCGCAGCTTCGTTTCGGCGATGACCGAGGATAGCGGTGCCCACCAGATCGTGGAGGCCATTGCCGAGCTATCGCGGAGAATGCGGTTCAAGACCATCGCAGAGGGGGTCGAGACCGAGGAGCAGGCGCTGCGCTTGCGCGAGATCGGCATCGACTATCTGCAGGGCTTCTACTTCTCCCCGCCGGTGAGGTTGGAGGAATTCAGGCGCATTCTCGATGCCGGAACACCTCTCGGGATTGCCCGCAAGGCCGATGCGGCGCTAGCCGCGCGCCACGAAGCATAGCGATGCCGGGCGCAGACCCGGCTGCCTTGGAGAGACGGACGATGTCGGACGGAACCATGCTGGACGAACAGGCCATCCGGGTCATCGTCGCCGCCACGAGCAGGGCCGAGCGCGCGGCACTCTGCGAGCAACTGCGCCGGCCCGGTGGCATGCTCGTTGAAGAAGTCGGCAGCTGGCGCGAGGTGCGGGATCATCTGGACGAGTTGCGTTATGACGTTGCCGTCGTCAGTGGCGCCGTCGGTGGGATTTCCGCCATTGAGCTCAACCAGAACATAAAAATGTTCTGCAAGGAGCCGCCCGCGACGATCCTGCTCGACATGGCCGGCAATATGCATGCGGCGATAAAGGCCTTTCATTGCGGATTTGCCGACTATCTGCCGAGGGAGCCGGGGCGGGACCTTGGACTGCGCGATGCAGTGGTGGCCGCGTATCGCATCATTTCCGCCGAGCGGGCCCGCACGCAGCGGTTTCGCGAGCTCGAAAGGCTGGCTCAGCAGGACTCCGTCACGGGGCTCCCCAATCACCACTATCTGCTGGAGCGGCTGGACCAGTTGATCGGCTTGGGCAAGCGCCATGGCAGCGCCTTTGGGGTCATGCTGATCCGGGTCAACAGGCTGGACCGGATCAGGAGCAGTTTTGGCGGCACCGTGGGGGATGCGGTGCTCTATGCCTTTGCCAAGCGGTTGCACACTGTGAGCCGACGGTCGGCGATGCATGGCCGGTTCGCCGACGATTGCTTCCTGTACCTGCTCGAAGGCGACGTCACCGAGGAGAGCGTCGTTGGCGCCTGCGCCCGTCTGAAGGAGGCTCTGGCGTTTTCTCTCGAGCTGGAAAACGTCGGGCTCACGGTGTCGGCAAGCGTTGCGGCCAGCATCTTTCCCGGAGCGGGCAATACTGTGGAGGCTTTGCTCGAGGCGGCCGGGGCCAAACTGCGCCAGATTCCTGAAGCGCTCGAAGAGCAAGGCATTTCCGGCATTGGCGACGACGGCAGCGAGCCGGCCAAGCGGGCACCGTCTTTTCGTTCGGCGCAACCTGAAAGCATAATGGTTCCCACAGTACCGCTCGACCAAAAAAGCCCGGGCACTGCCACCCGCCTGAGCGATCGCCGCAATGCCGTGCGGCGGCGTTGCCTCAAGCGCGGCCTGCTGGTGTTGAGCAATGGCTTCAGCACGGTGAATTGCGTGATCCGCGACCTGTCGGAGGCCGGCGCACGCGTCGAGGTCGAAGGCAGCTTCAACCCGCTCGAGGGCTTCGAGCTCCGCCTGGTCGAATCCGGGAGGCAATACAAGGTGGAGAAGCGCTGGCAAAACGGGAACAGGCTGGGCCTCAAATTCCTGCAGCAAGTCAGATAGGCCGGCCCCAAAAAGAGGCGTGTTCCCAGCGCAAAAGTGCTATCCACTTTGCCAAACACGCCTTTGGGAAAAACCGATGCCGAACAATCTCGATGCCGTCCTCGACCATGCCGACAAGAACCTCGATGCGAGTCTGAAGCGGCTGTTCGAATTGATCCGCATTCCCTCGATCTCGACCGATCCGGCCTATGCCGAAGAGTGCATGCGGGCGGCCGAGTGGCTGACGACGGAGTTGCGGGGCCTCGGATTCGACGCCTCCGTGCGTCCCACCGATGGCCGGCCGATGGTTGTCGGGCACGATCCGAAACAGGATGGGCCGCACGTCCTGTTCTACGGCCACTACGATGTGCAGCCGGTCGATCCGCTGCCGCTCTGGGACACCCCGCCGTTCGAGCCGGTGCTGAAGCAGGCGCCGAACGGAGAAACGCAGATCGTGGCGCGCGGCGCTTCCGACGACAAGGGCCAGTTGATGACCTTCGTCGAGGCCTGCAGGGCGTGGAAGGCCGTCACTGGCGAACTGCCGATCCGGGTCTCGATCCTGTTCGAGGGCGAGGAGGAGTCGGGCAGCAAGCATCTGGGACCGTTCCTCGATGCCGCCGCCGATGAGCTCAAGGCCGATATCGCGCTGATCTGCGACACCGACATGTGGGACCGCGAGACGCCCGCGATCACCACCATGCTGCGGGGGCTCGTGGGCGAGGAGATCGAGGTCACCTGCGCCAACGCCGACCTTCATTCGGGCATGTTCGGCAATGCGGCGCGCAATCCGCTGCAGGTGATCGGCGACATCATCCACAGCCTCAGGACACCCGATGGCGGTGTTGCCGTTGAGGGTTTTTACGATGGCGTTGCTGAATTGCCGGACAATGTGAAGGCGCAATGGGAGCGCCTGCCCTTCGACGAGAAGGCATTTCTGGGCGATGTGGGGCTTTCCATCCCCGCTGGCGAGAAGGGCCGCAGCGTTCTCGAACAGCTCTGGGCGCGCCCGACCTGCGAGATCAACGGCGTCATCGGCGGCTATACCGGCGAGGGTTTCAAGACGGTGATCCCCGGCAAGGCATCAGCGAAGATCTCGTTCCGGCTCGTCGCCGGGCAGGACCCGCTCAAGATCCGCGAGGCCTTTCGCGCCCATGTAAAGGCGCGTGTGCCGGCCGACTGCACCGTTACCTTCGAGAGCCACGGCGCTTCGCCGGCTATCGTCATGCCCTATGACGGCGCCTTCACCCAGAAGGCGCTCGGCGCATTGACCGCAGAATGGGGCAAGGAGGCCGCTATCGGCGGTTCGGGCGGCTCGATCCCAGTGGCCGGCGAGTTCAAGCGCAAGCTGGGCATGGACGCCCTGCTCATCGGCTTTGCGCGCATCGATGATCGCATCCATTCGCCCAACGAGAAATACGACCTGTCGAGCCTCCATCACGGCATCCGCTCGTGGATTCGCGTGCTCGCGGCCTTCGCGGAACTGTAATCGCAGTAACCCAGGCGAACACTGGCCGCAGTGCGTTGGGGAGGGCGTTCCCCAACGCGCCACGATTAAGGCAGTTTTGCAAAATGCAATGCCACAAGTGTGGACGCGGCGCCTCATTGTGGCAAAAATCCAAGCCAATGAAGCGTTCGTGATCGGGGCGGCGCTAACCGTTAACCAATCGTCAGCTATAAGGATTCGGCATCAAGCAAGCCACCCCCTCGCGGCGGGACGGCCTGATGACCCCGGACCCTTGCCTGGTTGTACCCGCATCGCGGGGCAGCATTTCTTTGTGCATTGGCGGTCCTAGGTCACAGGAGTCCGGCCGACGCGCCGAAGATCACGACGAGAACCTGACACATGAACATTGCCCTAGATCCAGTTCTTAAGCGCCGTCATTTCCTGTTCGGCGGCGCGAGCCTTGCGGCATTGTCCCTTGCGGGCTGCGCCACGACCGATAGCCAGCAGGCGTCGCTCGAGCCCAATATCGATGCTTCTTATCTCGAAATGTATGCGGCAATGCCGAACGAGAAGTTCCCGATCCCGGCGGTCGATCTGAGAACCGTTCCGCCGCAGTTCTGGCGCACCGAGGTGGCCGATCCGACCGGAGAGCGGCCGGGGACGCTGGTGGTGCATACGGCCGAGCGCTATCTTTACCTCGTCGAACCAGGCGGTCGCGCCATCCGCTACGGCGTCGGCATCGGTCGCGAGGGCTTTGCCTGGGCGGGACATGGCCATATCGCGCGCAAGGCCGAATGGCCGACCTGGACCCCGCCCGCGGAAATGGTCATCCGCGATCCGGCTTCTGCCCCCTACAAGGACGGCATGCCCGGCGGGATCAACAACCCACTCGGCGCGCGCGCCATGTACATCTACAACGAAAAGAACCAGGACACGCTCTATCGCGTCCACGGAACCAATGATCCCTCGACCATCGGCACGGCCGTGTCGAGCGGCTGCGTGCGCCTGATCGATCAGGACGTGATCGACCTCTATGGCCGTGTGCCGGTCGGCACGCATATCGTCGTGGTCTGAGCGCCTTAATCACTATAATCGAGCCAGCGGCCCCTGATGGGGCCGTTGTGCTTTTAAGCCTGCACGTATTCAGCGGAACCGGCCGCAAAAGCTGCACGTTCCCCTCGGGTATAATTCGGCCGAGGAGCGACGAGCATGAATTTCCCGCCGCCCGGAAGTGAAGCTGGCGCTCGATCTACGCCGCTCGAGATCGCTCGTCACGAGTTGTTCACCGCGCGCGAAAAGATCGAATTGCTGCGTCGGCTGAAGGCGGAAATCACCGCTGAGCACGTCGATCCGAAGGCCTTGGGGTTTGATGCCGAGGACATCGACAAGGCGATCGAAGAGGTGAAATCGGCCGCCGGCAGCGGGCAGGACGCCGAGGCCGTGCGCCGGGGCGATTTTTAGGCCTCATCCGGCGCTGAGCGGGGAGATCTGGATTTCCACGCGGCGATTCTTGGCTCGCCCGACCTCGTTGGCGTCGGACGCGACGGGGTTGGCCGAGCCGCGCCCCTCGATATAGAACCGGCGCTGATCCACGCCCTGGTTGGCGAGCGCCGTCGCCACGGACACGGCGCGGCGCTGCGAAATGTCCCGGCCCTGCTGCTCCGTGCCCGAATTGTCCGAATAGCCGTAAACGTCAACCACGGTCTTGTCGTATTTTTTGACCAGCCCGCCGATCTTGGCCAGCGTCGGGGCGAATTGGGGTTTTACCGCCGACTTGCCGTCCTCAAAGGTCAGGAAGCCGGGCAGCGTCACGATGAGCTGGTCGCCCGCGCGGGTGACCGACGCGCCGGAACTGCCCAACTGGGCACGGAGATCGGCTTCTTCCTGATCCATGTAGCCAGCGATCGCCGCATGCTTCAGCGGGACATCGCCGGCGGCAAGGAGACTGGCAACGCGCGGATCGGAACTCGTCGCCGCGCCGGTGACTTGCGGCGAAGGCGCGCTCGCCACAGGCGGGGGAACCGACGTGCTCGCCGGTTGGCTTGCCTCTGCTGGCCCGCCAAAGGGGTTGGGGAGCGTCGCGCAACCGGCGAGAAGCAGCACCGCAAAGCTGGCAACGACGAGACGAGCGAACATGCGAATCCCCAAGTGATGGTGCGGGTCGCGAGCCGCAGGCACACAGCCCAACTCGCATCCGGGTTCTAGCGGTGCTGGGGACGGGGTTCAACCTGGAATGGATCGGTTTGGAAAAGTCGACTGGCCGTTCGGCCCATCGTCCCCTCCCCTTGGGGGAGGGTGGCGGGGGGGGTTGTTCCACCCGCACTAAGCTTGGGCCCCCCACCCTGCCCCTCCCCTCAAGAGGGAGGGGAACGCTGCGGCACGACTGCGCTTGCGACTCATGGTTCGACAAGCTCACCACGAGGGGCGTTTGTCGCCGCAAGCCTTCAGTGGTGTCCTCCCACCACCTCGCGCAGTTCCTCGACAGAGCGGACGCGCTTGCGGGCGGCGCCTTCCCAATCGCGGGTTTTTACCGTCGATTTGGCCAGGCGCTCCTTGGCCGCCGGGATGGCATCAGCGTATTGCGGCAGCCACTCGGCCTGGGCGACGATCATTTCGTCGACCATCTGCCAAACCTCGTCGGGCGTGCAGATGGCGCCCACCAGCGGGTCGTGCAGCACGGCGAGCTTCAGCAGGTCGATGTCGCCCTTTATCGCCGCCTCGACCGACATGCGCTGCACCGAAATCGAAGCCGAACAGGTGGCAGCGCAGGCAAGCGGCAATTCGATGCCCTCAACCATGTTGAGGCCGAAGCGATCGACGAAGCCGGGGCTCTCGATGATTGCATCCGCCGGCAGGTTCTTGATGATGCCGTTGTTGCGGACATTGAAATGTCCGCGATAGACGCGGCCGGTCTCCAGCCCCTCGATGATGTAGCTGGCGTGCTCGGTAGTGCGTTTGTATTCGGTCAGCGGCTTGGTTGCCTGCTCGAGGAACATCGGGAAATCGGTCTCGAACCAGTTGCGCCGCTCGGTCGAGTAGCGGAGATAGCCGCCGGTCTCGCCGTGGATCCAGTCGCTCATGTCGATCCACTTGCCGATCTCGTCCGGGCGCTTGCGGTACCAGGGCAGGTATTCGGAAAGGTGGCCATTCGATTCGGTCGAATAGACGCCAAACCGCTTCAGCACGTCGATGCGGACCTTTTCCTGCTTCGAGTAGACCGGGTGGCGTTCAAAGGCCGCGATCAACTCGTCCTTCTCGATTTTCCGGCCCTTGGCGCGGATATCGATGTACCAGGTCTGGTGGTTGATGCCCGAGCAGATGTAATCAAGCTCGCTATCGGCGACGCCGAGCACCTGCGCGATCTGGTGCGCGCCGTGCTGCACACCGTGGCAGAGGCCGACGATGTTGACGCCGCCGTAAAGATCGGCGGCCCAGGTGTTCATCGCCATCGGGTTGGCGTAGTTGAGGAACAGCGCGTCGGGCGCGGCCACCTCGCGGATGTCCTTGCAGAAATCGAGGATCACCGGGATGTTGCGCTGGCCGTAGAGGATGCCGCCGGCGCAGATGGTGTCACCGACGCACTGGTCGACGCCGTACTTCAGCGGGATCGAGATATCGGTCGCGAAGGCCTCCAGCCCACCGACACGCACGCAGCTCATGATGTACTTGGCGCCCGAGATGGCGTCGCGGCGGTTGGTTGTCGCGGTGACTTTTGCCGGCAGCTTGTTGACGGCGACGATCTTCTCGATGATCTGCCTGATCATGTCGAGGTTGTGCGCGTTGATGTCGGTGAGCGCGAATTCGCAGTCGGCGAATTCGGGCACGCATAGCAGATCCGAAATCAGGGTCTTGGTGAAGCCGACCGAGCCGGCGCCGATAATGGCGACCTTGAATGACATTATTTCTCCTCCACGAATGCCGGCTCAAAACGCCGCGCGGTAATTCTGTGCCTAGTTAATCTGGCAGCACTTGCGTGGGACAGAGTAGAGATGTGCTGATATGGGTAATTTCATGCTCAGCCAACTGCTCAAGCTCGAACCGCAGGTCACCACCATCGCCTTTCCCCGCGGGCGGCTCGCGTTCCGGGCCATGCCCGCGAGCGGTGGCATCGAGCAGGTGACGAGCCCGAGCTATAGCTGGAACGGCCTCAAGCGCGGCCTCACCCCCTTCGTGGTGATCCAGCACACCGTGGCGGGGGAAGGCGGCCTGACCTATGCGGGCCGGCATTTGCGGGTGGGCGCAGGCGAAACCATGCTCGTCACCATTCCGCACGAGCACCGCTATTTCCTGCCGGCCGGTGGGAGTTGGTCGTTCTTTTACCTGGTCCTCACCGGCCAGGAGATTTTGCGGCTCTGCCGCGAGGTGATCGCCACGGCCGGCCCCGTGTTGCGGCTGAGCCCGCGCGCGCTCGACCGGCTCGCCGCGTGTCTCCTCGCCCTGCTCGGCGGCACTGCCGACACGCCTGGGGAGGCATCGAGCATTGCCTATCGCGCCGCGATGGCGCTTGCGGACGATCTTGCCGGCATCACCGCGCCGCCCGGCGATGAACCGCAGCCAGTTTGGTTTTCTCAAACTATCGCCCGCATCAGCGACAATCTCGGGGAAAGTTTAACCGTCGATCGGCTGGCCGAGACAGCGGGCCTCAGCCGGGCGCATTTTGTGCGGCAGTTCGCACGTCTCGCCGGCAGCCCGCCGTCGGAATTTGTCTTCAGCGCCCGGATGGCCCGTGCCGCCCGCCTGCTGCAATCGAGCGAAGTGTCGATCCTCGAGATCTCCCGCGCGCTGGGCTTTTCCGATCCGAACTATTTCGCCAAGGCGTTCCGCAGGGCTTTTAACGTGAGCCCCACCGAGTTTCGCGGATCGGGGCTGTTCACGGCGACTGATGTGCATCCCGGACCTCGCCCTTCGACAGGCTCAGGGTGAGGTAGGTGTTGCCGCCCACGTGGTTCGACAGGCTCACCATGAGGGCTCCCGGCAGGGCTGTGCGCCTGGACGGCGAAGTGCCTAAAGAATGCCCTTCGATGGAATTGATGGCGCTCGATGTCCAGGTGCTTTGCTAAGCAGGCGCCAAAACGGAGATTGCCGCCTTCGCGGGAATGACCGGGTGTTTTTGCGTGCAGAGGGAGTTCGCGAGAACACCCGTGCCACATTCACCGCGTCATTCCCGCGAAGGCGGCAATCTCCGTTTTTTTCAACAAGACCGGATCGTGCTCTCAAAGTAATGAATCGTCCATGTGGAGACCGCATCCTGAGCTTGTCGAGGGACGAGGTCCGGGCACAGCCCCTGCGCTCTACTCCCCTGCTTCCTCCCTTGTCGGCCTCGTCACCGGCGGCAGGTCCATAGCCTCGATCCGATCGAACAATTGTTCGATCTTTTCCACATTGTCGATGTGGCGCTGCTCCATGGAGAAATTCAGCGTCACATACTCGCGGCCGGGGCAGAAGGTGCAGATATTGGCGGCCGAGTGCCAGGCGCCGCAATAAATCGGCTCCATCATGCCCTCAGTGAGGGGCCCGTAGGTGCGGTGCGGCGGCACCAAGGTCAGCACCACGTGCACACCGCCATTAAAGCGCCAGAAGCGCTGGCCCGGCAGGCGCTTGTTGATCCGATTGAGCGTGCGCAGGGCATGGAACATGGCGTTGATCGTCATCTGGAACTTGGTGATGTCCTTCTGCTCGATCCTGCCCAGGACGTCGTCGACCTCGCGGACGAAGGCGAGGAAGTCTTTTTTGACTGTGAACTTGGCCTCGAGCGCTCGGACGCGGAAGAAATCGTCATCGGAATCATGTCGCTGGCTGTCGAGCATGGTGTAGGCGGCTCCGATCACCTTCTTGCTCATCCGCTTGTCAGGCCCTTCCCCGTTCAGCCCATAGGTGACGAGGGCGAACATCAGCGAGCGCTGCTTGACCCCCAGCCGGCTTGCCAGCGCCCGAACACGCTGCCGCCTCAGCGCCAGCGTCTTAAACCCCCAAGGCCTCTCCGGCGGGGCCAGGACATTGGCGAGGACCAGGAAAATGGTCGTCATCATCCAGGCACTGAACCTGCCCCTCATCTTGGCGCCAAAGCCCAGATGGTGCGTCTGATCGGACATCGTGCCGTGCGCGGCATTGGCCGAGCGGGTGAGCAAGGCCGAATCCGAACCCTCGAGCAGCGCGTGGCTCGATCGCACCTGGATGATCGAGGCCCGCCCCTGGGCATCCGGCCCCCCGCGGCGCACCGCCACCATCACCCGGAACAGCGGCAGATCCGTTCGCTCGAAGATGTCGCCGGACTTGCCCAGCCATTTGTCGGGATAGCCGTCGAATTCATCGACCATTTCGATGGAGGTAATTGCATCGAGCAAGTGCTTGGGAAAGGGCTGGCCCGGCCGGGCGCCCACAAAGCCGTGAGTCAATTGCGGAGCAAGATTGACCATCTCGGCGACCAGGTTGATCAGGCCTTCCTGATCCACCTGAAGCCGGGAGAAGGCGGTGAAAAACACCGTATCCTTTCCTTCAAACAAGAACCACTGGAAATCGGTGAAGAGCGCCTGCGGATTTGCCTGCACGGCGGCAAGCGCGCTGTCCAACACTTCATCCGGCACATTGGCAAAACTGGTCGATGAAAAACTCTTCATGCTTTATGCCCCTCCCTGACTTCAACTGTTGATGATATCGACGGGATGTACTTGGTCAACGGGCTGCCGGACTTTGCCTTGGTCCCGTTGCCCAGCAGCAACGCACGCGGCACGGCAAAGTTCGCTAGATGGCTGCAACGGATGCATGAATGGCTCCCCCTCTCGCGGGGCGTATATCGGCCACGCGACAATTGGGGACATTCCCCCTCGCAATTTGGACCAAGCGGGTTTATTGGCAAGCTCGGTGCCTTGCTTAGAACGCCGCAGCCCCGATGCCTTGATCGAGATCAGGCAATTCGGCAGGCCGCTTGGGCGAAATGACCTATGGCCAGGTGTTGCTTCGGCATCTAGAGAGGTGCCGACCGGTCAAGCGGGCGCTCTGCCCGAGTGCCGGCTTCGATAGGAACGGGTACGACTATGGATTATCGCGGGATTTTCGAGGACGCCGTCGACGCCCTCCGTCAGGAAAAACGCTATCGCGTCTTTGCAGATCTGGAGCGCATCGCGGGTCGCTTCCCCCGCGCGGTTTACCGCGACAATTCCGACAATGCCCGTGAGATCACCATCTGGTGTTCCAACGACTATCTGGGGATGGGACAGCACCCCAAGGTGGTGGCCGCCATGCAGGATGCGGCCGCAAAGCTCGGCGTCGGCGCCGGCGGCACCCGCAACATCTCCGGCACCAACCGGCCGCTGGTCGAACTCGAGCGCTCGCTCGCCGACCTCCACCGCAAGGAAGCGGCACTCGTCTTCACCTCGGGCTTTGTCTCCAACGAGGCCGCCATCTCCACCATTGCCCGGCTGATGCCGGATTGCGTGATCTTTTCCGACCAGCTCAACCATGCCTCGATGATTCAGGGCGTGCGGCAGTCGGGGATGCAAAAGCACATTTTCCGCCACAACGACCTGAAGCACCTGCGCGACCTGTTGGCGGCCACTGACCGGCACCGGCCAAAACTCATCGTCTTCGAGTCGGTCTATTCCATGGATGGCGATGTGGCCCCGATCGCTGAGATCGCCGACCTCGCCAAGGAATTCGGCGCCCTCACCTATATCGATGAAGTGCATGCGGTCGGGCTCTACGGCCCGCGGGGCGGCGGCATCTGCGACCGCGACGGCCTGATGGACCGGATCGACATCATCGAAGGGACGCTCGCCAAGGGCTTTGGCGTCATGGGCGGCTATGTCACGGCCAACCAGGCGGTGATCGATGCGGTCCGCTCCTACGCCCCGGAATTCATCTTCACCACCGCCCTGCCGCCTGCCCTCTGCGCCGCCGCTCGCGCCTCGATCGAGCACCTCAAGGCCTCGGACGAGGAGCGCGCCCGGCATCAGGCGCAAGTCAGGCGCACGAAGGAAATGCTGGCCGAGGCCGGATTGCCGGTGATGGAGACAGCCACCCATATCGTGCCGTTGATGGTGGGCGACGCCCGGCTCTGCAAGGCCGCCAGCGACATGCTGATGGAGCGGCACAACATCTATATCCAGCCGATCAACTATCCCACCGTGCCCAAGGGCACCGAGCGGCTCAGAATCACCCCAACGCCGCTGCATGACGACGCGATGATCGGCGAGTTGCGCGACGCGCTGGTCGCGGTCTGGGCCGCCCTCGAGCTCCGGCGCGATGTCCCCGAGGCCGGGCTGAGCGAAACCATGCTCAACCCCGGCGATCTGACGCTACCCACCGTCGGCGGCTGAGGCGACGCCCGCCGAACGACGCGGGCGTCAGATGGACCGGCTTGCGCCAGGGTGACGTGGGTTGGAGCGCGGAATAGATTCGGCCAACTTCGCAAGGTCTTCGCGGACTGGCCTGCGCAGTTCCCCGCGGTCATTCCGGCGAACGCCGGAATCCATCTTTCGCCCGCCCGCACTGCACGTTGCCCGGAGATGGATCCCGGCTTTGGCCGGGATGACGCTGATGCATTGAGAGGGCCCCGGGCCCTTCCTCAAGGGCTCATCTGAGCTAGTCGAAGGACAAGGCCGGCCCGCCCGGTTATTTCCCCACGTAGTGCAAAATCTCGCTAACGGAGTCGATATCGACGTCGGCACGAGGCTCGAGGCCTTCAGGCCAGGCGAGGCCGTTGCGGAACCAGGCGGTCTGGAGGCCGGCCTTGGCGCCGCCGACGATGTCCACTTCCGGATTGTCACCGACAAACAGGGTCGATGCCGCCCCGACGCCGAGGCTTGCCACAGCCAGCTCGAAGATCGCCGGATCGGGCTTCCGGAGGCCGACGGCCTCGGAGATGATGATCGCGTCGAGCGCATCGCGCAGCCCGATGGCATCGATCTTGGCGTTCTGCACCCGGACATTGCCGTTGGTCAGGATGCCGGTCTTCATTCCCCACTCATGCAGCGTCCGGACGGTTTCGACGGCGCCCGGGCTGGGGCTGGCGAAATCGGCATAGTGCTGCCGGTAGTCCTCGAGCAATTCGTCGCTGCTGACCTCGGCGATCCCCATCAGGTCGACGAATTTCGGGTAGGCAACATCCTTGCCGATGACGCCGTTCATCTCGGTTTCGAGAAAACGGGCAATATATTCCTCCTCGCCAATGCCGCCGAGGCGCGGCGCAAAGCGCGCGTATTGATCCTTGATGAAGGCCCTGATGGCGCCACTCCTCAGGATCAGGGTCTCATCGAGATCGAACAATACCGCCTTGATCACGCTAAATTTCCTTCCGTCCGCAACCGGCGCGTCGCTGCGCCGGGCGAGAAGTGAGCATGCCGCCCGCCCTCCGACAAGGGCGCCTTTGGGCGGAGACGGCATTGCTCCGGAAGGTGGCTTAGAGCCGCTCATCGCTTCAAGGAAGCGCTGAACGGCTCTAATCCTTTGTCGCATCGCGTTTCCGAACCGGGAAAGTGGTAGCCAATTTTCCTGGAGACGCTCTAGCTGGTCAGGACGATGCGCATCAGGTCGGCCGTGTTCTTGGCGCCGAGCTTTTCCATGACCCGAGCCCGGTGCACTTCAATGGTGCGTGGCGAAATGCCGAGCTCGCGGCCCGCCTCCTTGTTGGATTGTCCGTTGGTGATGAGTTGCAACACCTCGCGTTCGCGGGGCGTCAGTTGCGAGAAGCCACGCACCTCGACCGGCCGGCGGCCGGCTTCGAGTGCGCCCAGATGCACGTCCTTACGCAACGTCTCGAGCACCGCGCGCATAAAGTGCTCGGTGTCGATGGGCTTGGTGATGACATCGGCGGCGCCGGCCTTCATGGCCATCACCGCTTGATCGACGTCGCGCTCATTGCTCAGCATGAACACGGGCGTACCGATCCGCATCGCCTTGACCCGCCGCAATAGAGCGAGCCCGTCCTCGATGCCGAGCCGCATGTTGAGCACCACGACATCCGGGCGTCGGCGTTCAATGGCGGCAAAAAAACTCGAAACATCCAGAGAAAACGCTGTCTGAAAGCCCTCCAGCCGGAAGAGCACGCTCAGCGCCTCGCAAGTTGAGGCATCAGCATCTGCAATATGAACCAGGCGATCCCGGTTCAGAAAGGAATGATAGAAAATATCCTCACCCATTCGCCGCTCCCTTGGTTGGCCCGTTCACCTCGACAAAACACAACCGGTCGCGCCCGCAATATTCGGGCCCGCCGAGAAGCGACTCCATCATTCGTCAGGTGAACCGCAGTCGCAGTTTGCGCTAGGTGTTCACACGCTGCGACAATATGTCTACGTAGGATCGACTAC
>DATJHO010000041.1:0-23284 GCA_035493835.1 Devosiaceae bacterium
TCCAAAGCGCAAGACCTCGCCGATGAAGCGTGGCTTCCGCCGCTCCGCCGACGGGCTGACGCCCCAGCCCTATGTCGAGGACAAGGATTCGGGCGAGCTGCGTCGTCCGCACCACGTCGACCTCAAGACCGGCATGTATCGCGGCCGGCAGATTCTCGAGCCGCGCAAGAGCTGAGGCTCTTTCACGGTCTTTGATTGAGCATTTGACGGCCGGTCCCTTGGGGCTGGCCGTTTTGTTTTACCCACGGGCCCGACCAGCAAAAGTGGACTTCCGGTTTTGCGGTCAGGTCGGCCGACCACCAAGACAGGGAACAAAAGATGGCGACGCGCACCGAAACCGATTCCATGGGAGCAATCGAGGTTCCCGCCGACAAGTATTATGGCGCCCAGACCGCCCGGAGCCTGATGAATTTCGACATCGGCGGCGAGAAGATGCCGACCGAGATCATTCATGCCTTCGGCATCCTGAAGAAGGCGGCGGCGCTGGCCAATTTCCGGCTCGGCCTGTTGGATGAAACGACGCGCGACCTGATCGTCAAGGCTGCCGACGAAGTGATTTCCGGTAAGCTGGCCGATCATTTCCCGCTCGTGGTCTGGCAGACCGGCTCGGGCACGCAGTCCAATATGAACGTCAACGAAGTCATCTCCAACCGCGCCATCGAGATCGCGGGCGGGGTGATGGGCTCCAAGAAGCCGGTCCACCCCAACGACCACGTCAATATGAGCCAGTCGTCCAACGACACTTATCCGACGGCCATGCACATCGCCGCTATCGAGGCGGTCGAGGGTTATCTGCTGCCCCGCGTCGCCATTCTCCGCAGCACGCTCAACGCGAAATCCGAAGAATTCATGGATGTGGTCAAGATCGGCCGCACGCATTTGCAGGATGCGACCCCGATTACGCTCGGCCAGGAAATGAGCGGCTGGGTCAGCCAGCTCGATCATGCCATGGCGGCCATCGAGGCGACGCTGCCGCAGCTGCGTGAACTGGCGCTGGGCGGCACGGCGGTCGGCACCGGCCTCAACGCCCATCCCGACTATGGCGTGACCGTCGCCGACGAAATTTCAAAACTCACCGGCCGGCCGTTCATCACCGCGCCCAACAAATACGCGGTGATGGCCGGGCACGACGCGTTTGTTGGTGCCTCCGGCGCGCTAAAACAGCTGGCGGCGGCGGAAATGAAGATCGCCAACGACGTGCGCTGGCTCGCTTCAGGCCCACGCTCTGGCCTGGGCGAGATCACCATCCCCGAGAACGAGCCCGGTTCCTCGATCATGCCCGGAAAAGTCAATCCGACCCAGTCGGAGGCCATGACCATGGTCGTTGCGCATGTGATGGGCAATGACGCGGCGATCGGCTTTGCCGCCAGCCAGGGCAATTTCGAGCTCAACGTCTTCAAGCCGGTGATCGCCTATAACTTCCTGCAGTCGGTCCGTCTGCTGGCAGATGCGGCCAAGAGCTTTAACGACAACTGCGCCGTCGGCATCGAGCCCGACCGGGCCCGCATCGCCGAATTGGTCAATAAGTCGCTGATGCTGGTGACCGCACTCAACCGCAAGATCGGCTACGACAACGCCGCCAAGATCGCCAAGAACGCCCACAAAAAGGGCACGACGCTGAAGGAATCCGCCGTCGAACTCGGGCTGCTGACGCCGGAAGAATTCGAAGCCGAGGTGAAGCCCGAGGCAATGGTCGGGCCGCTGAAGCTGAAGAAGTAAGTAGGCCTCTTTAAAGAGAGCCCCGCCCCTCGTCATGGCCGGGCTTGGCCCGGCCACCCATAGTGACGCGCCAATACCTCTGGCGTAAGGGGGAAGAACTCAATGGGTCCCCGGGTCAAGCCCGGGGTGACGATGGGGCGGGGCGGTGCTTTTCTTCCACCTACCCAACACATTGTTCTGCGGAAGACTTTTTGACATGATGGACTCAAGAGGAGCCCAAAAGCATGTCCAATCAGCCCTATGTACCCGTTCGGCCCCGCCGGCCCAGCGGCCTGCTTCTCCTGCCGCTGCTGTTCGTGCCGTTCGTCATCTACAACCTGATCGGCTTCATCTTTTTCGGCGGTACGCCGGCCGGCTGGGGCCATCAGATCTTTTCGATCTTCATGGCCTCCGGGGCACCCTGGATTTTGACGCTGGGCGATTTGATCGTCGTGGTCGGGCTGATCTGCCTCTTCTTCGAGATTCTCAAATCGACGCGGATCGGGGCGCCCTCGATCACCGAGCACATCTTTTCGACGCTCGTTTTCGTCCTCTACCTGATCGAGTTCATCCTCGTCGGCGCGGCGGCGAGTTCGGCCTTCTTCATCCTGATGGCGATGAGCCTGATCGACGTGGTCGCCGGCTTCTCGGTCTCCATGAGCGCCGCCCAGCGGGACGTCACTTACAACTGAGTTTTGGGGCTGAGCGCGATCCCATTGAGCTGAAGCACTCATCGTGCAACTCGTCATGACCGGGCTTGACCCGGCCACCCATGATGCCGAGCCACGTCCGCCCTCGATACTGGAAAGGCCTCATGGGGTCCCCGGGTCAAGCCCGGGGATGACGATGTGGCATGGCCTCAAACTGACAGCGACTTCCGGTAGCCCGGGGGCAGGCGGCGTATGGTTTGCCGTTCGGTCGCCTCGTAGCTGCAAAGGGCGGTGGCGAGGGGGGCGCGGCGGCGTTCGCGCTGCGGGGGCAGGTGCTGGCGCTCGGCGATGAGCTGGGAGACGAAGGCAGCGCCAGCCGGTGCGGCACCGCCCCCGCGATGAGTTGACGGTTCGTCAGGCAGGATCGTCAGCGCCCGGCTCTCTGGGGCGGGGCTCCCGCTCTTTTCGGCGCTGTTCGGCATGACTGGGATCTGCTTTCTCGCAGCGCTTCTGGCGGTTGAAAAAGGGCTACTGCCTTGCGGCTCGAACGCCAAGCGCATGCTTAAGAATTGGTTAAAGCCACAACCGCATCACATGCCGGCGGGTTCCCGCCATCCCAATCTCAGTGAACCCGGCGCGCGAAAAGGCCGAGACGATCCCCATGAAGCGATAGCTCGGTGCATCGTCGGCAACCGGATAGGCTTCCAGCACATTGGCGCCCGCCTTGCGGGCGTGCTCGGCCGACGCCGCGATCAGCCGATGGGTGGTGCCGGCGCCGCGGCGCTTGCGCGGGGTGAACATGCAGGCGAGCGACCAGATGATTTCGCCGGGCCTCGCCCCGGGGCCGTTGAGCCGGCGATAGGTTTCCCGCGGGGCGATTGAAACCCAGGCAACGGGGAGATCGCCCTCATAGGCGAGGAGCCCCACCGGCACTCCGCGCTCGATCCGATCATGTATCTGCCCGTGCCGAACGGGCCCGCTTGTGCCGCGGCCTTCCTCGGCTGTGGCGCGCCAGACCATGCACCAGCAATGTTTTGGGCCGCCGGGCCCGGTGAACAGCCTCTCGAAATCCGCCCAGGTGGAGCGGTCGACCGGCCTGAAGCTGAGTCCGGCGGCCTCGATCATCGGCTCTCGCTAGAAATTGTCCTTGGCCTTGCGCAGGGCGGCAAAGACCGCGACCGGATCACTTGCGGGCAGCCCCATCGCCCTGGCCATCTCCGGCGTATCGGCGCGGAGGAAGGGGTTGGTGCGCTTTTCCATCTCGAGCGTGACCGGGATGGTGAACCGGCCCGCTTCGTGGGCCTTTTCCACTTCGGCCGCGCGCACCTTCAAGGCCGGGTTGTCGGGATCGACGCTGAGAGCAAATCTGGCGTTTGAAAGCGAATATTCGTGGCCGCAATAGATCAGCGTGTCGTCGGGAAGATCGCGTAGTGCCCGCAGGCCCTCCCACATCGGCCCGGGCGTGCCTTCGAACATGCGGCCAACACCCATCGAAAACAGCGCGTCCGCGGTGAAAAGGTGGCGCCCGGCGGGGTCGTGATAAACGATGTGCCCGAGCGTGTGGCCCGGGGTGCCGTAAACCATCAGCCGGGTCGCACCCAACTGGACAGTGTCGCCGGGTTCCACGAGGACATCTAGCCGTTCGATCTTCTCCGCTTCCGCCTTCGGACCGGTCACCCTGACACCGAATTCCTCGACGAGGGCCGGAATGGCCTCGACATGGTCCTGGTGGTGGTGGGTGATCAGGAGGTCGGAGAGCGTCCAGCCGCGCGCCGTGAGGGCCTGCTTGATGGGCCCGGCTTCGGGGGCATCGATGGCGGCCGTCTTGCCGGTCTCGGAATCGTGGACGAGATAGCCGTAATTGTCGTTGCGGGTCATGAAGACGTCGACGATGAGGCTCATTTGGGCATTCCTTTCAATACGGCAGCAATTCGCCCGGAAAGAAGAGATGACAACCGCATCCGGCTGCGGCAGAATCAGGGCATGGCCGAGGATGTGACAAGGCTTATAGATTTTTACAAATCCCCGCTCGGACGGATTGCGCGGGCGCTGGTGCGCGATCCGATCATCGAGATGTCGGGCGATATCCGGGCCAAGCGCGTGCTGGGTCTCGGTTTTGCAACCCCCTATCTGCGGTTCTCCCTGGCCCGCGCCGAGCGCGTGATCGCGCTGATGCCGGCCCGGCAGGGCGCCTCGGCCTGGCCGCGCGAGGGCCCGTCGATGAGCGTCCTTTGCGACCCCTTCGAGATGCCGCTGACCGATGCCGCCGTCGACCTGATCATCGCCGTGCACGCCTTCGAGCACATCGGGGATGCCACCGAGCTCATGCGCGAACTGTGGCGGGTAGCGGCGCCCAGTGCGAAGCTCATCGTGGTCGTGCCGCGCCGCCGCGGCCTCTGGGCGCAGCGCGACAACACTCCCTTCGGCACCGGCAATCCCTTCAGCAAGTCGCAGATCGAAAAGCTGCTGCGTGACCACTCCTTCACCCCCGAGATCTGGCGGGACGCGCTGTTCCTGCCGCCGGCCAAGAAGGAGTTCATGCTGAAATGGGCCCGCGGCTTCGAGCGCGCCGGGCGGCTGCTGGGGCCGGCCCTGGCCGGGGTAACCGTGGTCAGGGCGCGCAAGGAACTGTTCCCGGCCGTGCCCCGGCGGCAGCGCAAAGAACGCTATGTGCGCCTGCCGGCCTTGGCGCCGGCAGCGGCCACGATGAACATTCGCGACCAGTAAAGATTTCGCCGAGCTTGTCGCCCGGCAGCTGTGGCTCGCTCAGCTCTTGTGCCCGTCCTTGCCCAAAACGCTCCATCGCTTGTATTCGACCATCGCCGCTCCCGAATAGGGCTCGGTAACGCCGCGTCCGCCTCCCAGATCCTCGAGCACGCCCCGCATCCGGTCGAGCTGGCCAATCATCTTGGGACGGGCTTCGATGATCGCCTCCATGGTGTCCCATTCGCCGACGAAGCAGTAGCTGCGCTCGCCGGTCTTGATCACCCATAGCGCGCGCATGCCCGCCGCCACTTCCTCCTCGACGTCGCGTTGTATCGCGAGAAACTCGTCCTCCTTGCCAGGCTTTACACGCATGTGCACGATGTTCATTGCCGTCATTGCATGCCTCCTCCGCAGCCGATCGACGCTTCGATGATAGCACGGGGGCGGGCGGGGCGAGAGCCCGGTTTCCTTTGCGTTCGGATAAGCCTTTCTCTATGGTCCGGGCGCTTTTCCCTAACCCAAAAGACCGATGTCCGACCGCCCCCAGCCCCAACCCGGCATCCTCAAGATCGCTCCTTACGTTCCAGGCCGCTCTGATGCACCGGCCGGCATCGAGCCGGTCAAGCTTTCGGCCAACGAATCCCCGCTCGGGGCCAGTCCCAAGGCGCTCGAAGCCTTGCGGCTCGCCATCGGGCGTCCGGAGATCTACCCGGAGGGCAGCTCCCGCCTGTTGCGCGAGGCGCTCGGCGAGGTACACGGGATCGATCCGGCGCGGATCGTCTGCGGTTTTGGCTCGGACGACCTGCTGCACGTCTTGGCGCAGGCCTATCTCGGGCCGGGCGACGAAGCGGTGATGAGCCAATATGGCTTCAACATCTATCCGATCGTCACCCGCGCGGCCGGCGCCGAGCTCGTCGTGGCCGCCGAGACCGACTATCGCGCCGATATCGAGGCGCTGCTGGGCGCCGTGACGCCGCGCACCAAGATTGTGTTGCTCGCCAATCCCAACAACCCGACGGGTACTTATCTTTCGGCCGTCGAACTCGACCGGTTGCATCAAGGGCTCCGGCGCGACGTGCTGCTGGTCATCGATTCCGCCTATGCGGAATACGTCACGGCGGCCGACTACTCGGTCGGCATCGACCTCGTGAACCGGACCGAAAACGTCGTCATGGTGCGCACCTTCTCCAAGATGGGGCTGGCGGCCGAGCGCATCGGCTGGATGTATGGGCCCGAGCACATCGTCGATGCGGTCAACCGCATTCGCGGGCCCTTCAACGTCACCGTCGCCGGGCAGGCCGCCGCCGCCGCGGCGACGCGCGACACCGAATTCACCGCGCGCCTCAGGCAATACAACGCGCAATGGCGCGACTGGCTGACCGCTAGCCTCGCCTCGAACGCCATCAGGGTGCTTGCGAGCCAGGGCAATTTCATCCTGGCGCTGTTCCCCGATGTCGCCACGGCCAAGGCGGCGTTTGCCGCGCTGCGGGGCAAGGGGCTGATCGTCCGCGAAATGCATGGCTACGGCATTCCGGAGGGGCTCAGGATCTCCATCGGCCGCGAGGAGCACATGCGCGGCGTGGTTGAAATATTGAAGGAATTCGGCGCCAGGGGCGAATGACAAAAGTCATCTGCCGGGGCCACTAGTTCGTGGAGCGATTGATGTTCAAGAAACTGGCGCTGATCGGCATCGGCCTCATCGGCTCGTCCATCGCGCGGGCGGCGCGGGCGCATGGCCTGGTCGAAACCATCGCGATCACCACCCGCAAGGCTGAAACGCTCGACGAAGCGCGGGCGCTGGGCCTGGGCGATATCTATACCCGCGATGCGGCCGAAGCGGTGCGCGGCGCCGACCTCGTCATCCTTTGCACCCCGGTCGGCGCCTATGAGCCGGTGATGCAGCAGATCGGCCCGCTGCTTGCGCCGGGCGCCATTCTGTCCGATGTCGGCTCGGTCAAGGCCTATGTGCACAAGATCGTCGGCCCCTATGTGCCCGAGGGCGTTCACTTTATTCCGGCGCACCCGATCGCGGGCACCGAGCATTCCGGTCCCTCGGCGGGCTTTGCCGAACTGTTCATCGGCCGCTGGTGCGTGCTGACGCCCGAGCCGAGCGTCGATTCGGTGGCTGTCGACCGGCTGATGTCATTCTGGGGCGCCATGGGCTCCAAGGTCGAGGTGATGGATGCCAATCACCACGACATGGTGCTGGCGATTACCAGCCACGTGCCGCACCTCGTCGCCTACAACATCGTCGGCACCGTCGCCGACCTCGAGGCCGCGACCAAGTCCGAGGTGATCAAATTCTCGGCCTCCGGGTTCCGCGATTTCACCCGCATCGCGGCGTCCGATCCGGTGATGTGGCGCGACGTTTTCCTCACCAATCGGGAGGCGGTGCTGGAAATGCTCGGCCGCTTCCTCGAGGATCTTGCGGTGCTGCAGCGGGCCGTGCGCGATGGGGACGGGCCTGGGCTCGAGGCGATGTTCACCCGCACCAGGGCAATCCGCCGCTCGATCATCAATGCCGGCCAGGAAACCGCCGCCCCCGATTTCGGCCGCCCGCACGCCGTCGACAGCACTGCTGCGGTGATAGACGTAAATGTGGAGCCGCCGGCCCCGGTGCGCGATCACGGCGGCGGCGACGACGCTTAGGTGTAATTCTCACCTCGCCAGAACAGGAAACAACCCCCACCCGGCTGCCGCCACCCTCCCCTCAAGGGGGAGGGGCGATGGAGCACCGCCGTGCCGCATGTCCTCCCTCCCCCTTGAGGGGAGGGATGGGGTGGGGGGGTGTTTCCTTGATGCAGGCTCAGCGCCAGCGCCCTCGTCCGCGCCCCTACATCAGCGCCGGCAGCGTGCCCAACGGAATGACGCCCGAAAAAATCAATCCGTTGGTGAAAGTCAGCGTCTGCTGGTAGGTGCCGTCCGCCCCCGGATTGCCGAGCACCAGGGCGCGGTACTGGTCGGGTACGGCGCTGCCGAAGCGCTCCACCAGTCCCTTTGAGGCAAGGCTCAGCTGGCCGGCCGGATGGCCGCCGGTATCGAGGCCGATGCTGCCCTTGATGTCGAAGCTCTGCGCCCCGGCATTGCCGGTAAAACCGGCGAGGTCGATCTTGCCGCCCGCCGTCTGCCAGCGCTTCAGCAGGTCCGCGTCTCCATAGGTGCGCACGTCATCCGAAACACCGCTGATCCGCGCATCGAGCGTCGACTTGCCGTCAGTGATCTGGAAGCCGGGGGCGTCGAGGCCGGTCGCGGTGGCGTAGAGCCTGAGCGCGGCGAGACCCTTTTGTGCATCGTGCTGCTCGGGAATATCGAGCAGGTGGAATTCGGCATGGGCAGCCTTGCCCATCAAATTGGCACCGGCCACCGTATCGCTCAGGGCCAGCCCGTCGCCTACAACCGAGATCCGCTCGATGCGCCAGCCGGTGAGGTGGGCGCTGGCCTCAAGGTTTTGCCAATCCAGCCGCTCCTTGCTGCCGCTAAAAGCATCCTCCAGCGTTGCCGGCGCGCTGACACGCAACAGCACCTGCCAGGGGGAGTAGGCGAGCGCCGTCGCCTTCACCTGCGCCACATTGCCGGTGAGGTCGCCCTGCGTCACCGTCAAGTCGCTGCAGGCAACGTCGAACCAGAAGGGATAGCCGCCGATATCGAGCTTGCTGCACGTAACGCGCGGGGTCGCCTGCCCGTCGGCGCTGGCGAGCTGGGTGATGTTTTGGCGGATCATGCCGCTCGCCACGAACCAGGCGGCGGACCAGCCGCCGATCACGACGACGATGACGATGGCGAGAATGGCGATTCGTTTCATGCCGTCTTGTAGCCGGGGCAGGGATATCCGTCACGCCTGGCAAGTGACGGGCAAGGCTGAACCACGACCGCTAGACTTTCGTTCTCCGCTTCCCCCGCCACAGACACCGTCATTGCCCGGCTTGTCCGGGCAATCCCGGATCACAAGCGCCACCGTGCCTGTTGCCCCTGGATGCCCCGGACGAGCCGTGGCATGACGGGCTCGTTGTGAAGGCAGTGCCGGAGGGAAGCTCGCTTGACCCTTCAAATTCGTATGGCCCCATTGCGACCCCAGGGGGAGATGGGTCAAAACTGGGCCAGCGGAGAACTACCGATGATCGATGACGGGGTGCACTGGGTATTCGGCTACGGCTCGCTGATCTGGCGCCCTGGCTTTGCCTTCGTCCGCAGCGAGCGGGCGCTGCTCAGGGGGCTGCATCGCAGTCTCTGCCTCTACTCGCACATTTATCGCGGCACCCCGGATGTGCCTGGCCTGGTATTTGGGCTGGCGCGCGGCGGCTCCTGCGGCGGCATGGCGTTTGCCGTGGCCGATGCCCTCTGGCCGGAGACGCTCGCTTATCTGCGCGAACGCGAACTGGTGACGGACGATTACCTTGAGGTGGTACGGCCGGTGCGGCTCGCCAGCGGCGCCACCGTCCAAGCGCTCACTTACGTCATCAACGAGGCCCACGGGCAATATGCCGGAGCGCTGTCGATCGACGAGCAGGTCCGGATCGTCCGGCGCGGCTTCGGCATCTCCGGCAGCAACGCTGACTATGTGCTGAACACGGCGCTGCACCTCCGCCAGATGGGAATCAGCGACCGCGCCCTCGAAGCGCTGGTCGACGCGCTGGAAACGCCGATCCCCGACGTGGCGTAGTGCACGGGCCCTGTTGAATTGAAACATTCGCGGCACTTGCTCGTCATGGGCCGGGGGATGACGATGTGGCACGGGGCGCGACCTAATTCCGACACCGCACTCGCGATCAGGCCAGGTTGAGCCCCAAAACCGGTTCGGCGCCCTCAAGGTCCCAGGCCAGTGTCATCCGCTCGATCTCATGCTCGGGGGCGGCGATGCGGAAGGCGATCTCCGCTTCATCGAGGGCGGCCCGGAAGCGGGTGCGGGTGGCGGCATCGTTTACGACTTCGTCCGCCGTGCCGACCCAAAGCACCAGACCGCCGGCGGCTAGCAGATACATGCCCGAATCGTTGAGCACGAAGCGATCCAGCGCGACGGTGTCGAGCGCATAGAAACGCCCGGAGCGGCCACGCCAATTGGTCGCCCGCGCCACGGGCTGCAGATCCTCGAACCGGTCCGCCACTACGCTCATCGTCCGCCCCCCGGCATTCTGAAAGAGAACAAAATTAGAACAAAATGCCGGGCAGGTCAAGCTGCACGGTTGAATGCCACTAGGTCTAGATCGCGATTCGGTGCAACGTCAATATGTAGTATATCCTATGGCTCGACGCTCGCCTGGGCGGCCTCGAACCTCTGCCGCAGTTCCGGGGGGATCGGCCGGGCGAGGCCCTCGCGGAAAGCCCCGAGGGCGAGGTCGCGGCTTGCCGCCTCGATCGTATCGACCAGCCGGGCCTGGAACTCCTGCTGCGCGAGGCCGGGCGGGATCGCGGGCAGGAAGCGGGCGCGGGCCGTCCCCGGCCACAGCACCGGGCTGTTGCGGCCCCAGAACAGCCCGGAATTTACCGCCACCGGCACCACGGGCACGTTCAGGGCGAGATAGAGGCGGGTTATGCCGAATTTGTACTCGGGCGGCGCCAGTGGCGGCCGGCGCGTGCCCTCGGGAAAGATGATGACTTCCGAGCCGTGCTTCAGCTTCTCGGCGGCCTCGGCCAGCATCAGCGGCAGCGCCTGGCCGCCGAGCTTGCGATCGACCGAAATGGTGTTGAGCAGCCGCGCCGCCCAGCCGAAGAAGGGGATGTCGAGCAGTTCGCGCTTGGCGATGAATGCCGGCAGCTTCGTGTGCGGCATGATGGCGAGGATGTCCCAGTCGCTCTGGTGTTTTGCAGCGATGATGCAGCCGCCCTGGGGGATGTTTTCGGTGCCCTCGACCGACGAGCGGATGCCGACGACGTAGCGCAGGAACACGAGGTTCGAGCGGCCCCAATAGCGCCCGATCGCCCAGAGGAAGGCGGGCGCCGGCTTGTCCTTGGGCAGAAACAGGGTGACCGTGCCGATGAACAGCGCCAGAATCGCCGTCTGTCCGATGAACAACAAGTAGAATAACAGCGAGCGAATGGCCTGCGCGATCATGAGTATCCTCCCGATGCTCGATTGCGCGATCGGACAATAGACCGATCGGTCAAGAAATTTGTGACAGAAACCGCCTGACGGTCATCCGCGAGGTGATGGCGGTCATGGCGGCGATCACCGGCACCACCGCGGCAATGCCGGCTGCCCCGTCATAACCAATGCCGAAGCGGCCGAAGAGCACGCCGAACTCGGCATTGATGTCGGTGCTTCCCATATTGCCGGCGGCGAGGGCGACGATCACGAAGAACAGGATTGCCGCGAGCCCCCCGAAGATGCCGCCGCGAAAGCCGATCAGCAGGAAGCGTCCCTGAAACTCGTCGGCGATGAAATTGTTCGAGGCGCCGATGAAATGCAGCACATCGACGATCTCCCGGTTGGTAGCCATGGTGCCGCGGGTGGCAAAGATGATCGCGAGCACCGTTGCCACAACGATCAGGGCCAGCACCAGCAGCCCGGAAACGACGATGGCGCCGGCCATGTTGTTGAGCTGCCGCCGCCAGGCGGCGTGCGTATCGAGGCTGGCGCCCTTGATGGATTTGAGGTCGTTTTCCAGCCGGCCGATATCGGCGTCCTGCGGATCGCTGAGCTGCACCGTAACGATGCGCGGGATCTGGAGGGTCGAAAGATCGAGCCCCTCGCCGAGCCAGGGTTTCAGCAGGTTCTGGCTCTCCTCGAGGCTCAACGCACGGGCGCTGGCCACCCCCGGCGTCGCCTCGGCCAGCGACACGGCGAGCCTGAGATTGCTTTCCATCACCTCGCCGGCGACGGGCTTGATCTGGATGGTGACCTCGCGCCCGACATCGGACGACCAGGCGACGGCCGATTTCTGCACCAGCACCACGCCGCCCAGCGTCACGCCGGAGAGGAAAGTCATGATGGCGATGAGCAGCACCAAGGTGCGGCCCGCGACCGAGCGCTCCGGCACGATCGGCGTGGTGCGGCCGGGGCGAGGCAGGGGGAGGCCGGGCAGGGGAATGCTAGGCATGAAAGACCAGTCCCCCATCGTCCAGGACCATCCGCGGGAAGGCGAAGCTATCGAGCAGCGTCAGTTCGTGGGTGGCCAGAATTATAGTGGTGCCGGTGCGGTTGAGCTCGGCAAACAGCGTCACCAGCCGGACCGACAGTTCCGGATCGAGATTGCCTGTGGGTTCGTCCGCCAAGAGGATGTCCGGCCGCCCGATGACGGCGCGGGCGATGGCGGCGCGCTGCTTCTCGCCCCCCGAGAGCAGCGCCGGGTGGGCGTGCATCCGCTCGCCCAGCCCCACCCAATCGAGCAGTTCCTCGACATTGGCGCGGTATTGGCTTTCCGGTTGCCCCTGCACACGGAGGGGCAGGGCCACGTTTTCGAACGTGGTCAGATGGTCGAGCAGGCGGAATTCTTGAAAGACGATGCCGATGTGCCGGCGCATCTGCAGCAGGCGGTCCCGGTCGGGGTTGGTCACATCCTCGCCGAACATCGTCACCGTGCCGCGGCTCGGCCGCAACGACAACAACAGGAGTTTCAGCAGCGACGTCTTGCCCGCGCCGGAGGGGCCGGTGAGAAAGTGGAACGTGCCCGGCTCAATCCGGAAGCTCAGATCCTTGAGGATTTCGGGGCCTTGGCCATACCGCAATCCTACATTGGAAAATTCGATCACGTCCCTCTCCGAATCAGGCAGCAATATCATAGCAGCAGCCCAAGCAAGAGCCTCCTTGCGCGATACCCTTTCGCATTGCGGGGGCGATCCACACCAATTTTGCGGTTCCAGTGAGGCGGCGCCAGCGATTTGGGCAATTTTGTGGCGCCCGACGGGACCCATCTGCGGCGGCGACGGGTTTGAGGAGTTTTAACCGTCCGGACCTATGGTGCCGCTCATGCCAGCGCCCCAACCATTGCCGGTCGTCATCGCCTGCCCGCATTGCGGCACGCGCTATCAGCTCGCCTATGCGACCCTGGGTACCAAGGGACGCAACGTGCAATGCGCCAATTGCTCGAAATCCTGGCAGGCCCGGGCCGAGCGGCCACGGCCGCCTGCCCCCGAAATCGACGAGGACGTGCTCGATCGCGAGTTCGCCGAGGAGGAGCTGCGGCAACGAGCGCGGGCCCAGCTCCGGATGGCGACCGAAGCCGCGGCTCTGTCAAGCCGCGACGAGCTCGAGGCCGCCGAAGCCAGGGCCGGCGCCAAGGCGTCTGCGGCAAGCTTCGATCCAGCCACCCACAAGCGCCAGCAGCTCGAATTTTTCCGGCGGCAGCGCAGCAATCACGGCAAGCTGCAGGTCGTCCGCGTCCGCCGCGCGGCCCGGACCACGGCGATCGTCGTGCTGGTCGCCGTGCTCGGGGGCATCGTGACGCTGCGCGGCCAATTGGAGCAGCAATATCCGGAGCTTGCGGGCCTTTATGCGGCGGTAGGGCTGGGCGTCAATGTGCTGGGCCTCGAATTCCGGGATGTGCACACGCTCAAGTCGCTCAGGGGCGGTGACGAGGTGCTGAGCGTGCAGGGCCGCGTCGCCAGCGTCGCCGGCGGCGTGGTCGACGTGCCGCAAATCATCGTCACATTGCTCGGTGCGGAGGGGCGCCCGCTCTACGAGTGGAGCGTCCTGCTCGGCGCGAGCCAGCTGAGGCCGGGGGAAACGTTGCGGTTCGAGACGCAACTCATCAAGCCGCCTGAGGGCGCCAGGGAGGTCAAGCTCAGCTTCGCCAGCCGCCAGGCGTCCCCTGGCGATGCCCTGCCCGCACAGATTCAAACGACTGGAGTAGCCGCCAATGGCCAGAATTCTGCTCGCTGAGGATGACGACAATGTGCGTCAGTTCGTGGAGCGGGCGCTCGGGCACTCCGGCCACGAAGTAGTGACGGCCGAAGATGGGGGCCTCGCGGCCGAAATCTGTGCGGCCGAGCAGGGGGCCTTCGACCTCTTGCTTTCGGACATCAAGATGCCGGTGATGGATGGCATCGCACTAGCGCTGCAAGTGGGGGCGACCCACCCCGAGATCACCATCGTGCTGATGACCGGCTTTGCCGATCAGCGCGAGCGGGCGCACGGGCTCGATGCGCTGATCTACGACGTGATCCCAAAGCCATTCACGCTGGGTGAACTGCTCGGCAAGGTCGCCGACGCATTGGCAGGCAAGCCGGTCGAAATCGTGTCACTGGCCAAGCGCGCCGCCGCCGAGGGTTGACCGCGGGTGCAGCCTCATCACCGCGTCATTCCGGCAAAGCCGGAATCCAGTACTTAACAGAGATTCCCGCTTTCGCGGGAATGACGCCGCGGAGTGGCACGGGTCGGCTCACAAAACTTCGGGTCATTCCCGCGAAGGCGGGAAGCTCTGTTTGTAGCCTGCCCAGCACTTTCGTCGGGGTGACGGCGGATGGTTTGGAGGTCTCAAGGCCCGGAGAGGCCGCGCAGGTCTCCGGCCTCAGTCCGAAAACCTCACAGCCAGTCCGGCACGCTATCCTGCCCGATCAATTCCTCCACCGACCGGCGCGGGCGGATGACGTGCCATTTGTCGCCGTCGACCAGCACCTCCGGCACCAGGGCGCGGGAATTGTAGGTCGAGGCCATCACCGCGCCATAGGCGCCGGCGCTCATGACCGCGATGAGGTCGCCCTCGCCGACGCCCTCGATGGTGCGGGCCTGGGCGAGGTAGTCGCCGGTTTCGCAGACCGGGCCGACGATATCGGCGGTGATCGCCGGCTTGTTCGAGTGCCGGACCGGCTGGATATCGTGGTGCGCCTCATAGAGCGTGGGGCGGATCAGATCGTTCATCGCCGCATCGACGATGACGAAGGTCTTGCCGCCCGGCAGCTCCGGCGTCTTCACATATTCCACGCTGGTGACGAGGATGCCGGCATTGCCGACGATCAGCCGTCCGGGCTCCAGCACCAGCTCGCAGCCGAGCCCGGATATGTGGCGCTTCACCACATTGGCGTAGGCGAGCGGATCGGGCGGCGCAGCGTCGTCGAGGTGATAGGGGATGCCGAGGCCGCCGCCCACATCGACGTGGCGGATGTCGTGACCGTCGGCACGGAGTGCCCGCACCAGATCGGCCAGCAGCGCGAAGGCGCTGTCGAACGGAGCCATCTTGGTGATCTGGCTGCCGATATGCATGTCGACGCCGACGGCCCGAACATGTGGTAGCTCGGCGATGCGTGCGTAAACGGCCCGCGCCCGCTCGGCGGGGATGCCGAATTTGTTCTCCGATTTGCCGGTCGAGATCTTGGCGTGCGTTTCCGCATCGACATCGGGGTTGATGCGCACCGAAACCGGGGCGATCTTGCCCATGGCGCCGGCGATGTCGTTCAGCCGCTCCAGCTCGGGCTCGGATTCGAGATTAAAACACTTGATGCCGAGCGCGAGGCCGCGCCGCATCTCGGCGACGGTCTTGCCGACGCCCGAAAAGACGATCCGCTCGGGGGGAATGCCCGCGGCGATGGCCCGCTCGAGCTCGCCGCCCGAAACCACGTCGGCGCCCGCGCCTTCCTTGCCCAGCAGCGTCAGCACCGCCTGGTTCGACAGCGCCTTCATGGCGTAGGCGATCAGCGTCTGCTGGCCGGCAAAGGCCTCGCGCATCACCCGCACATGGCGGCGGAGCGTAGCGGCGGAATAGAGGTAGAAGGGCGTCCCTACCTTTTCGGCAATCGCTTCAACGCCAACTTCCTCGGCGAAGAGCGCGTCCTCGCGGTATTCGAAATGATGTACCAAACCCGCCCCCCGCGCCTCCCCTGAGGGAGGAATGACCAGTGCCTTGCTCCGATCTCGGAACGCGCGGGTCGTAACACGCGCCAGCCGTGCTGCTCAAGCGGCTGCGGGACTATCCCCGGTCGGAGACGGCGCGCGGGGCCGGCTCGGCGAGCGGACCCAGTTCGGCTTCGATCTGGGCGGCCACATATTCCTGCAGCCGCCACAGATGCGGGTCATGGATGCCCATTTCCTCGAGATGCGTGATGGTGTGCAAAAGATACTCGGCCATCGAGCCGCGGGCGCCCACCGCCCGAGCGAGGACGGAGGCGACCTGTTCCTCGCTGAGGCCCGAGATATAACGGGGAGAGCGGCGGTCGATACAGAAGGTGAGCGCGCGGATGCGGCACTCGCTGGTCACCACGTCGACCCAGCGCGGCGGAAAGGCCGATGGCTTCCAGCCCATCTCCCGCTCCAGCAGCTTCTTGAGGTTGGCCTCCACCTCGTGGGGCGGCAGGCGGTAGGCAACCCCCTTGCATGCCCCGCCATTGTCGAGGGCCAGCATCAGGCCCGGGTTTTCCTCCGAGCCGCGGAACCTCGTGTTCCAGCCGAGGCAAAACGCGCGATGCCAGCCGCGCACCAGGCCGGTGCGGATTTCGACGAAACCGCAGGCCGGCTTCCAGATCAGCGAGCCATAGGCGAAGAACCACATGTCCGCCGGATCGGGCCCCGTGGCCAGCAGCCGGGCGATCGTTTCGGCATAGTCTTCGTCCGTGGACTTGACCATGCCTTCGGGTGGGTTCGCGTCGTCCTCGATCGGCTGGCCGCTATGGACAAGAGCGACATGGTCGGCGGTCAAACGCATTCGGCGTGGCGATCGAGCCATTGGGCCTACGTCTCCTAACACCCCTCCGTTTTTCTCCCAACCGCCTTGATTCACAAGTTAATATTTGCGGGGCGCGACGAGAAGGCGCAAGCGCGCCCTACTCTATGCCGCCATCCCCATGCCCGTGCGACCCGCTTTTTACCTTCGCGGCGGTTTTCTCGCCGGTGAGCGCCTCTTTCCAGCGGGCTACCTGCGCCAGCACGTTTTCCGGCGCCGTGCCGCCATAGCTCTTGCGCGAGCGCACCGAGCTTTCGACGGTCAGCACCTTGAACACGCGGCTGTCGAGGCGCGGGTCGATGAGCTTGAAATCCTCGATCGTAAGGGCGTCGAGCCCGCAGCCCTTCTGCTCTGCAAGCGCTACGGCGTGCCCGGTGATGTGATGGGCGTCGCGGAACGGAATATTGGCCTCGCGCACCAGCCAGTCGGCCATGTCGGTGGCGGTCGCAAAGCCGGCGGCCGCCGAGGCGCGCATGCGCTCGCGGTTGACGGTAAGATCGCCGACCATGCCGGTCATGGCCGCGAGCGCGAGGGACAGGCTGTCGAAGGCGTCGAAGGCAACTTCCTTGTCCTCCTGCATGTCCTTGGAATAGGCCAGCGGCAGGCCCTTCATCACCACCAGCAGCGAGGTCAGGGCGCCGAGGATGCGGCCGACCTTGGCGCGCACCAGTTCGGCGGCGTCCGGATTGCGCTTTTGCGGCATGATCGAGGAGCCGGTGCTGAACTTGTCCGAGAGGCGGATGAAGTTGAACTGGGCCGAGCTCCAGATCACCATCTCCTCGGCGAAGCGCGAGAGGTGCATGGCGCAGATCGCCGCGGCCGCCAGCGTTTCGAGCGCGAAATCGCGGTCGGAGACGGCATCGAGCGAATTGGCGGTCGGGCGATCGAAACCCAGGGCGGCCGACGTCATGTGGCGGTCGATGGGATACGGGGTGCCGGCGAGAGCGGCCGATCCCAGCGGATTTTCGTTAAGCCGCTTGCGCGCATCCGCGAGGCGCCCGGCATCGCGGGCCAGCATTTCGACATAGGCCATCAAATGGTGCCCGAAGGTCACCGGCTGCGCGCTCTGCAGGTGGGTGAAGCCCGGCATGATGGTTTCGAGTTCCTGCTCGGCGCGGGCGACAAGCGCGATCTGCAGCGCCTTGATTTGCGCCAGGAAGGTGTCGATCACGTCGCGGACATAGAGCCTGAAATCGGTGGCGACCTGATCGTTGCGCGAGCGGGCCGTATGGAGGCGCCCCGCGGGATCGCCGATGATTTCCTTGAGCCGGCTTTCCACGTTCATGTGGATGTCTTCCAGCGCGCGCGAAAACGTGAAACTATTTGCGTCGATTTCACCCCGGACCTTCTCTAGACCGGCGACAATGGCGTCGCGGTCGGATTCGGTCAGGATGCCGGTTGCGGCAAGCATCTGGGCGTGCGCGATTGACCCGGCAATATCCTGCCGGTAGAGCCGGTGATCGAAGCCGATGGAGGCGTTGATCTCTTCCATGATGGCGTCCGGTCCGGCCGCAAACCGTCCGCCCCACATGCGATTGCTCATTTGCTAGATCCTGGATTTCGCTCGCGATTGGAGAGCTGATTTGACCGCACAAGAGCCGGCAAAATCCCGCAAACGCGGGCCGCAACTGATTGCGGTGGCGGCTCTTGTCGCCTTGGTCGTAGCTATAGCGGCGACCCTGATGCTTAGCAATGCCACGCCCTCGGGCGCCGCCGGCTGTTCGCCGATGCCGGCCGAAGCCGCCTCCATCGACAAGGCGGCCGTGGGCGAACTCGCGGCGCTGCAGCCGACCGGCAAGGGGCGCGGCTATGCTGATTTGGCGTTCCAGGATGAAAACGGCAAGCCGGTGGCGCTCAAGGATTTTGCCGGCAAGACGCTGCTGGTCAATTTCTGGGCCAGCTGGTGCATTCCCTGCCGGGCCGAGATGCCGGCGCTGTCGGCGCTGGCCCAGAAATATGACGGGCCGGATTTCATGGTGCTGCCCATCAATCTCGACATCGGCGGTACCGGCATCGACAAGGCCAAGGCGTTCCTCGCTGGCGACAAGATCTCCAATCTGCCGCTCTATGCCGATCCCTCGCTGAAGACGCTCGACCGGCTGAAGGAAAACGCGGTGGCGTTGGGATTACCGGCGAGCCTCCTGCTCGACCGCAAGGCGTGCGAACTGGCCATCTTGCAGGGCCCGGCCAAATGGGACAGCCCCGACGGCTTCAACGTCGTCGAAGCCCTCAAGGCGGCCAAGGGCTGAGCCGGCTGCCCCCTTGGACGGCGGCCAATCCGCCCATAGCCCGATCTAGTATCTGGCGGTTTTTGGCCCCTGTCCGTAAAAAGACCACTCGACGCGCCGGCTGGACTTGCCGGTGCCGAGAGAACGGTTTCAACCGGTTTGTTCTTATGATCAGCAGGGCATAGCAGCGCCGTCGGCGACGACGGCTATCGGTTTTCTCAGCCAACGAACGCCACGGCCCTCACCCGTGGCGTTCGTTGGCACAGAAGCTGAGGTCCTGCCATGCTCGCCTTCCGCCGCGCGACCTGCATCGTCGCCTCGATCATGCTGGCATTGCTCGCGTCTTCGCCGGTGCTGGCGCAGCAGACCGAGGCTCCCGCCGCGGCCACGGCAACCACGACCAGCGAGGATGCCGCTCCCAGCCCCATGACCGAAGAGGAGCTCGAGGCGCTGGTGGCCCCGATTGCGCTCTATCCTGACGATATTGTCGCGCTGGTCATGGCAGCTTCGCTTTATCCGCTGCAGATCGTCGAGGCGCAGCGCTATCTCGACAGCCTCAAGAAGACACCCGACGCCAAGCCCAAGTCCACCTGGGACGGCAGCATCGTCTCGCTGCTGAACTATCCGGACGTCGTCAAGATGATGAACGACGACCTCCAGTGGACGCAGGATCTCGGGACGGTTGTCGCCTATCAGCAGAAGGACGCGCTGCTGGCCATCCAGCAATTGCGCGACAAGGCGGTCGCCGAGGGCGCGATCAAGACCGACGACAAGATCACCGTCTCCAACGAGGACGACAATGTGGTGATCGCGCCGACAAACCCGGAAGCCGTGTACATTCCCGTCTACGAGCCGGAAATGCTCTATTTGCCCGACTATCAGATCGAGCCGGTCACCTACTATCCAGACCCCTATCCGCTCTACTACAGCCCCGTCGCCCCCTTCTTTGCCGGGGCAGTCGCTGGCTCAGCCTGGGCCGCGACGGTGGATTGGCGCCGCGGTGGGGTCTGGGGCGGGAAATGGAACGGCGATATCGACGTCAACTGCAAGAATTGCCTCAACAACATCAACGGCAAGGTGAAGCTGAACGACGTGGATTGGACCAACGTCGATCGCAGTCAGGTCAGCGTCGACCGCAGCCAGCTTACCGGCGCCAATCGCACCAAGATCCAGGGCAGCATCACCGATGACCCCGGCAATAATTTGCGGGTGAAGGCCAGCGATATCAAAAACACGACGGCCGCGGCGAACACGGCGACCAAGGCCAAGGATATTCGGGTGAGTGCGGTGAATGGTGCGGCCGGTGCTGCTGCGGCGGCCGGTCTTGGTGCGGCGGCGGGTGCCGGTGCGGCAGGTGCTGCTGCGACGGTCAAGCAGAAGGCGCAAACGACGAAGCAATCAGCGCCGGTTACCAAGGCCAAGGGCGCGACGGCCAAGTCATCGGGTGCGGCCAAGTCATCGGGTGCGGCCAAGACGACCACTGCGACCAAGGCGAAGGTCGCTTCCGCCAAGAGCACTCATACGGTGAGCAAACCAAAGGCCGCGGCGCGGGTGGATACGAGGACCGTCGTGCCATCCGGGTTGGGCGAGGTGCGCGGCGGTGCCCAGACAAGATCCTATTCGAAGCAGGGGCACACCGCCATGCGTACGACCGGGGGAGCCGCCATGGCAGTGCCGCGAGGAGGCGGAGGGGGTGGCGGGGGTGGCGGACATCGGCGCTAATTGCAGAGGAATGAGCATGAAACCCTTATTTCGGAGACACTTGAGGCGTCCGTCCATCGTTCTTGTCGTGGCGTCGCTGCTGGCGGCTGGCCCCATTACAAGCGGGGCGGCAATTGCCCAGCAAGCTTCAGGCCTCGCGCAGTATGTCGCGCCCGAAGCACCGCCCGCCTTCGATCAGCCGGCTCAGGCGGTCGACAGCTTCAAGACGGCGCTGCAAGGCAACGATTTTGATGGGCTGGCCAAACTTTTGGGCCTCGATCCGGCCAAGCTGAAGACCTCGGAGGGCGCCGAGGATACGTTTGCCAAGATGCGCGAGGGGGCGGCCAAGCAGCTCGCCGTCGAGGACAATGGCAATCAGCGCATCCTCGAACTGGGCGACGAACAGTGGCCGGTTCCGTTCCCGCTAGCCCGGCAGGAGGACGGCAAATGGGCTTTTGATACGAACGCCGGGATTCAGGAGATCCTGGCGCGCCGCATCGGCGAGAACGAGACCGAGGCGATTAGCACTGCCCAGGCCTATGTCGATGCCCAGAACGATTACGCGAGCGCCGACCACGACGGCGACGGGGTTCTGGAATATGCGCAAAAACTGATCAGCACGCCCGGCAACACCGACGGCCTCTACTGGCCGGCTGAGCAGGGCGACGGCGAGAGCCCCGCCGGGGCAATCCCGGATAGCGCCCAATTGGAGAAAGCCAAGGCCGGCGGCGGCTATTTCGGCTATCGCTTCCGCATCTTGCCCGGCCAGGGGGCGAACGTTGCCGGCGGCCAATACGACTACGTCATCAACGGCAACATGATCGCCGGCTACGGCCTCATCGCCACGCCCGTCACCTATGGCGAGACCGGTATCAACACCTTCGTCGTCAGCAAGGACGGCATCATCTACAAGGCCGACCTCGGCCCCGACACCACCGCCAAGGCAGCTGCCATCCGCCGGTTCAATCCGGGCGATGACTGGGAGATCGTGCCGGATTAGGTGACTGTCTTCACGTGACTGGGCAAGGCATCATGGGTGGCCGGGTCAAGCCCGGCCATGACGAGGGGTGCGAATACTTCGCACTCCCTTTTGAGCAGCAGATCAGGCGGTCTTGTCGACCACGACGCCGGTGCCGGGGGCAGGCGCGGCCTTGAAGTTCGACGGATCGAGAATGGCCAGCACCGACTTTTCGCTGTTGAGCGACTGCTTGAGCACGGCCGTGCCGATCTGGCTTTGCGTGCTGGCGGCGTTCATCGAGACAAGGCTGGAGGCGAGGGCAGAGGTATCCATGGCAAATCCAAAAATTCAGATGCCGCGATCCTATCCGGCCATGCTGAAGGAAAAGTTGCCGCGAGCGGCTAGAGCCGTTCGCCGGTTCAAGGAAACACTGAACGCGCTCTGACTCTTTGTCGTGTCGCGGTTCCGAAGCGGAAAAGTGGTGGCCACTTTTTCCTGGAAACGCTCTAGCGGACGATGATGGCGTTGCGCAGTTGCAGCGGGTCGGCAATGCCCCTCAACTGCTCGAGGCCGGTGCCGGTGCCGCGCACGTCAACCGTGCCGTAATTGAGCAGCCTGCCGAGCAGCGGCTGGTCGACGCCGACTGATTCGATCTTTTCCATGTTCATCTCGCGGGTGTACCGGCTGATGAAGCCGCGCTTGTAGATGACGCGGCGATTGGTCACCACGATCTCGGTGGTCCACTGTTCGAACCACTCCCGGAACAGCACGATCAGCGCCAGCACCGCGACGAGCAAGGCCAGGATGTCGATGAGACCATCCATCCCGGGCAAAAACCCCTTCAGCCCTTCGATCACCCCCGCCACCACCATGATCACGGCGCCGGGCGCGTAGATGATCCAGTGCTTCTTGCCGGTCACCAAAACCTGTTCGCCCTGCTGCAGAATGCGGTCGAGATAGCTCATTGGTCCTCCCCCCGGGGGCCGTAATGCGCAAGGCGCGTTCGCATGTGAAGAGTGGGTAGCATTGTTCCGGCCAGAGTGCGCGGCGAAATGAGAGGCTGGCGCCAGCTTTCCGCTGTCCGACGCTCTCCCCGAGGCTCCGTCATTCCGGGCAATCCAGGGGCCGCAAGTGCGGCCGCGCCCGTTGCCCTGGATGCCCCGGACAAGCCGAGGCATGACCATTGGCCAGTCAGGCAAGCCAGACGCTTGTCTCCCATCGAAGTGAAAAAACTAATTGCCCTCGCCGGCAAAGCGCCCGGGCGTCCACAGCACATCCTTGGTGCCATTGGCGTTGCCAATGCGGGCGAGGACGAAAAGCAGGTCCGAGAGGCGGTTGAGGTATTTTTGCGCTTCCGGATTGGTGTCGGCTTCCTTCTCGGCCAGCGCGACGACGAGCCGCTCGGCCCGGCGCGCGACCGTGCGGGCGAGGTGGAGATTGGCCGCAAGCGGGGAACCGCCGGGGAGGACGAAGCTCGTCAGCGGCTGGAGGCTTTCATTGTAGTGATCGATCTGCTTTTCGAGCCAATCGATCTGCGACGCGGTGATGCGCAGCGACGGCCTGGCCGGATCGGGATCCCCCCCGGGTGTTGCGAGATCCGAGCCCAAATCGAATAGGTCGTTCTGGATGCGGGCGAGGACGGTATCGACCTTGGGCATGCCGGTCGTGTGGACCCGAGCGAGGCCAACACACGAATTGGCTTCGTCCACTGTGCCGAACGCTTCGACGCGGGAATCGTTTTTCTTCCGCCGCGAG